>NZ_JBIAUE010000045.1:0-38282 GCF_042892615.1 Streptomyces sp. NPDC001750 | reverse complement strand
ATTCGACGCACCATCCTGATTCACCGCCGAACCCCGCACCACCCCCCACACCCGACGCCCCGACCGCCGCGCATCCGACAACCGCTCCAACACCAGCACACCGAGTCCTTCCGAGAACCCGGTACCGTCGGCGTCGTCGGAGAAGGACCGGCACCGGCCGTCCGGGGAGAGCCCGCCCTGGCGGCTGAACTCGACATAGGTGCCCGGCGAGGCCATCACCGTCACCCCGCCCGCCAGGGCCAGCGTGCACTCCCCCTCCCGCAGTGCCCGCGCCGCCAGGTGCAGCGCCACCAGTGACGAGGAACAGGCCGTGTCCACGGTGAGCGCCGGGCCCTCCAGACCCAGGGTGTAGGCGATACGGCCGGAGGCGACGCTTCCGGAACCGAAGCTGCCGAAGTAGTCGTGGTACATGAGGCCCGCGAAGACCCCGGTGCGGCTGCCGCGCAGCGACGTCGGGTCGATTCCCGCGTTCTCCAGCGCCTCCCAGGAGCCCTCGAGCAGCAGCCGCTGCTGGGGGTCCATGATCCGCGCCTCGTGCGGGCCGATGCCGAAGAACGCGGCGTCGAAGTCCCCCGCGTCGTACAGGAATCCGCCCTGCCGGGTGGCGGAGCGGCCGGGGGTCCCGGGCGTCGGGTCGTACAGGTCCGGGTCCCAGCCGCGGTCGTCGGGGAACGCGCCGATGCCGTCCACGCCGTCCGCGACGAGCCGCCACAGCTCCTCGGGCGTGGTGACGCCGCCGGGGTAGCGGCACGCCATCCCGACGATCGCGATCGGTTCCCGGGCCGCGGCGGTCAGGGCACGGTTGCGCTCCCGCAGCCGTTCGGTCTCCTTCAGCGAGGCGCGCAGCGCCTCGACCAGCCTGGTGTCCGGCTTCTGGGGCTCGGCCATGGTCCTCTTCCTTGTCACGGGCGTCGTCGCGAACGGAGACCGTCCCGGGACGTCTTCGCGAACGGAGACGGTCCCGGCACGTCGTCGCGGACGGTCACGGGGCGTCGTCGTCGCGGACGAGGTCGTCGAGCGCCAGGGTGATCAGGCTCTCGGCGTCCATCGCGTCGATCGAGGGGCGGCCGGGCGTCTCGTTCGCGGCGCGCTCCCGGACGGGGCGTACTCCGGCGAGGTCGAGCAGACCGTCCAGCAGCCCGGCCTCACGGAGTCTCGCCAGGGGAAGGGCGGCCAGGGCCGCGCGGACGGTGGCCTCCTCGTCGTCCTCGCCGTCCGTCCCCCTGGGCTTCTCCCCCTCGGGCGGGGCCAGTTCGGCGGCCAGGTGCTCGGTGAGCGCCGCCGGGCTGGGGTGGTCGAAGACGAGGGTGGCGGAGAGCCGGAGCCCGGTCGCCTCGTTGAGCCGGTTGCGGAACTCCACGGCGGTCAGTGAGTCGAAGCCGAGGTCCTTGAAGGGCAGTTCGGCGTCGAACTCCTCGGTCCCGAGCACCTGTCGGGCCTCGTCCCGTACGAGTTCCAGCAGGCGGGCGGACCGCTGCTCGGGGCCGCGCGCGGCCAGGTCGCGGCGGAGCGCGGCCGAGGCGGCCGTCGTGGCGGCGCCGGTCCGGCGCGGGGCGCGCACCAGTCCGCGCAGCAGCGGCGCGATCCGGTGGGAGTCCCGCGCGCCCAGGTCGAGGCGGGCGGGCAGCAGGACCGGTTCCTCGCGTCCCACCGCCGTGTCGAAGAGGTCCAGGCCTGTTCGCGCGTCGAGGGCGAGGACGCCGCCGGAGGCGATGCGGTGGGCGTCGGTGTCGCCGAGCCGGTCCGCCATGCCGCCGCTGCCCGCCCACGCGCCCCAGGCGAGCGAGATACCAGGCAGCCCCTGGGACCTGCGGTACGCGGCGAGGGCGTCGAGGAAGGCGTTGCCCGCGGCGTATCCGGCCTGGCCCGGGCTGCCGAGCAGACCGGCCGCGGACGAGAACAGCACGAACGCCGTCAGGGGCCGGTCCGCGGTGAGTTCGTGCAGGTGCCAGGCGGCGTCGAGCTTGGGCCGCAGCACGGTGTCCAGCCGCTCGGGCGTGAGCGAGGTGAGGACGGCGTCGGCGAGGACGCCCGCGGTGTGCACCACGGCGGTGACCGGGTGCTCGTCGAGGACGCGGGCGAGGGCGGCGCGGTCGGCGGCGTCGCAGGCGGCGAAGGTCACCCGGGCGCCGAGGGCGGTCAGTTCCTCGCGCAACTCCCCGGCGCCGGTCGCGTCGGCCCCGGTACGGCTGAGCAGGACCAGCCGGGTGGCGCCGTGGGCGGTGACCAGATGGCGGGCCACCAGCCGGCCGAGGGCGCCGGTCCCACCGGTGATCAGGACGCCGCCCGTCCAGTCGACCGGGGCCGCCTCGGTGCCGCGGGGCGCGCGCACCAGTCTCGGGGTGCTCATCATGCCGTCGCGCAGGGCCAGTTGGGGTTCACCGGAGGCGACGGCGGAGGGCAGCAGTCTGCGTGAGGCGGCGCTGTCGTCGAGGTCGGCGAGGACGATCCGGTCGGGGTGCTCGGACTGGGCCGAGCGGATCAGACCCCATGCGGCGGCGGCGCCGGGGTCGGTGACCGTGGTGCGGCCCGGATCGGTGGCCGCGGTGGCCGCGGTGGTCGCGGTGTGCCCGGGGCCCATATCGGTGGCCCCGGTCCACCCGGGGCCGGTGGCGCCCCGGGTGGTCACGACCAGGCCGGTGCCGCCGAACCGCTCGTCGGCGAGCCAGTCCCGCACCGTGGCCAGCAACCGCCGGGTCGCTGCCCGGATCTCCTCGGGGCGATCGCCGCCGGAGTGCGGGACGACCAGGACGTCCGGGGCGTGGGCGGCGGCCTCCGCCAGATCGGCGGCGGTGGTGACCTCGGCGGTCTCCCCGGCCAGTGCGGCGGCCAGGGTGTCATGGCCGGTGCCGAGCACGGTCCACCGGCCGGCCTGCGGGGCGGCGGGCACGTTCGTGGGCACCCAGTCGAGGGCGAACAGGTCGTCGTGCCCGCCCGCGGCGGCCGTGGCGATCCGCGCGGGGTCCACCTCCCGCAGCGTCAGCGACGCGACCCGCGCCACCGGCCGCCCGTCGGCGTCGGCGGCGTCGACGCGCACCGCGCCCTGTCCCAGCGGGGCTATCCGCACCCGCAGGGCCGTCGGGGCCTCGGCGTACAGTTCGACGCCGTTCCAGGAGAACGGCAGGGCCATCCGTTCCGGGGCCCCGGCGCGCAGCCCGATGGCGTGCAGCGCGGCGTCGAACAGGGCCGGGTGCAGGGCGAACGGGGCGCCCGCCGTGTCCACGGCGACCTCGGCGTACACCTCGTCACCGAGGCGCCAGGCGGCGCGCAGTCCCTGGAAGCGTGGGCCGTACTCGGCGCCCAGTCCGGCGAGCCGGTCGTAGACGCCGTCCACGTCGACCGGTTCGGCGCCGGGGGGCGGCCAGGCGGTCAGGTCGTGGGCGGTTTCCGGGGCGGCGGGCGCCTCCCGAGGGGTGCCGGTGGCGCGGACGGGCTCCCGATCCGCGGGCCGGAGGATTCCGGTGGCGTGGACGGTCCACGGTCCGCCGTCGGCGGGCGCTGCGTACACGTGGAAGGCGCGGGCGCCGCCGGCGTCCGGTTCGCCGACGGTGCACTGGAGGCGGACGGTGCCGTTCACGGGCAGTACCAGCGGCTGCGCGAGGGTCAGTTCGTCGATCACCGGGCAGTCCAGCTGGGCCCCGGCGGCGAGGGCCGTCTCGACGAACGCCGTGCCCGGCAGCAGCGGTACGCCGCCGACGGCGTGGTCGGCCAGCCACGGCTGGGCGGGGAGGGAGAGCCGCGCGGTGTACAGGGTGGCGTCGGCATCGGCGCGTTCGACGGCGGTGCCGAGCAGCGGGTGTCCGGTGGCGGGGGTCGTCGCGGCCGAGTCTCCGGTCACCCAGTAGGAGTCGCGCTGGAAGGCGTAGGTGGGCAGGTCGGATCCGTCACGGTGGGACAGCAGCCCCGACCAGTCGACGGCGGCCCCGTGCACGTGCAGGGCGGCCAGCCCGGCGACGAGGGCCTCCGCCTCCGGCCGGTCCTTGCGCTGGAGCGGGACGACGGCGGAGCCGTCGGGCAGGCAGTCGCGGGCCGCGGCGGTGAGCGCGCCGCCGGGTCCGGCCTCGGCGAAGTGCCGTACGCCCGCGTCGCGCAGGCGGGCCACGGCGTCCGCGAAGCGGACCGTCTCGCGGGCGTGCCGCACCCAGTAGTCGGGGGTGGACAGTTCGTCGGCGCCGACCGGGGCCCCGGTGAGGGTGGACACGAGGGGGATGCGCAGGGGGCCGTACGTGACCGACTCCGCGACCTCGCGGAACTCCTGGAGCATCGGTTCCATCAGGGCGGAGTGGAAGGCGTGACTGACAGTCAGTTCCTTGGTGCGGTCGAAACGGGCGGCGAGCGCGCGGGCCGGTCCGGCCGGTCCGGAGATCACGACGGCCGCGGGCCCGTTGACGGCCGCGATGCCGACGCCGTCGCTCCCGCCGTCGCCGTCGCCGTCGCCGAGCAGCGGTACGACCTCGTCCTCCGCGGCGCGTACGGCGATCATCACGCCGCCCTCGGGGAGCGCCTGCATGAGGCGGCCCCGCGCGGCGACGAGCCGACAGGCGTCCTGGAGTCCGAGGACGCCCGCCACGTGCGCGGCGGCGAACTCGCCGATGGAGTGCCCGGCCAGCAGGTCGGGCCGGACGCCGAACGACTCCAGCAGCCGGAACAGGGCCACCTCGAAGGCGAACAGGGCGGGCTGGGTGTACTCGGTGCGCTCCAACAGCTCGGCGGAGCCGATGACTTCGGCGAGCGGCCGGTCCAGCAGCGGGTCGAGCTGGACGCGGACCTCGTCGAGGGTGGTGGCGAAGACGGGGAACGCGGCGGCGAGTCCGGTGCCCATGCCGGGCAGCTGGGAGCCCTGGCCGGAGAAGAGCAGGGCCAGTTTGCCGTCGGTGGCCGTACCGGTGGTGCCGGTGGGCGGGGTGCGGCCCTCGACCAGCGACCGCAGTCCGGTGACCAGGTCCTCACGGGTGCGTCCGACGACGGCGGCGCGATGGCCGAGCGCGGTGCGCGCGTGGGCGAGGGCCCCGGCGATCCGGTGCGGTCCGGTCTCGGGGGTGCCGGCCCGGGTGTCCGGGGTGCCGGTCGGGGTGCCGGTCGAAGTGCCCGGGATGCCGGTCAGGTGGTCCAGCAGCCGTGCGGCCTGGGCGCGCAGCGCCTGCGGGGTGTGGCCGGACAGCAGCCAGGGCACGGGCACGGTGGCGGGCGCGAGGGTGGCGGTGGGCGGCTCCGGGGCCGGGGCGGCCGGGGCCTTGGGCGGTGCGGCCTCGACGATGACATGGGCGTTGGTGCCGGAGATGCCGAAGGAGGAGACGCCCGCGCGGCGCGGGCGGCCCGGGTCCGGCCAGGGGCGGGACTCGGCCAGCAGCCGGACGTTGCCGCCCTCCCACTCCACGTGCCGGGAGGGCCGGTCGATGCCGAGGCTGGCCGGCAGGGTCTCGTTGCGGATCGCCTGCACCATCTTGATGACTCCGGCGACCCCGGCGGCGGCCTGGGTGTGGCCCAGGTTGGACTTGACCGAGCCGAGCCAGAGCGGCCGCTCCTCGGTGTGCTCGGCACCGTACGTGGCGATCAGGGCCTGGGCCTCGATGGGGTCGCCGAGGGTGGTTCCGGTGCCGTGCGCCTCGACCGTGTCGACGTCGGCGGCGGCCACCCCGGCCGCTTCGAGCGCGCGGCGGATGACGCGTTGCTGCGCGGGGCCGTTGGGGGCGGTGATGCCGTTCGAGGCGCCGTCCTGGTTGACGGCGGTGCCGCGCAGGACGGCCAGGACCGTACGGCCGTTGCGGCGGGCGTCGGAGAGGCGTTCCAGCAGCAGCACACCGGCGCCCTCGCCGAAGCCGGTGCCGTCGGCGGCGTCCGCGAAGGGACGGCAACGGCCGTCGCGGGACAGTCCGCGGTGGCGGCTGAACTCCACGAACGTGCCCGGGGTGGCCATGACGGTGACGCCCCCGGCCAGGGCGAGGGAGCAGTCGCCCTGGCGCAGGGCCTGGGCGGCCAGGTGCAGGGCCACCAGGGAGGAGGAGCAGGCGGTGTCGACGGAGAGCGTCGGCCCCTCCAGCCCGAGGGTGTAGGCGACCCGTCCGGAGACCACGCTGCCGGAGCCGAAGCTGCCGAAGTAGTCGTGGTACATCACCCCGGCGAACACTCCGGTGTCGGAGCCGCGGAGGGCGGCCGGGTCGATGGAGGCACGTTCCAGGGCCTCCCAGGACGTCTCCAGCAGCAGCCGCTGCTGCGGGTCGGTGACCAGGGCCTCCTCCTCGTCCATGCCGAAGAAGGCGGGGTCGAATCCGGCGGCGTCGTACAGGAACGCGCCGTGCCGGGTGTAGCTGGTGCCGGGCCGGTCCAGGGTCGGGTCGTACAGGGTCTCGATGTCCCAGCCCCGGTCGGTGGGGAACTCCCCGACGGCGTCGCGGCCCTCGGTCACGAGCCGCCACAGGTCCTCCGGCGAGGCGATGCCACCGGGGAAGCGGCAGGCCATGCCGACGATGGCGATGGGTTCGTCTGCGGCGGCCCGTACATCGGCCCCGGGTGCGGATCCGGGGGCGGGGGCGTCGAGGGTGCCGGTCAGCTCGCCGAGCAGATGGCGGGCGAGCTCCGCCGGGGTGGGGTGGTCGAAGACGAGGGTGGCGGGCAGCCGCAGCCCGGTCGCGGCGGCGAGGCCGTTGCGCAGCTCCACGGCGGCCAGCGAGTCGAAGCCGAGTTCCCGGAAGGCCAGGGTGCGGCCGACGTCCTGGGCGGAGCGGTAGCCGAGGATGGTGGCGACGCGGCTCCGGACGAGTTCGGTGAGGAACGGTTCGCGCTCGGGTTCCAGCAGGGCGGCGAGCCGGTCCCGCAGCGGGGCCGCGCCGGACGTCCCGGCCCGGCCCGCCGCGAGGACACGCCGTACGGGCACCAGACCGCGGAACAGCGGGGCGAGGGCGTCCGCCTGGGCGCGCAGCGCGGCGGTGTCGAGGCGCACCGGCAGGACGACGGGTTCGCCACCGCGCAGGGCCGCGTCGAACAGGGCGAGCCCGTCCTCGGTCGACAGCGGGGCGACTCCGCCGCGGGCGATGCGTGCCCGGTCGTTGTCGTCGAGGGCGCCGGTCATGCCGCTCGCCCGGTCCCACAGGCCCCAGGCCAGGGAGTGCGCGGGCAGGCCCCGGTCCCGTCGGTACGTGGCGAGGGCGTCGAGGTAGGCGTTGGCGGCGGCGTAGTTGCCCTGGCCCGGGGAGCCGAGCGTCGCGGCGGAGGAGGAGAACAGCACGAACGCCGACAGGCCGAGGTCCGCGGTGAGTTCGTGCAGGTTCCAGGCCGCGTCGACCTTGGGGCGGAAGACCGTGTCGACGCGTTCGGGGGTGAGGGAGGCGAGCACGCCGTCGGCCAGGACGCCGGCCGCGTGGATCACGGCGGTCAGCGGGCGGTCGGCGGGTATCGCGGCGAGGACGGCGGCGAGCGCGTCCCGGTCGGCGACGTCGCAGGCGGCGGTGGTGACCTCGGCACCCAGCGCGGTCAGTTCGGAGACGAGGGCGTCGGGCGCGCCGCTCCGGCTGAGCAGCAGCAGATGCCGCACGCCCCGTTCACCGGCCAGGTGGCGGGCGACGATGCCGCCGAGGGCGCCGGTCGCACCGGTCAGCAGAACGGTGCCGGTGCCGAGACCGGGTCCGGTGACGGCCGGTCCGGCGACGGTCGGTTCGGTGACCGCCGGTTCGGCGGAAGCGCTGCGCCGGCCCGTGGCCCCGGGATCCCGGTCCGGGTCGTCGGCCGGATCCGGGGCGGAAGGCGTGACGCGGGCGAGGCGCGGCACGTGCCAGGCGCCGTCGTGCAGCGCGAGGTGCGGCTCGCCCGTGGCGACGGCCTCGGCGAGACGGGCGAGGCCGGAGGCGGTATCTGCGGCGACGCCGGCCGCGCGCTCGGTGTCGGCCGCGCTCTCGGCGCCGGTCTCGGTCTCGCTCCTGGTGTCGGTGTCGGTCACGGTCGCGTTGTCGGCCTCGATCAGGACGATGCGGCCGGGGTTCTCCGACTGCGCCGAGCGGACCAGACCGCCGACCGCCGCCCCCGCCGTGTCGGTGCCGGTGACGACCACGAGGATACGGTCGCCTCCGCGCTCGTCCACGGGCCGCTCGTCAGCGTGCCGTTCATCGGTGAGCCGGGCGCGCAGGCCGTCGAGCACGGCGGCGACGGCCGCGCGTGTCCCGGCGGCGTCGGCCCCCGCCGGGGCGCGCAGCACCTCCAGTTCCTCGGGCGCGGGCACGGGCTCCGTCGGGGCGGGTGCGGGCACCCAGTCGACGCGGTAGAGCGCACCGGACCGGGTGGATCGGGCGGCGGCGTCGACCGTGTCGGCGCGCAACGGGCGCAGGGCGAGGGAGTCGACCGTGGCGACGGGGTCGCCGGCGGGGTCGGTGAGCACGAGAGAGACGGTGCCCTCGCCGCGGGCACGGACCTCGACGCGCAGCGCGGTGGCGCCGGTGGCGTGCAGCCGTACGCCGGACCAGGCGAACGGCAGCAGCGCCCGGTCACCGGCGGCGTCGGTGAGACCGACGGTGTGCAGGGCGGCGTCCGACAGGGCCGGGTGCAGGGCGAAGCCGTCGACGGGGGCCTCGGTGGCGACCTCGGCGTAGAGGGCGTCCTCGGTGCGCCAGGCGGCGCGCAGCCCCTGGAACAGGGGACCGTAGCCCAGACCGAGTTCGGCGAGTTCGTCGTACAGGCCGTCCAGCGGGACCGGGTCGGCGCCCTGCGGCGGCCAGGCGGTGAGCGGTTCGACGACGGCGGGGAGGGTGCCGGTGGGGGCGAGGAGGCCGTCGGCGTGCCGGGTCCAGGGCTGATCCTCGTCGGCGCTCTCCGCGCGCGACCAGAGGGTCAGCGGGCGGTTGGCGCCCTCGGGCGGGCCGACGACGGCCTGGAGCCGCACGGCACCGTGCTCGGGCAGGATCAGCGGGGCGTGGAGGGTCAGTTCGACGAGGTCGCCGCAGCCGACCTGGTCGCCCGCGCGCAGGGCGAGTTCGAGGTGTCCGGTGCCGGGGAACAGCAGCCGGCCGGCGACCCGGTGCTCGTTCAGCCAGGGGTGGGTGCCGGCGGAGATACGGCCGGTGAGGACCGCCTCCCCACTGCCGGCCCGTACCATCGCGGCGCCGAGCAGCGCGTGGTCGGTGGCCGCGAGACCGGCGGCGGTGACATCGGCGCCGGTGGCGGTGGAGTCGAGCCAGTACCGCTCGCGCTGGAAGGCGTACGGCGGCAGCGGGACGTGGCGGGTGCGGCGGCCCTCGGCGACGGTGCTCCAGTCCACGGCGGCGCCGTGGGTGAACGCCTCGCCCAGGGCGACGAGCAGCCGGTCCCGTCCGCCCTCGTCGCGGCGCAGCGAGCCGACGGCGGCCACGGCGGCGTCGGTCTCCTGGATGCCGACGGTGAGCACCGGGTGCGGGCTGCACTCGACGAACAGGGCGTGTCCGTCGGCGGCGGCGCCGCGTACCGCCTCCTCGAACAGCACGGTGCTGCGGAGGTTGGTGTACCAGTAGTCGGCGCCGAGTTCGGCGGTGTCGACCGCGGTTCCGGTGACGGTGGAGTAGAAGGGGACGTCGGTGGCGCGCGGGCGGATCCCGTCGAGCACGTCGGCGAGGCGTTCGCGCAGGGACTCCACGTGGGCGCTGTGCGAGGCGTAGTCCACGGGCAGCCGCTTGGCACGGACGTGCTCGGCGCGCAGCCGGGCGAGGAGTTCGTCGAGGGCGTCGGAGTCGCCGGAGACGACCGTGGAGGCGGAACCGTTGACGGCGGCGACGGAGAGCCTGCCGCCCCACTCGGCGATCCGGGTCCGCACCTGGTCGGCGCCCTCCCCGACGGACATCATGCCGCCGGAGCCGGACAGCAGTTCGGCGATGGCCCGGGAGCGCAGCGCGACCACCCGCGCGCCGTCGTCCAGGGACAGCGCGCCCACCGCGCAGGCGGCGGCGATCTCGCCCTGGGAGTGGCCGATGACCGCGGACGGCGTGACGCCGTGGCTGCTCCAGGTGTGCGCCAGTGACACCATGACCGCCCACAGCAGCGGCTGGACGATGTCGACGCGGTCGAGTCGCCCGCGCAGTTCCGCGCGGAGGTCCCCGTCGGTGTACGGCTTCAGCGCGTCGGCGCACTCGGCCATCCGGGCGGCGAACACCGGTGATTCCGCGAGAAGTTCGGTGGCCATGCCGGACCACTGGGAGCCCTGGCCCGGGAAGACGAAGACGGGCCGGGCACGGCCGGTGGCGGTGCCCTGGTAGAGGTTGCGGGCGGTGTCCCCGGCGGCCAGCGCGGTGAGCCCCGCGCGCAGTTCGGTGGGGCCGGTGCCGGTGACGGCGGCCCGGTGGGGGAAGCGGGCGCGGGTGGTCGCCAGCGACCAGCCGACGTCGGACGGGTCGAGGCCGGGGTGGGCGTCGAGGTGGGCGAGCAGCGCGGCGGCCTGACCGGCGAGGGCGGCGGACGACTTGGCCGTGAGCAGCCAGGGGACGGCGAGTCCCGGGGCGGTGGTTCCCGGTGCCGCCGGGGCGGATCCGGGCTCGTCGGACCGGACGGCCGGTGCGCCCTGAACGGCCTGATCGGCCGGTACGGCCTGTTCGGCCGGTGCGCCCTGAACGGCTCGATCGGCTTGATCGGCTCGTACGGCCTGTTCGGCCGGGGCTACGGCTTCGCTCGGGGCCACGGCTGCGGCCGGGTTCACGGGCGCGCTCCGGACCCCGGATGCGGCCGGGTCGACCGGTTCGCCGTCCAGGGCCTGTTCGAGGACGACGTGGGCGTTGGTACCGCTGATCCCGAAGGACGACACCCCGGCCCGGCGCGGGCGCCCGGCCTCCGGCCAGGACCGCTCCTCCGTCAGCAGGCGCACCTGCCCGGCCTCCCAGTCCACCTCGGTGGACGGCCGGTCGACGTGCAGGGTCCTGGGGAGCGTGCCGTACCGCATCGCCTGCACCATCTTGATGACCCCGGCGACTCCGGCGGCGGCCTGGGTGTGCCCGATGTTGGACTTGACCGAGCCCAGCCACAACGGGCGGTCCTCGGGCCGGTCCTGCCCGTACGTGGCCAGCAGCGCCTGCGCCTCGATCGGGTCGCCGAGCGTGGTGCCGGTGCCGTGCGCCTCCACCACGTCGACGTCGGCGGTGGTGAGCCGGGCGTTCTCCAGGGCCTGGCGGATGACGCGTTCCTGGGAGGGGCCGTTGGGCGCGGTCAGCCCGTTGGACGCGCCGTCCTGGTTGACGGCGGTGCCGCGGACGACGGCGAGGACCGGGTGGCCGTTGCGGCGGGCGTCCGAGAGACGCTCCACCACGAGGACGCCGACGCCCTCGCCCCACACCGTGCCACCGGCCGCGTCCGCGAAGGCGCGGGTGCGGGCGTCGGGGGCGAGCGCGCCCTGCCGGCTGAACTCGACGAAGGTCTCCGGGGTGGCCATGACCGCGACGCCCCCGACCAGCGCGAGCGTGGACTCTCCCTGGCGCAGCGACTGCCCGGCCAGGTGCAGCGCCACCAGCGAGGAGGAGCAGGCGGTGTCGACCGACAGCGAAGGCCCCTCCAGTCCGAGGGTGTAGGCGACCCGGCCGGAGATGATGCTGCCGGAGCCGAAGCTGCCGAAGTAGTCGTGGTACTGCACGCCCGCGAACACACCGGTCGGGCTGCCCTTGAGGGAGAGCGGGTCGATGCCCGCGCTCTCCAGCGCCTCCCAGGAGGTCTCCAGCAGCAGCCGCTGCTGCGGGTCGGTGACGAGCGCCTCCTTGGGGCTGATGCCGAAGAACGCGGCGTCGAAGTCGCCCGCGTCGTACAGGAAGCCGCCCCGGCCCACGTAGGAGGTGTCGGGACGCTGCCGGGTGGGGTCGACGACGCGGTCCACGTCCCAGCCCCGGTCGGCGGGGAAGTCCCCGATGGCGTCGGTGCCGTCGGCGACCAGCCGCCACAGGTCCTGCGGGGAGCGGACGTCGCCGGGGTAGCGGCAGGCCATGCCGACGATCGCCAGCGGTTCGTCGGCGCGGGCCCGCCGGGTACGGCCGGCCCGCCGCTCCGCGCCGCCCGCCCCCGCCCCTGTACCGGCGACGAGGGTGCCGAGGTGGGCGGCGAGCGCCTCGGGCGAGGGGTGGTCGAAGACCAGGGTGGCGGGCAGCCGCTGCCCGGTCTCGGCGGACAGGGAGTTGCGCAGTTCGATCGCGGCGAGCGAGTCGAAGCCGAGTTCCTTGAAGGCGCGGTCGGTCTCCACGGTGCCGGGCCCGGTGTGCCCGAGGACGGCGGCCACGTGGACGCGGACGGTGTGCAGCAGCGCGGCGGCGCGTTCCGCCTCGCCGAGAGCGGCCATGCGGTCGGCGAAGGCGGGCCCGGTGCCGTCGGCGGCGGCCGCCGCCCGGCGTACCGTGCGCCCAGCCAACGCCGCGAAGACCGGGGCGAGTTCACCGCCCTGCGCGCGCAGGGCGGACGGGTTCAGGCGGAGCGGGGCCAGCGCCGCGCGGTCGGTGCGGACCGCCCGGTCGAACAGGGCGGTGCCCTCCTCGGCCGACAGGGGGGTCATGCCGCCGCGCGACATGCGGGCGAGGTCGGCGTCGTCCAGGGCGCCGGTCATGCCGCCGGTCGGGGCCCACGGCCCCCAGGCCAGGGACAGCGCGGGCGAGCCGTGGGCGCGGCGGTGGGCGGCGAGCGCGTCCAGGACGGCGTTGGCGGCGGCGTAGTTGCCCTGTCCGGGGGCGCCGACGATCCCGGCGGCGGAGGAGAACAGCACGAACGCCGACAGGTCGTGACCGTCGGTCAGCTCGTGGAGGTGGAGGGCGCCGAGCGCCTTGGGCGCGAGGACGGTGTCGATCCGCTGGGGTGTCAGGGAGGACACCACTCCGTCGTCGAGGACGCCCGCGGCGTGGACGACGGCGGTGAGCGGGCGGTCCTGCGGGAGGGCGGCCAGGACGGCGGCGAGCGCGTCGCGGTCGGCGACGTCGCAGGCGTACGCGGTGGCGTCGGCGCCGAGGGCGGCGAGTTCGGCGACCAGTTCGCCGGCCGCGCCGCTCCGGCTGACCAGGGCGAGGTGGCGTACGCCGTGGTCGCGGACCAGATGCCGGGCGAGTACGGGACCGAGTCCGCCGGTGGCGCCGGTGAGCAGGACGGTGCCCCCGGGGTCGAGGGCGGGTGCCGGACGGTCGTGCGGCGCGGCGGCGCGTACGAGCCGGGCCGCGCGGGCGGTGCCGGAACGCATCGCGATCTGCGGTTCGCCGGAGGCCAGGAGGGCGGGCAGGAGCGGGCCGGGGTCGGTGCCGGGTTCGAGATCCAGCAGGACGCACCGGCCGGGGTTCTCCGACTGGGCGGAGCGGACCAGGCCCCACACGGCCGCTCCGGCGAGGTCGGGCACGTCCTCGCCGTCGGCGGAGACGGCACCCCGGGTGACGACGGTCAGCGGGCGGGGATCGTCGTCCTGGAGTGCGGCGAGCACGGTGTGCAGGGCGGCCCGCACCGCATCGGCGTCCCTGCCGGGTGCGGTCTCCAGCAGCCGGTGGCCGGTGTCGGTGGTGTCGGGATCGGGGGCCGCGATGCCCGGGGCGTCCGTGTCCGGTGCGTCGGTGCCCAGTGCCAGTGGCTGCCACGCGAGGGCGAACAGGGCGTCGGCGACGGGGTCGTGCTCGTCGCGCAACCCGGTCAGCGGGCGGGAGGCCAGTGACTCGACGGTGGCGACGGGCGCTCCCGCGGGGTCGGCCAGGTCGACGGCGAAGGTGTGGCCGCCGGTGGGCACCATCCGGGCGCGCAGGGCGGAGGCGCCGACGGCGTGCAGGGTGACACCGGTGAACGTGAACGGCAGGCGGGCGTTCTCCTCGCCGGAACCGGAACCGGAACCGGAGCCGGAGCCGGAGCCGTCGCCGTCGCCGAGCAGGGCCAGGGCGTGCAGGGCGGCGTCGAAGGCGGCCGGGTGCAGGCCGAAGCGGGGCGCGTCGGCGGCCGGCCGTTCCGGGAGCCGGACCTCGGCGTACAGTGCGTCGCCCTCCCGCCAGGCGGCGGTCAGGGCGCGGAAGGCCGGCCCGTAGTCGAGACCGGAGGCGGCATGCCGCTCGTACAGGCCGCTGAGATCGAGTTCCTCGGCGTCCCGCGGGGGCCAGGCGTCGAGCCGGGCACCGGGGGCGGCGTCGGCGGGGGCGGTGAGCAGGCCGGAGGCGTGCAGGGTCCAGGGGGCGTCGGCGGGCAGGTTCTCGGCGCGCGCGTGGATCTGGACGGTGCGGGCCCCGGCGGGGTCGGGGGCGCCGACGGCGACCTGGACGCGGACGCCGTCGTCGGGCGGGAGCACCAGCGGTACTTCCAGGGCGAGTTCTTCCAGCCGGACGTGACCGACCTGGTCACCGGCCCGGACCGCGAGTTCCACCATGGCGGTGCCGGGCACCACGACCGAGCCGGCGACGACGTGGTCGGCGAGCCAGGGGTGGGTGCGTACCGACAGCCGGCCGGTGAGCACCGCCGCGTCGGAGTCGGCGAGCACGGTGGCGGCGCCGAGCAGCGGGTGGTCGGCGGGGTCGAGTCCGGCGGCGCCGACGTCGCCGACCGGGGCGACCGTCTCGGGCCAGAACCGTTCGCGCCGGAAGGCGGTGGTGGGCAGGTCGACGGTGCGGGCGCCGGTGAACAGCGCCTCCCAGCGCGGGCCGTGACCGGCGGCCCACAGTCGGGCCAGGGCGGTGAGCAGGGTCTCGGTCTCGTCCCGTTCGCGACGGCAGGCGGCGACGAGGACGGCGTCCGGGCCGACGGGGCGGCCGTCGGCACCGCGACCGGCACCGCGGTCGGCGGCGTCCCGACCGACGCGACCGCCTTCGGTGCCGCGACCGGCACCGGCGTCACCGTCGGCGTGGCGGCCGTCGGTGTGCTCGGCGGCCAGGCATTCGCGGGCCATGGCGGTCAGCACCGCGTCGGGGCCGATCTCCAGGTAGCGGGTCACGCCCTGGGCGGCGAGGACGCGGATCCCGTCGTGGAAGCGGACCGTCTCGCGCACGTGCCGCACCCAGTGGTCGGGGGTGGTGACGTCCTGTCCGACGAGCGCACCCGTCAGGTGGGACACCAGGGGGACGGTCGGCCGGTGGAACGTCAGGGACGACACCACGGACCGGAACTCGTCCAGCATGGGTTCCATCAGCGGCGAGTGGAACGCGTGCGACACCTTCAGCCGCCTGCTCCTGGCGAACCGGGCGGCTATCGCCTCGGCCTCGGCGGCGTCGCCGGAGACGACGACGGAGTCGGGCCCGTTGACGGCGGCCAGCCCGACCCGGTCGGTGAGCAGCGGCCGGACTTCGGCCTCCCCCGCGCGCAGGGCGATCATGGCGCCGCCCTCGGGGAGGGCCTGCATCAGCCGGCCGCGCGCGGCCACCAGGGCGGCGGCGTCCGCGAGGTCCAGTACGCCCGCGACATGGGCGGCGGTGATCTCGCCGATGGAGTGCCCGGCGAGGTAGTCGGGTTCCAGGCCCCAGGACTCCACCAGCCGGTACAGCGCGGTCTCGAAGGCGAACAGCGCGGTCTGGGTACGGGCGGTGCGGTTGAGCCGCTCGGGGTCGTCGCCGAGAACCAGCGCGCGCAGTTCGTCGTCGCCGAACCGTTCGCAGATCTCGTCGAAGGCACGGGCGAAGACCGGGAAGCGCGCGTACAGTTCGCGGCCCATGCCGGGGCGCTGGGAGCCCTGGCCGCTGAACAGGAAGGCGGTCTGTCCCTTGCGCACGCGGCCGAGCGCGGCGGCCGGGCCGCCATCGGCGAGCCGGTTCACGGCGTCGAGCAGGTGCTCGCGGTCGGCGCCGAGGACCACGGCCCGGTGCGCGTGCGCGGTGCGGGTGACGGCCAGGGAGTGGGCCACGTCGACGGGGTCCTGGTCCGTGACGGCGGCGGCCAGGCGGGCGGCCTGCTCGCGCAGGGCGTGCTCGGTCCGGCCGGAGAGCACCCACGGCACCAGCGGCGGTGCGGTGCGCGGCGCCGGCGGCTCGGGCGACATCGGCTCACCGACCGTTTCGACGGCGGTTGCGACGCCCGGTTCGACGGCCGGTTCCACGGCGGTTGCAACGCCCGGTTCGACGGCTGGTTCAACAGCCGGTTCGGCGGCCGGGGCCTCCTCCAGGATGGTGTGGGCGTTGGTGCCGCTGGCGCCGAAGGAGGACACGGCGGCCCGCCGGGGCCGTCCCGGGTCGGTCCAGGGGCGGTTGGCGGTGAGCAGGCGGACGTTGCCCCGCTCCCAGTCGACCTTGGTGGACGCCTCCTCGGCGTGCAGGGTGCGCGGCAGCACGGCGTGCCGCATCGCCATGACGGCCTTGATGATTCCGGCGACTCCGGCGGCGGCCTGGGTGTGCCCGATGTTGGACTTGACCGAGCCCAGCCACAACGGGCGGTCCTCGGGCCGGTCCTGCCCGTACGTGGCCAGCAGCGCCTGCGCCTCGATCGGGTCGCCGAGCGTGGTGCCGGTGCCGTGCGCCTCCAGCAGGTCGACGTCGGCGGTGGTGAGCCCGGCACCGGCCAGCGCGGCGCGGATGACGCGTTGCTGGGAGGGGCCGTTGGGCGCGGTCAGCCCGTTCGATGCGCCGTCCTGGTTGACGGCTGAGCCCCGGACGACGGCGAGCACCTGGTGGCCGTTGCGGCGGGCGTCGGAGAGCCGTTCCAGCAGCAGCATCCCGGCGCCCTCGCCCCAGCCGGTGCCGTCGGCGCCCTCCGCGAAGGACTTGCAGCGGCCGTCCGGGGCGAGCCCGCGCTGACGGCTGAACGCGATGAAGGAGTTGGGGGTGGACATGACCGTGGCGCCGCCCGCGAGCGCGAGGGAGCACTCCTTGCCGCGCAGGGCCTGCACGGCGAGGTGCACCGCGACGAGGGCGGAGGAGCAGGCGGTGTCGACGGTGACGGCCGGGCCCTCCAGCCCGAGGGTGTAGGAGATACGGCCGGAGATCACGGCGGCCAGGGCGCCGGTGCCGAGCGCGGCCTCGCTGTCCTGCTCCGTCCTCGCCAGGACGTCCCGGTAGTCCTGGCCGTTCGTACCGGCGAACACCCCGACGCGGGTGCCGTGCACGGAGTCGGGGGCGATACGGGCGCGTTCCAGCGCCTCCCACGACACCTCCAGCAGCAGCCGCTGCTGCGGGTCCATGGCGAGAGCCTCGCGCGGGCTGATGCCGAAGAACTCCGGGTCGAATCCCGCCGCGTCGTCCAGGAAGCCGCCGCGCCGGGTGTATGTCCTGCCGGTGGCGTCCGGGTCCGGGTCGTAGAGGGCGTCGGTGTCCCAGCCCCGGTCGGCGGGGAAGTCCCCGATGGCGTCGGTGCCGTCGTGGACGAGCCGCCAGAACTCCTCGGGCGTGCCGGCCCCGCCGGGGAAGCGGCAGCTCATCGCGACGATCGCGACGGGTTCCCGGTCCTGCGTCTCCACCTCGCGCAGCCGCTGACGGGTCCGGTGCAGATCGGCGGAGACCCGCTTGAGGTAGGACAGCAGCTTTTCGTCGTTGGTCATCGGGTGTCGCCACTCCTGTGCAAAGAGGTGTGCGAAGAGGTGTGCGGAGAACCGTGCGGGGAGGTGCGTGGGGAGGCGGGCCTCGGGTGGGCCGGGGTGTCGTGGGGCCGCCGGGTCATGCCGGACCGAGTTCGTTGTCGATGAAGGCGAAGACGTCGTCGGCGGAGGCCTCTTCGAGCCGGCCGGTGACGGCGGCCGCGTCGTCCCGGCCGAGGGTCTTGTTCAGGTCGTTGAGCAGGGCCTGGAGGCGCACGGTGACCCGGCTCCGTTCGACGTCCTCGGCGGTGAGGCCGCCGAGCCGGGCGGCGACCCGTTCGAACTCGTCGACCACGGTGTCCACGGAGGTGTCCGCCCCGGCCAGTTCGGTGCCCAGGTGTTTCACGAGGGCGGCGGGGGTGGCGTAGTCGAAGACGAGGGTGGCGGGCAGCGGCACCCCGGCGGCGGCGCTGATCCGGTTGCGCAGGTCGACGGAGGTGAGCGAGTCGAAGCCGAGGTCGCGGAAAGCGGTGGCCGGTTCGACGGCGGCGGCGTCGGCGTAGCCGAGTACGGCGGCGGCCTGGCCGCACACCAGGTCCTGGAGGGCGCGTTCGCGTTCCCCACCGGTGAGTCCGGCGAGTTTCGCCGCGAGACCGTCGGCCTGGTTCGCGCCGTCCGGGCCGCCGGTGGCGCGCCGCGCCCCGGGCAGCGCGTCCAGCAGCGGGGCGGGGCGGCTCGCGGTGAACGCGGGGGCGAACACCGACCAGTCGACGTCCGCGACGGTGACGGTGGTGTCGCCGCCGTCCAGGGCCCGTCGCAGCGCGGTGAGGGCGACGTCCGGGGCGAGCGGGGAGATGCCCATGGCCCGGGTGGCGGAGCGGACCGCGCCGTGCGCCGCCATGCCGTCGCCGCCCCACGGCCCCCAGGCCACGGACGTGGCGGGCAGCCCGAGCGCGTGCCGGTGTTCGGCCAGGGCGTCCAGGAAGGCATTGGCGGCGGCGTAGTTGGCCTGGCCCGCGCCGCCGACGGTGGCGGTGAGGGAGGAGAAGAGCACGAACGCCGACAGGTCCCGGTCCGCGGTCAGTTCGTGCAGGTGGCGGGCGGCGTCCGTCTTCGGGGCGAGGACCCGGGCGAACCGGTCGGGGGTCAGCCCGTCCAGTACGCCGTCGTCGAGAACCCCGGCCAGGTGCACGACGGCCGTGAGGGGGTGCTCCCGCGGTACGGAGTCGAGGAGTTCGGCCAGCGCGGAGCGGTCGGCGATGTCCAGGGCGGCCAGGGTGACCGCCGTTCCGGCGGCCATGAGTTCCCGGGCCAGTTCGGCTGCGCCGGGGGCGTCGGGGCCCCGGCGGGAGACGAGGAGCAGGTGGTCGGCGCCCTCGGAGGCGAGCAGGCGGGCGACGGCGGTGCCGAGCGCCCCGGTGGCTCCGGTGACCAGCACGGTGCCGGACGGCCGCCAGGGGGCACCGGCGCGAGCCGGGGCGGGCTCCAGCCGCCGCCCGTGGGCGCCGGTCTCGCGGATCACGATCTGGTCCTCGTCACCGCAGTCGCCGAGCAGCGCGGCCAGCCGGGCGGCGGTGCGCGGGCCGATCTCGGCGGGCAGGTCGATCAGTCCGCCCCACCGGTCGGGGTGTTCGAGGGCGGCGACCCGGCCCAGGCCCCACAGCCCGGCCTGGGCGAAGCCGGTGACGGCGTCGCCCGGCCCGTGGCCGACGGCGTCCCGGGTGATGCACCACAACGGCGCGTCGGCACCGGCGTCCCCGAGGGCCTGGAGAAGGGCGGCGGCGGTGGCCGTCGGCGTCGCCGGGCCCGGCAGGAACAGCACGCCGTCGACGGCGGTCCGGTCGGCGAGTACGGCCGTCAGCGCGGCGCGGTCGGCGTCGTCCGGCACGGCGAGGGTGTCGACGTCCCGGCCCCGGCCGCCCGGTCCCCGGCCGGTGTGCGCGTCGGCGCTGGCCAGTGCGTCGAGGACGGTACGGGTCCAGGGGACGTCGGCGGCGGATTCGGGGACGACGGCCAGCCAGGTTCCGCCGCGCGCCGGGGTGGCGGCGGGGGCGAGCGGTTCCCAGGTGACGCGGTGGCGCAGCGCGTCGGCGGCGGCGTGGGCCCGTCGTCGGCCGTGCCAGGCGGCGAGGGCGGGCACGACGGAGGCGACCGCCGTCTCGTCGTCGAGGCCGAGGGTGGCGGAGACGGCGGGCACGTCCTGGTCGCGCACCAGCTCCCAGAACGGGTCGTCTCCGTCGCCGTCCGAGCGGGCGGCGGCGGAGCGCTCGGCCTGGAGGATGGGGGCGTCCTCCCAGTGCCGGTCCCGGCGGAACGGATAGGTGGGCAGGTCGACGGTGCGTCCGCCGCTGAACACGGCCCGCCAGTCCGGGCCGGTGCCGGTCAGGTGGAGTCGGCACAGGGCGTCGGTGAGGGCGGTGTCCTCGGGCCGGTCGCGCCGCTGGGTGCCGATGGCCTCGGGGACCACGTCCCGCGCCATGGTGCTGAGGACCGTGTCCGGGCCGATCTCCAGGAAGCGGGTGGCGCCCTCGGCGACGAGGGTGGTGATCCCGTCGTGGAAGCGGACCGCCTCGCGCACATGCCGCACCCAGTAGTCGGCGGAGGTCAGGTCGTCGGCGACGCGGCCGGTGACGTTGGAGACGACGGGCAGCGCGGGTTCGTGGAAGGTGAGCCCGGCCAGCACCTCGCGGAAGGGTTCGAGCATCGGCTCCATGCGGTGCGAGTGGAAGGCGTGCGACACCTTCAGCCGGGTGCTCTTCCCGGCCTTCGCGGCGACGGCGAGGACGGCCTCCTCGTCGCCGGAGACGACCACCGAGCGGGCGCCGTTGACGGCGGCGATGTCGACGCCGTCGGTGAGGAGCGCGGTGACCTCGTCCTCGGCGGCCGGCAGGGACACCATGGCGCCGCCGGCCGGCAGGTCCTGCATGAGCCGGCCCCGGGCGGCGACCAGCCGGGCCGCGTCCGCCAGGTCCAGCACCCCGGCGACATGGGCGGCGACGACCTCTCCGATGGAGTGCCCGGCGACCAGATCGGGGCGGATGCCCCAGTGCTCCAGCAGCCGGTACAGGGCGGTCTCGAAGGCGAACAGCGCCGCCTGGGCATGGACGGTACGGTGCAGCGGCGCCTCGGCGCCGTCGGCGTTCTCGCGGTCGGTGTCCGCTCGGGCGGTGTCGACGTCGGCGCCGTCCTCGCCCGGGACGTCGAACATGACGTCGCGCAGTGGCCGTTCCAGGTGCGCGTCGAAGGCGGCGCAGATCTCGTCGAGAGCGGCGGCGAACACCGGGAACGCGGCGTACAGGGTGCGGCCCATGCCGGGGCGCTGCGAGCCCTGCCCGGTGAACAGCACGGCCAGGCGCCCGGGTTCGGGGGCGACGACGGGCGCCTGGGTGCCGTCGACGATCCCGCGCAGGGCGTCCAGCAGTTCGTCCCAGTTCCGTCCGGTGACGGCGGCGCGGTGACCGAAGGTGCTGCGGGCGGTGGCGAGGGTGTACCCGACGTCGTACGGGTCGAGACCGTCGGCGGCGGCCAGCAGCCGCTCCGCCTGGCGCCGCACGGCGTCGGCGCCCTTGCCGGAGAGCAGCCACGGCACGACGGGCAGCGCGGCACGGGCCGGGGCGGCGTCGACGGGGCCGGTGGGCGGGGCCTCCTCCAGGATGGTGTGCGCGTTGGTGCCGGAGATGCCGAACGAGGAGATCCCGGCGCGGCGCGGCCTGCCGTCGCCGTCCCAGGGGCGGGGCTCGGTGAGGAGTTCGACATCGCCCGCGGTCCAGTCGACGGCGGTGGTGGGGGTGGTGACGTGCAGGGTGCGGGGCAGGGTGCCGTGGCGCATCGCCATGACCATCTTGATGACGGCGCCGACCCCGGCGGCGGCCTGGGCGTGGCCCATGTTGGACTTGATGGAGCCCAGCCACAGCGGTCGGCCCTCGGGCCGGTCCTGCCCGTACGCGGCGATGACGGCCTGGGCCTCGATGGGGTCGCCGAGGGTGGTGCCGGTGCCGTGCGCCTCGACCGCGTCGACGTGATGCGGGGCCAGTTGGGCGTCGGCGAGCGCCTGCCGGATGACGCGGATCTGGGCCGGTCCGCTGGGCGCGGTCAGGCCGTTGGACGCGCCGTCCTGGTTGACGGCGGAGCCGCGGACGACGGCGAGCACCTGGTGGCCGTTGCGGCGGGCGTCGGACAGGCGCTCGACCAGCAGCATGCCCGCGCCCTCGGCCCAGGCGGCACCGGCCGCGTCGTCGGAGAAGGAACGGCAGCGGCCGTCGGGGGACAGCGCCCGGCGCTCGCTGAACTCGACGAACATCTCGGGGCTGGCCATGACGGCGGCGCCGCCCGCGAGCGCGAGGGAGCACTCCCCCTTGCGCAGCGACTGGATCGCGGAGTGCAGCGCGACCAGGGAGGAGGAGCAGGCGGTGTCCATGGTGATCGCCGGGCCCTCCAGTCCGAGGGTGTAGGCGATGCGCCCGGAGACGATGCTGCCGGAGATGGTGCCGCCGAGGTAGTCGTGGTGCATCAGGCCGACGAAGACACCGGTCGGGGTGCCCTTCATGGCCGTGGGGTCGATGCCGGCCCGTTCGAATGCCTCCCAGCTGACCTCCAGCAGCAGCCGTTGCTGCGGGTCGGTGCCGGGCGCGTCCTTGGGGCTGATGCCGAAGAAGGCGGGGTCGCACTCGGCCGCGTCGTACAGGAAGCCGCCGTGGCGTACGTAGGTCCGGCCCGGGGAGCCGGGTTCGGGGTCGTAGATCGCGTCGACGTCCCAGCCCCGGTCGGTGGGGAAGTCGGAGACGACGTCGCGGCCCTCGTCGACGACCCGCCACAGGTCCTCGGGGGTGCGGATCCCGCCGGGGTAGCGGCAGCCCATGCCGATGACGGCGACGGGTTCGTGGTCCTGTTCCTCCAGCTCCCGTACGCGGCGGCGGCTGCGCTCCAGCTCCGTCGTGGCCCGCTTCAGGTAGTCGCGGAGCTTGTCGGCCGTGGCCGGGGCTTCCATCACAGGGCTCCCAGTTCGTTGTCGATCCTGGCGAAGAGTTCTTCGTCGCTGGCTTCGCCGAGGTCCCCCGGCGGTACGGGCGCGGCGTCGCGGCCGTGGGCGTCACGGGCGTCGTACCAGCCGCGCAGCAGCGCTTCGAGGCGCGCGGTGACACGGGTGTGGCTGCCGTCGCGGTCGGGCAGGGCGAGCAGCGCCGCCTCCAGCCGGTCCAGGTCGGCCAGGGCGGACCGGGCGAGGTCGGCCGGTCCGGGGACGAGTTCGGTCTTGAGGTGGGTGGCGAGCGTGCGCGGCGAGGGCTGGTCGAAGACCAGCGTCGCCGGGAGGGTGAGGCCGGTGGCGCGCGAGAGAAGATTGCGCAGTTCGACGGCGGCCAGCGAGTCGAAGCCCATCTCCTGGAAGGCGCGCCCGGGGTCGACGGCCGCCGGGGAGGGGTGGCCGAGTACCGCGGCGACATGGGTGCGGACCAGCTCGACCAGGGCACGGTCGCGTTCGGAATCGGGCAGTCCCGCGAGCCGTTCGCGCCAGTCGGTCTTCGCGGCGGCCGGGGCGGCCTCGTCGGTGGCGGGGGCGGCACGCCGGCCGGGCGCGGGACGGACGAGTCCGCGCAGCAGGGTGGGCACCCCGTCCGGGCGGGTTCGTACGGCGGCGGCGTCCAGGCGGACGGGGACCACGACGGCGTCCTCACCGCCGGGTCCGGCGTCGAACGCGCGCAGCCCCTGGGCGGTCGTCAACGGCGGCAGACCGAGGCGGCGCAGGCGTTCCAGGTCGGCCGCGTCGATTCCGGCACTCATGCCTCTGCCCGTGCCGCCACCCGGGCCATCGCTCGTACCGTCGCCCGGGGCCCACAGCCCGTAGGCCAGGGAGACGGCGGGCAGGCCGAGGGCGCGGCGGTGGGCGGCGAGACCGTCGAGGAAGGTGTTGGCGGCGGCGTAGTTGGCCTGGCCGCCGCCGACGAGCAGACCGGCGGTGGAGGACAGCAGTACGAACGCCGACAGGTCGAGGTCCGCGGTCAGTTCATGCAGATGCCAGGCGGCGTCCACCTTGGGGCGCAGCACCCGCTCCACCCGGCCCGTGTCGAGGCTGGTCAGAACGCCGTTGTCGACGACTCCCGCGGCGTGCACCACGGCCCGCACCGGGTGCCGGCCGAGCAGCGCGGCGAGGGCATCGCGATCGGCGACGTCGCAGCGGGCGAGGACGGCCTCGGCCCCGAGCGCGGCGAGTTCGTCGCGCAGGGCGGTGGCGCCGGGCGCGTCCGCGCCGCGTCGTCCGGCCAGCAGCAGACGGCGCACGCCGTGCTCGGTGACCAGGTGACGGGCGATCAGGGCACCCAGGCCGCCGGTGCCGCCGGTGACGAGGACGGTGCCGTCCGGGTCCCAGGCGGGCGGCACGCCGGGTTTGGCGCGGGCCAGGCGCGGCACTCGCACCTCGCCGTCGTGCAAGGCGATCTCCGGCTCGTCCGAGGCGAGGGCGGTGGCGAGGGCGGTGGCGAGCGCGGTGGTGAGCACGACGCCGGACGCGGCGCCCTCGGTGCCGTGGATGTCATCGGTGCCGTGAATGTCGTCGCCGCCATGGGCGTCGCCGCCGTGGATGCCGACCAGCAGGAAGCGGCCGGGGTTCTCGGCGGCGGCGGCGCGTACCAGGCCGAACAGCGGGGCGTGCGCGAGGTGGTCGCCGCGCAGCAGCACGGCGAGCCTGCGACCGGTGAAACGCTCGTCGGCGAGCCAGTCGCGCAGGGTGTCCAGGGTGGTGCCGACCAGATCCCGTACCCGCGAGGGCAGATCGCGGCCGGTGCCGGGGTCGGGGGCGGGCGGTACGGCGAGCACGACGGTGCCGGGCATCGTGTCCCCGTCGTCGCACGCGTACGCGTCCGCGAGTGCGGCCAGGTCGGGGTGGCGTGGGGCGTCGAGCCCGAGGTCGACGCCGCACACGGCGAGGTCCGGCCGGGGCGGGTTCGCCGTGGACCAGGCCCCGGGCACGGGGACGAACTCGACCCGGTACAGCGGGTCGTCGGCGTCCTCGGCGAGCTGGTCGGCGGTGACGGGCCGGGCCACCAGACCGCGAACGGTGGCGACGGGCGCGCCGTGGCCGTCGGTGAGGTCGAGACGTACGGAGTCGGCACCGGCCGGGGACAGGCGCAGGCGCAGGCGGTCGGCGCCCGCTCCGTGCAGGGTGATGCCGCTCCAGGCGAACGGCAGCACGGCCTGTCCGCCGGGCAGGTCCAGCAGGTTGACGTGCAGGGCCGCGTCCAGGAGTGCCGGGTGGACGCCGAAGGCGCCCGCCGTGGTACGCGCCCCCTCGGGCAGGGCGGCCTCGGCGTACAGTTCGTCACCCCTGCGCCACATGGCGCGCAGCCCCTGGAAGACCTCGCCGTACCGGTAGCCGGTGCGGGCCAGTTCGGGGTAGAGCCCGTCCAGGTCGACGGGTTCGGCGTCGGCGGGCGGCCAGACGGCGGGGGCGGACGACGAGGGGGACGAGGCGGCCGGCGCGGACGAGGCGGCCGGTGGCGCCTCGTCGGTCGCCGCGATGGCCAGGACACCGCCCGCGTTGCGCGTCCACGGGGCGCCGGGGGTGTCGGTGCGACGGGACCAGACGGTCAGTTCCCGGCGTCCGTCGCGCTCGCCGTCGACGACGACCTGTACGGCCACGGCCCCCTGCTCGGGCAGGGTCAGCGGGGCGTGGAGGGTGAGCTCCGCCACCGTGCCGCAGCCGGTGAACTCCGCGGCCCGCAGGGCCATGTCGACGAAGGCGGTACCGGGCAGCAGGACGGTGCCGTGGACGGCGTGGTCGCCGAGCCAGGGGTGCGAGGACAGGGACAGCCGTCCGGTGAGGAGCGCCCCTTGTGTGTCGGGCAGTTCGGTGGCGGCGGTCAGCAGCGGGTGGCCGGTGGCGCTCTGTCCGAGGCCGTCGGCGTCACCGCCGCCGTCGGCCGCGGCCTCCAGCCACAGGCGGGTCCGCTGGAAGGCGTAGGTGGGCAGATCGATGTGCCGGGCCCGGTGAGGGGCGTAGAACGCCTGCCAGTCGACGAGGGAGCCGAGGGAGATGCGAGCGCCGGACGAGCCGGAGGACCCGGACGAACGGGAAGTCCTGGAGGCCCCGGGGGACTTGGCGGTCCCGGAGGAACCCGTGGCGCCGAGGGCGCTCAGCCGGGCCACGCCGGTGACGAGGTCGTACGGCTCGTCGCCGTCGCGGCGCAGGGTGGGCACGCACACGCTGTCCTCGGGAAGGCATTCCCCGGCCAGGGCGGTGAGCGCCGCGTCCGGACCGACTTCGAGGAAGGCCCGTACACCGAGGTCGCGCAGGGCGGCGAGGGCGGCGGCGAACCGGACCGGGCGGCGGACGTGCTCCACCCAGTAGTCGGGCGTGGCCAGATGGCCGGGATCGGCGAGGACGCCGGTGAGGGCGGAGACGATGGGAATGCGCGGCGTGCGGTACGCGCACCGGGCCGCGGCCTCGGCGAAGCCGGCCAGCATCGGCTCCATCAGCGGCGAGTGGAAGGCGTGGGACACCTTCAGCCGCCTGCCGTGCGCGAAACGGGCGGCGAGGGCGTCGACGGCTTCCTCCTCCCCCGAGATCACCACCGACCGGGGACCGTTGACGGCGGCGAGGCCGACCCGCCCGTCCAGGTGGGGAGCGACCTCGTCCTCGGTCGCCCGCAGCGCGGCCATGGCACCGCCCGGGGGCAGTGCCGCCATCAGGCGGCCACGGGCGAGGACGAGGTCCACGGCGTCCGGCAGGGACAGCACGTCGGCGACATGGGCGGCGGCGAGCTCACCGACGGAGTGACCGGCCAGGTGACCCGGGGTCAGCCCCCAGGACTCCAGCAGGCGGTAGAGGGCCACCTCGGTGGCGAAGATGGCGATCTGCGCGTGGTCGGTACGGGTCAGCAGCTCGGCGTCGCCGTCGATCAGCTCGCCGAGCGGACGTTCCAGGTGGGGGTCGGCGAGCGCGCACACCGCGTCGAACGCCTCGGCGTAGACCGGGTGGGCGCGATACAGGGCGCGGCCCATGCCGACGCGCTGGGAGCCCTGGCCGGTGAACAGGAACGCCGTTCCGCCACCGACCGGGGTGAGGGGGGTCGCGGCGGCCAGCGCGGCCAGCAGTTCGCCGGTGTCGCGACCGACCGCGACGGCGCGGTACCGGAATCGGGTGCGGGTGGTGGCCAGGGACAGCCCGATGTCCGCCGGGGTGGCGTCGCCGCGCCGGGCGAGGTGGTCGCGCAGCCGGTCGATCTGGGCGGCCAGGGCCTCGGGGCTGCGCCCCGTGACGACCCAGGGCACGGGGCCGGGCGCGGGCGCGGGACCGGTCGCGGGCACAGCCGCGGAGACGGGCACGGGGGCGCCCTGCGCCGGGGCCGGATCCGCACCGTCGACGGACACCGATTCCGTATCGGCGGACACCGATTCCGTATCGACGGGGACCGGTTCGGCAGGGACCGGTTCGGCAGGGACGGATTCGTCGGGGGCCTGTTCCAGCACGACGTGCGCGTTGGTGCCGCTGATACCGAAGGAGGAGACGGCGGCGCGGCGCGGACGGCCGGTGTCGGGCCAGGGGCCGCGTCCGCGGGCCAGTTCGACGGCTCCCGCGTCCCAGTCGACCCGGTCCGTGGGGGCGTCGGCGTGGAGGGTGGGCGGCACCTCGCCGTGGCGCATCGCCATCACCATCTTGATGACGCCCGCCGCGCCCGCGGCGGCCTGGGTGTGCCCGAGGTTGGACTTCACGGAACCGAGCAACAGCGGGCGGTCCGCGGGGTGTTCGCGTCCGTAGGTGGCCAGCAGTGCCTGCGCCTCGATCGGGTCGCCGAGGGAGGTTCCGGTGCCGTGCGCCTCGACCACGTCCACGCCGTCGGCGGTGATCCCGGCGGCGGCCAGCGCCTGCCGGATGACCCGTTGCTGGGAAGGGCCGTTGGGCGCGGTCAGCCGACTGCTGGCGCCGTCGGAGTTGACGGCGCTGCCCCGCACGACGGCGAGCACCGGGTGGCCGTTGCGCCGGGCGTCGGCCAGGCGTTCCACGACCAGCATGCCGACGCCCTCCCCCCAGCCGGTACCGTCGGCGGAGGCGGAGAACGCCTTGCAGCGGCCGTCGGGAGCGAGGCCGCGCTGACGGCTGAAGTCGACGAACGTCTCCGGTGTGGACATCACGGTGACCCCGCCGGCCAGAGCGAGCGAGCATTCGCCCGACTGGAGCGCGCGCACCGCCCAGTGCAGGGCGACCAGGGAGGAGGAGCAGGCGGTGTCGACGGTGACGGCCGGGCCTTCCAGACCGAAGGCGTAGGCCACGCGCCCGGAGGCGATGCTCGCCGCGCTGCCGTTGGCGAGGTAGCCGTCGAGGTCCTCGGGGACGGTGGTGAGGCGGGTGGCGTAGTCGTTGTACATCACGCCGACGAACACGCCGGTACGGCTGCCGCGCAGCGAGGCCGGGACGATGCCCGCCCGTTCGAACGCCTCCCAGGAGGTCTCCAGCAGCAGCCGCTGCTGCGGGTCCATGGCGAGGGCCTCGCGGGGGCCGATGCCGAAGAAGTCGTAGTCGAAGTCGGCGGCGTCGTGCAGGAATCCGCCGGTACGGGCGTAGGTCCTGCCGGGCCGGCCCGGCTCGGGGTCGTACAGGGCGTCCATGTCCCAGCCCCGGTCGACGGGGAAGTCCGACACGGCGTCGGTGCCCGTCGCCACCAGGTCCCACAGGTCCTCGGGCGAGGCGACACCGCCCGGGTAGCGGCAGCCGATGCCGACGACGGCGACGGGACCGTGGGCGCGTTGCTCGTTCTCGCGCAGCCGGCGCCGCGCCTCCCGCAGGTCCGCGGTCGTCCGCCTGAGATAGTCGAGCAGTTGCTCTTCGTTGTTCACCAGCGCGCCGTCCGATCGAGATCGAAAGTGGGCCTCGGTCCTGCGGACTGTCCCGGGGCGGGCTCCCGGTCCGCTTCTCTCTCCGTTGTCGGAGGCTAGGCAGGGCGCGATGGCGCCTGATACCCCTACGGCCCCCAGGGACCCCGGGGCCGGTACGGGGCGGGGCGGAGGCGGGACCGTCCGGAGCCGGTACGCGGAGCGGGACGGAGGCGGGGCCGGAACGGTACGGGCCGAGAGGTGTACGGAGCCGGACGGTAGGGGTTCGAGAGGCGTACGGGGCCGGGACGGAACGGCGCGGGCGGCGGCACGGGGCCGGGCGGTCGGGCGTACCGGAACCGGGACGGAGGCCCCCGGGCGTGACCTGGTTCACGCGCGTCGCGCCCCGTTTCCATTCTTCACCTCCCCGTAAATTCATCGACCGAGCAAAACTTGCTTCGAGCAGGCACTATGAGAGAAATGGAGCCGGAAGAGGCGTGGTTGACAACGTTGACACCGATCTATAGCGTCTCTGCATTCCATGACCAGGAACCCTTTCCGATCCGGCTCGGAATGCCCTGTCGAGCCGGATCGATTCACGCCAAGAACGTCTTGAAACAGCCCCGACGGCCCCGAACCCGGAACCGTCGAACAGACCGGAGCACAAAGGGCTGCCACGGTGGCGGCAGCCTGGCACCACGGGACGAGCGAGTACGTGGAACCGGGCCCGGTTCCGGCGTACCGCCGCTGTCCCGGCACGAGCGACCCCGCAGGCGTAGTTGGACACAGGGGGGAATACCATGCGTCTTTTCGACCGCTCCAATGATTTGCACATACTTAACGAAGCGTTTACCGAGAGCGCAAGCGGAAACGGTCAGCTGGTGATCATCGTGGGCGGTCCGGGCGCTGGAAAGACTCAGCTCCTGCATGAATTCCTCGACACCCCGGACCGATTAGGGGCCCGCATACTCCAGGGCACGGCATGCCCGACCGAACAAAACCAGCCGATGAGCCTGTTGCGGAAATTACTGGGCAGCGACGGGGTGGAGACCGCGCCTTCGGTCACCGTACCGCCCACGGAGGCACGCCGGGGGGCGTTCACTCCGTCCGAGGAGCACCGGGCCCGAACGGCGCCTGAAGAACCGGAACCGGGAGCGGCCGAGACACTGCTGCGGCTCGCCGACGGCGAACGCCCCCTGGTGATCGCCGTGGACGACGCCCACCTCATGGACCGGGCCTCGCTGCGCGCCGTCGTCCATCTGCTGCACCGGAGCCGTTTCCGTCGGATCCTGGTGGTGTGCACCACGTCCGGCCAGCCCGACGCCGCGCGCTCGGCCGCGTACACCGAACTGATCCGCCAGCCGCACCGACGGGCCCGCCTCGGTCCCCTGTCGGAGCGGGCCGTCGGCGAACTGATCGCCGCTCAGACCGGTTCACCCCGGCCGGCCGGGGTGGTCCGGGCCTTTCACCGCGCGACCGCCGGAAACCCCCTGCTGGTGCACGCCCTGCTGGACGACAGCGCCCGCTTCGGCCGCGAGATGGACCGACCGGTCGCCGGCACCTCCTACCGCCAGGCGGTGCTGTCCCTGGTGCACCGCGGCGAGCCACGCCACGTACGGGTGATCCGGACGCTCGCCGCGCTGTCCGCCCCGCTCTCCGTCACCGCACTGTCCGCTGCCGCCTCCGTCACCGCGCCGCCCGCACCGGCTTCCGGCACCGCGCCGTTCGCACCGGCCTCCCTCGCCGTCGTCGCCGAACTCGCCGACACCCCGCCGGCCGGTGCCGAGGAGGCCGTCGAGGCCCTCAACTCCGTGGGGCTGCTGGACGGTCATGTCCTGCGCCATCCGACCGCGGCCACCGCCGTGCTCGACGACATGGCCCCCGCCGATCGTGCCGAGCTGCACGGCCGGATCGCCGGACTGCTGTACCGCTGCGGCGCGCCCGCCCGGGAGGTGGCCCGTCATCTGCGCGCCGCCGACCGGGTCCCGAGCCCCTGGGGCGCGAGTGTCCTGCGCGCCGCCGCCGATCAGGCCCTGGCGGCGGACGACGTGGAGTCGTGCGGGGGATATCTGCGGCTGGTGCTGCGCGACTGCTCCGACGAGCGGGAGCGCAACGCCCTGTCGGCCGCCCTCGCGCGGGCGGAGTGGCGCACCAACCCCGCCGCGGCGGGCACCCATCTGGAACCGTTGCGCCGGGCCGCGCTGGAGGGCGCCCTCAGCACGCGCGACACCGCCGGAGTGCTGCGGCACATGCTGTGGCAGGGCGACACCGAACTGGCCGCCGAGGCCGTGGCCACGCTCGTGTCCGGGCACTCCCCGGAGGATGCCCAGATCCTGGCCGAGGTCGAGTTCGTACGGCAGTGGTTCTACGGGGTCGCGCTGCCCACCAGGGGCACCTGGGCGACCGGACTCGACCCGCGCAGGCACGTTCCCACCTGCCGGAACGGCGGACTGACCGCCCAGGTGGCCATGCTGGTCGGCGGGGTCGCCACGGACGATTGCGCCGCGGCGGTGGCCCAGGCCCTCCAGGGCCACCAACTCGACCATCTCAACCTGGAGTTGGTGGCGATGGCACTCCTGGCCATCGCCCATGCCGACCGGCCCGCGCTCGCCGCGGACGCGTGCGGCACGCTGCTGGAATGCGCCGCGGAGCGCCGGGCCACCACCTGGCAGGCGCTGCTGGGCAGCGTCCGGGCGGAGATCGCCCTGCTGCGCGGGGACATGACGACCGCGGCCCAGGGGGCGCGCCGGGCGCTGGACAGTCTGCACGAGCAGAGCTGGGGGGTGCTCGCCGGTCTTCCGCTGTCCACGGCGATCTTCGCGCACACCGCGATGGGCGCCTACGACGATGCCGAGGAACTGCTCGCGCGGGACGTTCCCGAACCGATGTTCCGCACCGTCTTCGGCATCCAGTACCTGCGGGCCCGGGGCCACCACTACCTCGCCACCGACCGGCCCTTCGCCGCCCTGAACGACTTCGAGACGTGCAGCCGACTGATGCGGCAGGGGAATTCGAGCCTGCAGAAGGGCATCCCGTGGCGGTCCGATCTGGCCCTGGTCAACCTGCGGATCGGCAGACCCGGGACGGCCCGGAAGTGGGCCGAGGAGCAATTGCGGCTGCCCGGCGGACACAGTTCCCGGGCGCGGGCGATGGGCCTGCGCATGCTGGCGGCCACCAGCAAGCCGCACCGCCGGGCCACGCTGCTGCGCGAGACGATCGACCTGCTGAAGACGTGCGGCGACCAGCACACGCTCGCCCAGGCGTACGCCGATCTGTCCGCGGCCCACTACGAGTTGGGCGAGTACGCGCGCGCCCGGCTGGTCGCCCGCCAGGCGGCCCGGGAGGCGAAGGCGTGCAGCGTGGAGTCCCCGGTCGACGCGCACCTGCTGGAGGACCCCGCCACGCAGTCCGAGGCGTCCGGGGCGAAGGGCGGCCCCGCCCTGCTCAGCGACGCGGAGTGCCGGGTCGCGGGGCTGGCCGCGCTCGGGTACACCAACCGTGAGATAAGCGGCCGCCTGCACGTCACGATCAGCACCGTGGAGCAGCACCTGACCCGTGTCTACCGCAAGCTCAACGTGGCCAGCCGGTCCGAACTGCCGTCGAAGATGCTGGAGCACCGCATCCCGAAACTCTCCGACCGCTGGGCCACCACCCACTCCCCCGCGGGCTGACCACCGTCCGGCCGGACGGTCCGGGGACGCCCCGGTCGCCTCACGGCGGAGGTGGGCATCGGCCCGCGCGGGCGTTCCCCGCGAGGCCCGGGACCGGCTGGAATAGGGTCGGAGCATCCCGACCGGAAGAGGCAGACGAGAGGCAGTCGCGTGGCGAACGAGATCGTGATCGCGCAGACGACCATCGACGACGAGGACCGGGCGAACGCGCTGGCGCGTGGGGCCGTGGAGAACCGGCTCGCGGCCTGCGCCCACGTCGACCCGCCGTTGACCGCGGTCTACTGGTGGAACGGGGCCGTCGAGTCCGCCCGGGAGTGGCGCATCTCGTACAGGACGACAACGGACCGGCTCCCGGAACTCGCCTCGTGGGTGGCCCGGGAGCACACCTACGACGTGCCGGAGTGGATCACGCTTCCGGTCGCCGGCGGCTCGGCGGCGTATCTGTCCTGGGTGGCGGAGGAGACCAACACCCCGTGACCCCGCGCGCCGAACGGGCGCGGGCACGGCGCGCACGTGCGGCGCCGCTCCGGTGGGTGAACCGGGGCGGCGCCGGAGCGTGTGTGCCGGACGCCGCACGGCGGGCGGCAGTTCGGAACACGCCCCGGTACGCGAGGAACGACGCCGGGCTCAGGGCAGGATGGAGTCGACGTAGCCGCCGTCGACGCGCAGGGCCCCGCCGGTGGTGGCGCAGGCCTGGGGCGAGGCGAGATAGACCACCATGTTCGCGATCTCCTCGGGCTCGATGAGACGCTGCAGCAGGGACTGGGGCCGGTACTCGGCCATGAACGCGCGCTGGGCCTCGTCCCAGGGCAGCTCGTTGCCGACGAGCTCGCGGACGAATGTTTCGACGCCGCCGGTGTGGGTCGGTCCGGCGATGACGGAGTTGACGGTGACGCCGGTACCGGCGGCATCCTTGGCGAACCCGCGGCCGACGGCGAGCAGCGCGGTCTTCGTCATCCCGTAGTGGATCATCTCGGCGGGGGTCGCCACGGCCGAGTCGCTGGCGAGGTTGAGGACGCGCCCCCAGCCCCGTTCCTTCATGCCGGGCAGGTAGGAACGGATGAGCCGGACGGCTGAGAGGACGTTGACCTCGAAGTAGCGGCGCCACTCGACGTCGTCGATCTCCAGCGGAGGGGCGGAGCCGAAGATGCCGAGGTTGTTGACGAGGATGTCGACCGTGGGCACGGCCTCCAGTACGGCGGCGGCGCCCTGCTCCGTCGCCAGGTCGCCCACGGCACCGGTGACGTCGTCGCCGCCGGATTCGTCGCGCACGGTGCGGACCGCCTCCGCGACGCGCTCCTCACCGCGGCCGTTGACGACGACACGGGCTCCCGCGCGGGCGAGGCCGACGGTGATGGCCTGGCCGATGCCCTGGGTGGAGCCGGTGACCAGAGCGGTGCGGCCGGAGAGATCGATCTGCATGGACGCTTTCCCCTCGTCGAGGCTGTGGAGCTGTTGCGGCGGTTCCGGTGTCCTGGAGCGCCCGTCCGGCGTGAACGGACGCTCCAGGACACTCGGGGTCGGTCAGTCGGACGGTGTCGGGGTCCGGGCCGGTGCGCAGACCCCGGTCGAGGCCCGCGAGGACTGCCATGTCGGCGCCGATGGGCTCGAAGCCGAAGATGTCGGGGTTCCGCCGGACACGGGCGGGGGAGGTGACGGGATTCGGGGGTCACGATGCTGCCGGTCCGTGGGTGTCGGCACAGCACGACCTGCGTGGGGTTACTCCATACGCCTCGGCGACTCCCACGATCGCGTCGCCCCCGGGACCGCGCCCCGGGCCAGGGGCTCCGCGCCCCCGGTGGCGATGCCGTGCCCGGCGTTGGACAGCGCGCGGCGCGGTCCGCCGGAGGCCGCGCGGCTCCAGCCGTGGTCCTGCCGGAGACGCCGCCCCCGGGGCCGAGGGCGGCGACGCGTTGTCCGTCGCGGTGGATCGGCACGCCGCCGGCGGCGACGGCAGGGGCTCGTCCAGCGCGGTGGGCAGTGACCGGAAGGGCCCGGTCGGCGCAGCACGGGCCGCTCTCGGGCTGCCCGTACCCCACCGACCGCCGAGGCGGTCGCACCTTCGTCACCTTCGACGGTCAGTCGAAGCTGCCGAGTTCTTCGTCGAGGATGCCGAAGAGTTCGTCGGCCGTGGCCGATTCCAGGCCCCTTTCGGCGTCCGTGCCGACGGTCGCGGGGGTGCGCCGCCACGGGTCGGGGTCGTTCCAGCGGGCGATGAGGGCTCGGAGACGGGTCGCCACGCGGGCACGCCGGTCGTCGTCGAGGGCGGCGGACTCCAGGGCGGTGCCCAGCAGGGTTTCCAGGCGCGCCACTTCGGCCTCGACGTCGACGGGCGCGTCGTCGGGACGCTCGATCCCCGGGGAGCCCAGCTCCTCGTACAGGTGCTGGGCGAGGGCCTCGGAGGTCGGGTGGTCGAAGGTGAGCGTGGTGGACAGGCGCAGTCCGGTCTCGGCACCGAGGCGGTTGCGCAGCTCCAGGGCGGCGAGGGAGTCCACGCCGAGGTCGCCGAGGGGGCGTTCGGGATCCACGGCGCTGCCGGAGCCGTGGCCGAGGACATCGGCTACGTGTGCGCTCACGGTGTCGACGAGCAGGCGCATCGCGGCGTCGGCGCCGAGGCCGGTGAGCCGTCGCGGCAGCGAATCCGCGGGCTGCGGTGCGGACGGGGCGGCGGCCGGTCGAACCGCGCGGCGGGGCGCGGCCGGGGTCGGGGCGAGGGCGCGGACCAGGGCGGGGGCGTCCTCGGTGATCCGGACGCGTACCGGCAGGACCAGCGGGGCATCGGTCGTGAGGGCCTGGTCGAAGAGGGTCAGCGCCCGGTCGGCGGGGAGTGGCAGGATGCCGTCACGGGCCAGTCGGCGCAGTTCGGTCTCGCCGAGTCCGGCCGCCATGCCCTCGCCGGTGTCCCACAGCCCCCAGCCCAGGGACAGGGCCGGGAGGCCCTGGGCGCGCCGGTGGGCGGCGAGGGCGTCCAGGAAGGCGTTGCCCGCCGCGTAGTTGGCCTGCCCGGCGGCTCCGAGGGTGCCCGCCGCGGAGGAGAAGAGGACGAAGGAGTCCAGGTCGAGGCCGCGGGTCAGCTCGTGGAGGTGCCAGGCGGCGTCGGTCTTGGGCCGCATCACCGCCTCCATACGCTCCGGGGTGAGGTCGGTGAGCAGGCCGTCGTCCAGGACCCCCGCGGCGTGCACCACGGCGGTCAGCGGGTGGGCGTCCGGCACGGAGGCCAGCAGTCCGGCCACGGCGGCGCGGTCGGTGACGTCGCAGGCGGCGATGGTCACCCGCACTCCGGGGGCGACGGGTTCCTCGCGCGTCTGCGGATCCGTGCCCGTGTCCCCGTCCGGTGTCCGGCCGCCGCGGCCGACGAGCAGCAGGTGGCGGGCGCCGTGGCGTTCGGCCAGGTGGCGGGCGAGCAGACGGCCGAGGCTGCCGGTGCCCCCGGTGATGAGGACGGTGCCTTCGGGGTTCAGCGGGATGGTGGGCGCGGGCCGGGGTGCCGTCCTCTCGGGCATTGTCCCCGGCGCGTCGGTCCGGGCCAGCTCCGGTACGTACACCGTGCCGCCGCGCAGGGCGAGTTCGGGCACGCCGGTGGCGACGGCGGCGGGCAGTGCGGCGGCCGAGGCGGGGTCGCCGTCGGTGTCGGCCAGCACGAATCGTCCGGGGTGTTCGACGGCGGCGGACCGCACCAGGCCCCAGATCACGGCCTGGGCCGGGTCCGGCGGCCCGTCGACGGCGACCGCGTACCGGGTGACGACGACCAGCGGCTCGTCCGCCGGACCGTCGGCGAGGTGGTTCCGGAGCGCGGTCAGGGTGCGTACGGCGGTCTCGCGGGCGAGGGCCGGCAGGTCATGGGCGACGCCCGCGGCGGTGTCCTGGGCGGGGTCCGCGGTCATGGTGAGGGTGCGGGGTCCGGGCGCCGTCGCGTCGGCGGGCGTCTCCAGCCGGGTCCAGCGCAGGGTGAGCAGCTCGCCGGGGGCGGGGGCCGCGGCGTTCAGCTGCTCGGCCGTCACCTGACGGATGCGCAGCGACGCCGCCTCGGCGACCGGTGCGCCCATGCCGTCGTACAGGCGCAGGGTCATGCGGTCGGTGCCGTGCGGGGTGAGCCGCAGGCGCAGGGTCCTGGCGCCGGTGGCGTACAGGGTGACGCCCTCCCAGGAGAAGGGCAGGGTCATGACGGTCGGGTCCTGGTCGTCGAGCAGGTCGATGGCGTGCAGCGCGGAGTCCAGCAGGGCGGGGTGCAGTCCGAATCCGTCGGCCGGGTCGGGACCGGGGAGGCCGCCGGAGCCGAGGTCACCGCCGGATCCGGGGTCGCCTCCGAAGTCGGCTTCGGGCAGGGCGAGTTCGGCGAATACGTCGTCGCCGAGCCGCCAGGCGGCGCGCAGGCAGCGGAACGTGGGTCCGTAGCCGTAGCCCTGTTCGGCGAGGTGGTCGTAGGTGCCGGTGACGTCGACGGGGACGGCGCCCGTCGGCGGCCAGGCCGTCAGGGGGTCCGGTTCGGGCGCGGGCCGGGGGGCGAGGACGCCGGTGGCGTGCCGGGTCCAGTGTGCGTCGGTCCCCTCCGGGCGGGCGTGCACCGTGAGCCGCCTGCGCCCGTCGGCGTCGGGGGCCTCGGCGGCCGTCTGGAGCTGGACGGATCCGTGACGGGGCAGGGCCAGGGGCCGTTCCAGGGTGAGTTCCTCCACCTGCGGGCAGCCGGTGCGGTCGCCCGCCTGGAGGGCGAATTCGACGAAGGCGCTGCCGGGGACGAGGACGACCCCCGCGACGGAGTGATCGGCCAGCCAGGGATGGGTGGCCGGGGAGAGTCGGCCGGTCAGCGCGACCGTGTCGGCGGCGGCCAGGGTGAGGGCGGTGCCGAGCATCGGGTGCCCGGTCGCCGTTCCGTCCGTTCCGTCGGTGCGGGCGGCGCCGGGCCCGTCGGTCAGCCACAGCCGCCGCCGCCGGAAGGCGTACGTCGGCAGCTCGACGCGGCGCGCCCCGGTGCCGGCGAAGGTCCGCGGCCAGTCGACGGCGAGGCCGCGGACGTGGGCGGTGCCGAGGAGCGCGGCGAACGTGGCCTCCTCGTCGCGGTCGCGGCGCAGGGCCGGGACGAAGGCCGACCGTTCCGGGGCGGTGGCGGCGTGGGCGCCCATGGCCGACAGGACGGCGTCGGGGCCGAGTTCGAGGAAGGTGCGTACGCCGTCGGCCTCCAGGGCGCGGACCGCGTCGCCGAACCGGACGGCCTCGCGGGCGTGGCGCACCCAGTACTCGGGCGTGCACAGCTCGTCCTCGGTGGCGTGCGTGCCGGTGACGTTCGAGACGAGCGGGATCGCGGGCGCCGCGTAGCGCAGTTCGCGGGCGGTCTTCTCGAACTCGGCGAGCATCGGGTCCATCAGCGGCGAGTGGAAGGCGTGGCTGACCCGCAGCCGCTTGACGCGGCGGCCGGGGAAGGCGGCGGCGACGGCGTCCACGGCCGCCCGGGTGCCGGAGACCACGACCGCCCGGGGGCCGTTGACGGCGGCCACGGACACCTCGGGGCCCAGGCGCGACAGCACCTCGTCCTCGGTCGCGTCCAGCGCGAGCATCGCGCCGCCGTCGGGCAGCGCCTGCATGAGCCGGCCGCGCGCGGTGACCAGCCGGGCGGCGTCCGCGAGGTCCCAGACGCCGGCGGCGTGCGCCGCGGCCAGTTCCCCGATGGAGTGGCCGGCCAGCCGGTCCGGCCGTATGCCGTACGCCTCCAGCAGCCGGTAGAGGGCGGTCTCCACGGCGAACAGGGCGCTCTGCGTGTAGAGGGTGTGGTCGAGCGACTCGGCCTCCTCGGTGCCGGGTCCGGCCCACATCACCTCGCACAGCGGGCGGTCCAGATGGGCGTCCAGGGCCTCGCACGCCTCGTCGAGGGCCCGCCGGAAGGCGGGGTGGGCGTCGTACAGGCCACGCCCCATGCCGGGACGCTGGGCACCCTGCCCGGTGAACAGGAACGCGGTCCGGCCCGCGACGGGACGGCCGCGTACGACGGTGTCGGAGGTGCCGAAGCTCGCGGCGGCGTCGGTGCGTACGGCTGTCTCGGGGGTACGTGCCCCGGCCAACGCGTCCAGCCCGGCGAGGAGTTCGCCCTTGTCGCGGGCGACGACGGCGGCACGGTGGGTGAGGGCGGCGCGTCCGGTGGCCAGGGTGTGGGCGAGGTCGGTGATCCGTTCGTCGGCGACGGTGCGCAGCCGGGCGGCCTGTGCGGCCAGGGCCTCGGGGGTGGCACCGGAGACGACCACGGGCAGCAGTGGGGCGTGGGGTTCGGTCCCGTCGTGCACGGGGGTGTCCTCGTCGGGGGCCTCCTCCAGGATCACATGCGCGTTGGTGCCACTGATCCCGAACGACGACACCCCCGCACGACGGGGACGATCCCCCCGCACCCACTCCCGCCCCTCCGTCAACAACCGCACCCGCCCCGAACCCCAGTCGACCTTCCGCGACGGCTC
>NZ_JBIAUE010000044.1:0-39343 GCF_042892615.1 Streptomyces sp. NPDC001750 | reverse complement strand
GGGGGGGGGGGGGGCCGGGGGGGGGGGGGGGCGGGGGCGGTGGGGGGGGGGGGGGGGGGGGGGGGGGTGCGGGGGGGGGGGGGGGGGGGGGCCCCCCCCCCCCCCCCCCCAGCCCCCCGGAGGGGGGAGCGAGCGGGATGCAGCGGGATAGAAACGGGGCGATATATCCGCTTCATTAAGAAACCCGCAGGTGAGAAGCGTCGCTGGGATTGGTTCGAGTCCCACCCGCCCCACAGGTGTCTGGAGAAACCTTCCACTCCTGAACTGGCGAAACGTGGAGGCCCCCGTTGACGCGGGGGCCTTTTCGTGTTCCTCGACCCAATGGCTCGCCCCATGCTCGCCCGACGTGCCGGACTCGTCGGCGAGGCACGCGGGCGGCTCACTCGCACAGACGCGCGTATTGGGCCGTCCGGATGCGCGGCGGTCGGAGGTCGACGGCGGATCCATCTCGGCGAGGAAAGCGCGTCGGCTGCCGGTGGTGTCGTGGGCGCTGGAACCTCTTGTTCGGTCAGGTCGGTTCGCGCTGCTGGCTGTTGCCCGGCGGGCGCGCGGCGTGCACAGCCGCTCGGGGGTGCGGCGTGCACGGTCGGCCGAGGGCGTGGCTCTCGATGCCTGGGGGTGTGGGCGACGAGGGTGTGAGGAAGGGGCGCCGGGTCGGTTTCCCGTCGTGGTGTCAACCGGGCAACTCTCGTAGTAGGTACGGGTGTTGTCCGGAACCGGGCGGTATTCCCGGACGTTCTGATACCTCGCGCGAGGGGCGCCGTACCCGTTTGCTTGGTCGCTCCGTTCAGGTCGCTGTCGCTGTCGCTGTCGCTGTCGCTGTCGCTGTCGCTGTCGCTGTCGCTGTCGCTGTCGCTGTCGCTGTCGCTGTCGCTGTCGCTGTCGCTGTCCCGTATCCGTTGTCCGGGTGGCGGGAGCGGGGGGCCATGGCGCGGTTGGTTCCGGCGTGGGCAACGTGCTGTCGCGGCTCGGGGCGTCGATCGGTGTGTGCCTTCGGGGGACTGGTCGCTGGACGCCGTCGCGGGGCTGACCTCGTGGTCCCCGTGGTGGGCGCCCGTGGCCATGGTCCTCGGTGTGGGCAGCGGACTGCTCACCTGGCTGGTCCCACCAGTCGGGCCCCCGTCGTGACCAATGGGAAGACCGCCGTGTGTCACTCGACAGAAGAAGTTTAAGGTTCAACTTTCGTGGTACGGTCGGGCATGCCCGGGCGCCCTGTCGCGCGCCGTTCCTCCCCGTCGGTGCCGCCACGCTCCGTCCGGCGCCTTTGGCGCCCGCCCGTACCCGCCGTAGTGCCGAGTGCGACCGAGCGACCGCTACGAGAGAGTCGAGGTGCTCCATGTCCGACCGCAAACCTTCGCACCCCGCTGACGGCGGTGCGGCCCGCAGCAGGACCGGTTACGCGCTCATGGCGGGCCTGCTGTCCGCGATGATGCTCGGCGGCACCATCCCCATCCCGCTCTACGTGCTCTACCAGGCGCGGATGGGCTTCGGGCACCTGACCATCACCGTCGTCTTCGCCGTCTACGCGATCGGGACCCTGCTCGCCCTGCTGTTCTTCGGCGGGCTCAGCGATCACATCGGCCGCAAGCGGGTGCTGGTGGGGGCGATCGCGCTGGCCGCCGCGAGCACCGGTGTCTTCCTCGTCGCCACCGACGTGCCGACGCTCGTGGTGGCCCGGGTGCTCAGTGGCTTCGCGGCCGGTCTCGCCACGGGCACCGCCACCGCGGCCATCGCCGAACTGCACCCGCGTGGCGATCACCGTGCCGCGGCCGTCGTCGCGTCCGGCGTGAACATGATCGGCCTGGGCCTCGGGCCGCTGCTGGCGGGCGTGCTGGCCCAGTACGCCCCGGCGCCCCTGCACACCGTCTTCTGGGTCTACCTGGGTGTCACCGCCGCCGCCCTGGTCGGCCTGTCCCTGATCCCCGAGACGGCGGCGCAGCGCGACGGGGTGGTGAGCCTGCGTCCGAACGTGAGCGTCCCCGCCTCCGTGCGGCGCGTCCTGGCGGGTGCGGCCCTGGCGATCTTCGCGGCGTTCAGCCTGCTGGGCCTGTTCAGCAGCCTGGTCCCGAGCTTCCTGCGCGGCACCCTCGGCATCCACAACCTCGCGGTCATCGGGGCCGTGTCGTTCCTGATCTTCGCCACCGGTGCCACCAGTCAGGCGGCCTTCTCCCGCCTGGCGGGCCGGGTCTCGGTCGGCTCGGGGCTCGTGCTGCTGCTGGTCGGGCTCGCCGGACTGGAGCTCGCCCTGTTCACCGAGGTCCTGTGGCTGTTCCTGGTCGGCACCGTCCTCAGCGGCGCCGCGGTGGGGCTGGTCTTCCGGGGCGGTCTGGGCGAGATCAACCGGGTCGTCGCCCCTGCCCGCCGGGCCTCCGTGATCTCGATGTTCTTCGTGGCCGCCTACCTCGGCATGGCCGCTCCCGTGGTGCTGATCGGGCTCTTGTCGCAGACGATGGAGCTCGTGGTCGCCAGCGCGTTCATCGCCGGGGTCGTCGCGCTGATCGGCCTCGCCGCCCTCGCGGTCGTGCTGCGCACGTTCGGCGCCTCGGCCACGCCGGGCCCGACGGCCCCGGCCCTGGCCGCGGTCCGTCCGGCGCCGGTCGGCGGCGCGGTGCACGCGGATGCCCGGCGCGATCCGCGGGTTCCGGCCGGAGTCCGGCCGGACCAGAACCAGAAGGCGAACGACGCGAGGTGACCGCCGACGGAGCGACGCGGCGCCCGTGACGAACGGTGTGTCGCGATCGCCGGTGACGAGAGGACGTCATGTTCTACAGGGACCTCGTCGAGGTGCTCGGCACGGTCGCCGAGGGCATTGGAGTGGCCGTCATCGCCGTCGGGAGCTTCGCCGCGCTGGTGCCGTACCTGGTGGGCACCGTCCCACGACCGGAGGGCCGTCGCCGGTGGGAAACCGGGGCGGGAGCCGGCCACCCCCTCCGGTCCTCCGCACGAGCGGCCGGACCAGCGGTGAACACCCCCCGTCGTACGGCCGGACCGCCACGTCGGTGCGACGCGCCCGGCCGGGCGTACCCGGAATTCCGTAGAAGATTTCGCGAGTGCCGGGGCGGGATTTGTCTTTCCGTCGAGAATTCCCCGTCCGGCATTCGGGAGGAGGGAATCGGTGCGGCGCGCGTGGCGGAGACGCGACGCGCACCGATGCCCTTCCAAAGGGCCGTCCCGTAATCCCTGATGGATCTGTGCGCGGCGTCGGATGCGGTGCACCGCAAGGCGGGGGCGTCCGCATGCTGGATGTAGGCGGACGTTCCGGCAACGCGGCGAGGTGCCGTAGCCGACGATCGTGCGCCCGCCAGGGGTTACGGGACAGAACACCTGGGGCGTGTTGCGAAAGTGGCGCCCTCCCCCGCTCGGCGCGGCTCGGACCAGTCAGTTGAGGCGTGGTCACCTCGTGGATGTATGTGTCGATTCCCCGACGAGGGTGCGCGATCGAACATTTGATTCGAGCGGTTGATCGATTCTTCCTGCGACTCTTCGCGCCCTGTGTCGCGATATTCCGGTCCTTCGCGAATATGCGCTTAAGATGATCGCGCGATCACGGCTCCGTCACGCCCGCGTAGCCCGCCTTTCCGCGTGAAAGCGGCCGGTCGGCGCACTCCCCGGGTGTGGGCGAGGCGGACGAGTTCCGCCCCTGGACTCCCGAGATGCGGCCGAGACAGGACAGCCCGCCCGGAGGACCTGTGCCCCGCCACTCCCACAGCCGCTTACTCGTCGCCGTCGTCGGCGTCGTCCTGCTGGCGGTGGCCCACTGCTTCCCGCCGCTCGGCGACACCGCGCACCGGCACATCGCCGGAGCAACCCCGACGCGCCCGGCGGCCATGACGACCGGCCTCGATCACGCCGAGGACCAGGCCCCCGGCCACCCCCACCACGAACACAGGGCCGGGTGCGCGTCGCCCCGTCTCGATTCCGAACTCGGCCTCGCGGCCCGGCGCGTGGCCGACTCCGCAGCACCGGTCGTGTCCCGCGTCGAGAACCCGGCACCGTACGCCGTCCTCCGGCTCCACGCCCCGGCCGGGGCGTGCGGAGACATATCCGGTTCCGGCCGTTCGACGCGGATCAAGGTCTGTCGGTGGCGCATCTAGGCCGTCCGCCCGCAGCCGTGTGCTTTCCGGCTGCCCACGGACGACCCTCTGACGCGCATCACCGAAACGAGAGCCGACCATGCATTCCTCGACCACCGACATCACCCCTCTCACCGGCACCGTCCGATCCGCCGGCACCGTCCGTTCCGCCAGCACTGTCCGATCCGCCGGCTCCGCCCTGTCCGGGCTGGTGGGCAACACCCCTCTGCTCCGGGTCCCGGAGCCGCTCGCCCCGGCGGGCCACGGTTTCTGGGCCAAACTGGAAGGCTTCAACCCCGGCGGCATCAAGGACCGCCCCGCCCTGCACATGGTCGAACGGGCTCGTGTCCGCGGCGAGCTGCGCCCCGGCGCCCGCATCATCGAGTCCACCAGCGGCACGCTCGGCCTCGGTCTCGCCCTCGCCGGCATGGTGTACGGCCACCCCGTCACCCTGGTCACCGATCCCGGACTGGAACCGTCGATGACGCGGCTGCTGTCCGCGTACGGGGCGCAGGTCGACGTGGTCGCCGAACCGCACCCGACCGGCGGCTGGCAGCAGGCCCGCCGCGACCGGGTCGCACGGCTCCTCGCGCGGCACCCCGGTTCCTGGTGCCCGGACCAGTACAACAACCCGGACAACACCGCCGCGTACACGCCGCTCGCCCTCGAACTCGCCACCGAGCTGGGGCACATCGACGTCCTGGTGTGCAGTGTGGGCACCGGCGGGCACTCGGCCGGCGTCTCCCGTGTCCTGCGCCGGCTGTACCCCGGCCTGACCCTGGTCGGAGTCGACACCATCGGCTCGACGATCTTCGGCCAGCCCGCCCGGACCCGCCTCATGCGAGGTCTCGGGTCGAGCATCCACCCCCGCAACGTCGCCTACGACCAGTTCGACGAGGTGCACTGGGTGGCCCCGGGCGAGGCGGTGTGGACCTGCCGCCGGCTCGCCTCCTCCCACTACGCCACCGGTGGCTGGAGCGTCGGCGCCGTCGCCCTGGTCGCGGGCTGGCTCGCCCGCACGCTCCCCGGGGAGGCCAGGATCGCGGCCGTCTTCCCCGACGGTCCGCAGCGCTACCTCGGCACGGTGTACGACGACGACTACTGCGCGGCCCACGGCCTCCTCGCCGGTCCGCCCGCACCCGAACCGGACGTGATCGGACGGCTGGGCGAGAAGGAGGTCACCCGCTGGACGCGGTGCGCCTCCGTGGTCGACCCGCTCACGCTCACCGAGGAGGAACCGGCGGCCGGTGACGCCCGTTCCGCGGGCACGGTCGAGGGCACCGGATCCGCGGGACCCTCCGAGGGCACCGACCCCGCCGACGCGTCCGACGTCGCTGGATCCGCCGACGCGTCCGAGGAGCGGGTCCGATGAGGGGGACCCTCGCCCGGTTCCGCTCGTACGAGAGCGGCGTGCGGCTGTTGATGGTGAATCAGTTCACCATCAACCTCGGCTTCTACATGCTGATGCCCTATCTCGCGTCCCACCTCGCCGGGTCCCTCGGACTCGCGGGCTGGCTGGTCGGACTCATCCTCGGCGTCCGCAACTTCAGCCAGCAGGGCATGTTCCTCGTCGGCGGGACGCTCGCGGACCGGCTCGGCTACAAGCCCGTGATCATCACCGGACTCGTGCTGCGCACCGCGGGCTTCGCGACCCTGGGCCTGGTGGACTCCGTCCCCGCGCTGATCGCCGCCTCCGCGGCGACGGGGCTGGCCGGAGCCCTGTTCAACCCGGCCACCCGCGCGTATCTCGCTCTCGACGCGGGGGAGCGCCGGGTGGAGGCGTTCGCCTTGTTCAATGTCTTCTACCAGGCGGGGGTACTGCTCGGCCCCCTGGTGGGCATGGTGCTGACCGGCGTCGGCTTCCGGGTCACCTGCGTCGTCGCGGCGGTCACCTTCGCTGTGCTGGGCGTGGTGCAGATCCGCGCCCTGCCGGCCCGCCGGGCGGTGGAGGCCGGGGGGCCGGCAGGGCGGAGCGTCCTCGCCGAGTGGCGGGGCATGCTCGCGAACCGCCCGTTCCTGCTGTTCTCCGTGGCCATGACCGGCTCGTACGTGATGTCGTTCCAGGTCTACCTGGCACTTCCGCTGGAGGTGCGGCGACTCGGCGGGGAGGGCGCCTTCGGCACGGCGGCCGTGGCCGCCCTGTTCGCCGTCTCCGGACTCGGCACGATCCTGTATCAGACCAGGGTGACCGCCTGGTGCAGGGCCCGCATGGAACCGGGCCGCGCCCTCGTCCGGGGCCTGCTCACGATGGCCGCGGCGTTCCTGCCGCTCCTCGCCGCCACGACCGTTCCCGTACCGGCCGGAGGGATCGGCCTGTGGCTCCTGGCCGCGGTGCCCCCGACCCTGTCCGCGCTGCTCCTCGCCGTCGGCACGATGATCGCCTACCCCTTCGAGATGGACACCGTCGTGCGGCTCTCGGGCGACCACCTCGTCGCCACGCACTACGGCCTCTACAACACCGTCTGCGGGGTCGGCATCACCGTCGGCAACCTCCTGACCGGAGCGGCGCTCGACGCCGCCCGCGAGGCGGGGGTGCCGGCCCTGCCCTGGGCCGCGCTCACCGCGCTGGGCCTGGTGTGCGCCGCCGCACTGCGCCGACTGCACAGGGCGGGCCGCCTCGCCGCGCCACCGGCCGGGGCCGGTGCGCGGCCACTGACCGCCTGACCCGCACCGCCGGTCGACGGGTGTGTCCCGGCCGGGAATTCCCGGCCGGGACACACCCGCCTTGCGGCGGGTCGTCGGCTCCGGGTCCGGTTACTTCTTCAGGTAGCCGAGGACGGTCATCATCCCGGACTCGGAGTGGTACACGTTGTGGCAGTGGACCATCCACAGCCCGGGGTTGTCGGCGTCGAAGTCGACGTCGAGCCGCTTGCCCGGCAGCACGATCGACGTGTCCTTGCGGGCGCCGCCGTCGGCGAGCGCGAAGGTGTGGCCGTGCAGGTGCATGGGATGCCACATCGTCGTGCCGTTCACGAACGACAGCCGGACGCGTTCGCCGGAGCGGACCGGATGGCGCTGCGCGGGGTCGTACTTCCTGCCGTTGATGGCCCAGTCGTACTTCGCCATCGAGCCGGTGAGCCTGAACTCGATCGTGCGGTCGGGGCGCTCGGCGTCCAGCCGTACGGAGTCGTCCGCCTTCAGCTGACCGCCGTGGAGGACCCGGCGCTTCAGTTCCGCGGGACGTACGGAGGCGGTGGGCGCGGCGCCGCCGCCGGTGCGCAGGACGGCGAGGGCGGTGCGGTTCTTGCCCTCGGCGAGTGCCGTGAGCGGGAAGGCGCCGTTCCCGGCGGTGACGAGGGCGTCGATCCGCTCGCCCATGCCGAGCAGCAGTGCGTCGGTCCGCGTGTGCCGGACGGGGAAGCCGTCGGCGTGGGTGACGGTGAACCGGTGTCCGCCGAGCGCGATCCGGAACGCGGTGTCGCCGCCGGCGTTGATGATGCGGAGCCTGATCCGGTCGCCCGGCTTCGCGGTGAAGGTCGAAGGGGCTTCCGGCGTGCGGCCGTTGATCAGGTAGTGCGGATAGCCGACGTCCCCGGCGTCGCCGCCCAGCAGATCGCTGCTCGCGCCCATCAGCATCCGGGAGGGGCCGGAGGGGGTCGGGGACGGTGCGGCCTTCGCCTTCCTCGTCGTCATCGAGGTGTGCGACATGTGTGACATGTCGTGGCCCTCCATGCCTCCCGAACCGCCGTGGTCCATGTCGCCCATGCCCTTGGCGAGTTCGGCGAGCACGGCGTCGGGGGTTGAGCCGTCGACGCCGTCGACCCAGTCGTCGAGGACGATCACCCACTCCTTGTCGTACGCCAGCGGCTCCTTGGGGTCCTCCACGACGAGCGGGGCGTACAGGCCGCGGTCCTGCTGGACGCCGGAGTGGGGGTGGAGCCAGTAGGTGCCGGGGTGGGGGACGGCGAAGCGGTAGTCGAAGGAGGAGCCGGCCGCGATGCCGCGCTGGGTGAGGCCCGGCACCCCGTCCATGTCGTTGCGCAGGGCGAGCCCGTGCCAGTGGACGCTCGTGGCCTCGGGCAGGTTGTTGGCGAGGGTGAGCGCGAGGGTGTCGCCCGCGGTGACCCGGATCTCCTTGCCGGGGAGGTCGTCCCCGTACGCCCAGGAGCGGACCGTGCGTCCGCCGCCGAGGTCCAGCCGGGTCTCGGCGGCGGTGAGCCTCACCGTCCGGTAGGGGCCGGGCGTGCGACGGGCCTCGGCCGCCGCGACCTCCTTGCCGTCAGGGGCGAGGTAGTCGGCGGTCGGTGACGTGCCGTTCGCGCCGGAGGAGTGGTCCATGCCGCTCATCGAATCCGAGCAGGCGGTCAGCAGGCCGGTACCGGCGGCGGCGAATCCCGCGCCGAGGACGGTACGACGGGTGAGTCCGGTCATGTCTGTGAAACCCCTTGAGGAGTCGTTGCGTGAAGAACATCAGGAAGACGGCGTTCCGCTCATGGCGAGGAGCGGCCGGGCTTCCTATATGCGCAGCAGCGACAGTCGGCTCAGGAGTGATCCGGGCGGGGCGGGCGGCGGGATCGCGAGGAGCGCGTACCCGAACCGCCGCGTCACCGCCGTTCCGACGGCGCGGGCGGCCCCGCCGAGTACGGCGCGTGCGACCAGCAGGGCACCGATGCCCGCACCGAGCACGGCGAGGCACACCGTGGTGGTGACCCCCGCCCCGTGTGCGGGCGCGGGATCCGTGGTGCGGAGGGGCTCGGCGACGGCCGGGCGGTGCGCCGGCCCGTCGGAGACGTGGGACGCGGTCGTGATGTGACCGTCGGAGACGTGGGAAGTGGTCGTGATGTGACCGTCGGAGAGTTTCGTGACCGCGTGTTCGCCGGGATGGCCGAGCGCGTGCATCAGCACGATGCCGAAGAGCAGCGCGACGGCGAGCACGCATCGGCCCAGCCATGTCGCGGGCTTTCGGCGCGCTGTCACGTCGGTCTCCGTTCCCCGTCCGGCTCTGCGGCTGCCGGACCCGTCCCCATGGTACGGGGAGGGGGTATTCCGGCGGTCGTGGGGTCCGGGCGGGGCGGGGTGTGATCGGGAGGAGTCGGCCGGAACGTTGTCCTGGGCAAAGGTGAACGTTGCCCTGGGTGAAGGTGAAGCGTCTGAAAGGCCGTCGGCGCGCGGGTGCCGGAGCGTTGGCGGACCGCGACCTGGGGCAATAGTCATGCGGTGTGCGGTATTTAGCACCTTTGGTCGAATAGTTCCTCCTATGACTTGTTGGTCCCAGGGGGGAGTCGTAGTGTCGGTAGTGCCGCTGCAGGAGCAAGGAGCGGTGCGACAAGACCTCCTAAGGAGGCGAAGATGAAGGTTCGTAGCATCTTCGACCACAGGGACAGGGACCACGGTCATGACCGTGACCATGGACGCGGACGAGACCGTGATCACGGATACCGTGACCACGGCGGCCACGACAGGCATCGCGGACGCGACAGGGGTTACTGACCCTCATCCCTGACTCCATCCCCGATTCGAGGCGGCTCGTGCTCCGGCGCGGGTCGGCCTCTCGTTTTTTGGGTCCGCGTCTATGGAGCCGGTCCATAGCCCCAGTGTTCGTGAGACGTGACGCTCATGCTGCTGCGTGGTTCCGCGGGCCGTTCGGTGCCCGACGACGGGCCTCCCCCCGACGACGGCCTTCGCGCGGGCGGGGGCGGCCCCGGCGACGCGGTGTCGGACGTGCCGGTCCGTACCGATCCGATCGGTGTCTGGAGGGCGTTCCGGCGTTTCTGGCCGCTGACGCGGAGGGATCGCTGGTGGCTGGTGGTCGTCTTCGTGTGTGCGGTGCTGTCCGCCGTCGCGGAGACGGTGACGGTGCTGCTGTTCGCGGAACTGACCGATACGGCGTTGGGGCAGGGGTCGGTCAGCGCGTTCTGGCGCCCCGCGGGGCTGTGGCTGGCGGTGGCGGTCGCGGGAGCCGTGACGGGGTATCTGGGCAATTCGCTGGCGGCGTGGACCGCGGAGCGCTTCGTACTCCGGCTGAGGGCACGGGTCTTCGGCCATCTGCAGGCGCTGCCGCCCCACTTCTACCAGGCGAACCGGCGTGGTGACCTGGTCGAACGGCTGACGGGCGACGTCGAGGCGATCGAGGCGCTGGTGGTGACCGGGATCGTGGGGGCGGCCTCGGCCCTCTTCAGCACCGTCTTCTACGCGGCGGCCGCGCTGTGGCTGCGCTGGGACCTGGCCCTGGCCACCTTCCTCATGGTCCCGCTGTTCTGGTTCACCACCCGCCGGTTCGCCGGGCCACTGCGCGCGGTGTCGCGGCGCGGACGCGCGGCGGACGGGGCGATCACCGCGGTGGTCGAGGAGACCCTGGTCAACGTCGTCATGACACAGGCGTACAACCGGCAGCGCGCCGAGGAGGAACGGCTGCTCGGCAGGGCGCTCATCCGGCTGCGGACGTCCGTGCGGGCGGTGCGGCTGACCGAGTTCTACGAACAACTCGTCGAGGTCCTGGAGACGTTGTGCGTCCTGACCATCATCGGCCTGGGCGCGTGGGAGATCTCCGAGGGGCGGATGACCCTGGGACAACTGCTGGCGTTCGCCGCGTTCATCGGCTACCTCTACCCGCCCATCCGCTCCCTGGGGCAGCTCGGTCTGACCGCCACCGCCGCGACCGCCGGGGCCGAACGCCTCCTGGAGATCCTCGACACCCCGCCCACCGTCACCGACCCCGTCGCCGGCCCCGACCGCCCCCTGCCGGCCGTGCCCCCGGGCCGGGCGCGGGGCGAGGTGGAGGTGTCCCGGGTCCGGTTCCGTTACCCCGGAGGCAGCGAACCCGTGCTGCGGGACCTCTCGTTCACCGCGAGCCCGGGCGAACTCGTCGTCATCACCGGCCCCAGCGGCGCGGGCAAATCGACCCTCGCCGCGCTCCTCCTGCGCTTCTACGACCCCGACGCCGGCGCCATCCGCCTCGACGGCGTCCCCGTCGACCTCATGCCCCTGGCCCGGCTGCGCGCCAACGTCACCCTGCTGCCCCAGGAAACCCTCGTCCTGCACGACACCATCGAGAGGAACATCGCCTGCGGGCGCGACCGCGCGCCCCACCACGACGACGTCGTCGCGGCCGCGCGAGCCGCCGACGCCGACCGGTTCATCCGCGCCCTGCCCGACGGCTACGACACCGTCATCTCGCCCGGCACCTCCCGCCTCTCCGGCGGCCAGCTCCAGCGCATCGCCATCGCCCGCGCCATGCTCCGCGACGCCCCCGTCCTCCTCCTCGACGAACCCACCACCGGCCTCGACGCCCTCGCCGCGCGACGCATCATCACCCCCCTCAAACGCCTCGCCCACGGCCGCACCACCCTCGTGATCACCCACGACCTCGCCCTCGCCCCCGACGCCGACCGCATCCTCGTCCTCGACGAGGGACGCCTGGTCGAATCGGGCACTCACCCCCAGCTCCTCGGCCACGACGGGCTCTACACCACGCTCTTCCGGCACCACGCGCACCCGCGCGACGAGAAACCCCGATCGGCGGGTGCATGACAGTCGTTACCATCCTGTGTGACCGAAACAGCCCCGAAGGACGAGGAGGCGGCCGACGAGCCCGCCCGCCGCCGCATACTCGCCGACCTGACGCCCCTGCGCACCTCTCCCGACTACCGGCGGCTCTGGTTCGGCAACACGGTTTCCTGGATCGGGCAGGGGATGACGGCGCTCGCCGTGTCGCTCCAGGTCTACGACATCACCGGGTCCGCCTTCTCGGTCGGACTCATCGGCTTCTGCTCGTTCCTGCCGCTGGTGGTCTTCGGACTGTACGGAGGCGCCGTCGCCGACACCCTCGACCGGCGCAAGCTGGGGCTGGCCAGCGCGGCGGGGTCGTTCGTGCTCTCTCTCGTGCTGGTCGGCGCCGCCGTCGCGGGGGTGGAGCAGGTGGGGCTGCTGTATGCGGTCGTCGCGCTCCAGGCGGCCTGCTTCGCAATCAACTCACCGGCCCGCAGCTCGATGATCGCCCGGCTGCTGCCGGCCGAGCAGCTGCCCGCCGCCAACGCCCTCAGCTCCATCACCAGCACCACCGGCACCCTGGTCGGGCCGATGCTCGGTGGGCTCCTCGTCGGCTGGTGGGGCTACCGGGCCGCGTACACCGTCGACGCCGTCACCTTCACCGCCTCGCTGTACGCGATGTGGCGGCTGCCCTCGATGCTGCCGGACCGCTCGGTCACGCGGAACGGGGAGGAGGAACCGGGCAGGGCCTCCGTCGCGGACGGGCTGCGGTTCCTGGGGGCCAGACCCAATCTGCGGATGACGTTCCTCACCGACCTGTGCGCCATGGTGCTGGCCCATCCCCGGGCGCTGTTCCCCGTCGTCGCCGTGGCCTGGTACGGCGGCGATGCGCGGACCACCGGCCTGCTGGTCGCGGCCCCGGCGCTGGGGGCACTGCTCGGCGGGGTGTTCTCGGGGTGGCTGGGACGCGTCCGCCGCCACGGTCTCGCCGTGCTCCTCGCCGTCGGCTCCTGGGGCACGGCGATCGCGCTGTTCGGGCTGACCCGTCAGCTCTGGCTCGGGCTGCTCCTCCTGGCGCTCGCCGGATGCGCGGACACCACCTCGATGGTCTTCCGGAACACCATGCTCCAGGCGGCGGTGCCGGACGAGATGCGTGGACGGCTCCAGGGCGTGTTCATCGTCGTCGTCGCGGGCGGTCCCCGCCTCGGCGACTTCCTGGCCGGCTCGGTCTCCGACCTGGCCTCGTCCGGAGTGGCCGTGACCGGGGGCGGGATCGCTTGTGTCCTCGCCGTGTCGCTGCTGGGGCTGCGGTGGCGCGGATTCGCCCGGTACGACGCGAAGGACCCCCGGCCGTGACACCGGGTGCCGGTGCGGCGGGCCGGGACAGGGGCCGCGGGCACGGCCCCGGCGCGTCGGCGGGGACCGTCGGACGCGGCCCCCGCACGGGCGGGCCCGGCGCGCGCACGGGTGGGCACGGCCCCGCCGGCCACTGGTCAGGGACGCAGCGACCGCTTCATGATCTTGCCCAGGTCATTGCGGGGCAGCGCCTCCAGATAGCGGACCGTGCGCGGGCGCTTGTGCGGGGCCAGCTGCGCGGCGACATGGTCCGCGAGCTCGTCCTCCGCCGGGGGAGCGGCGGGATCGGCCGGCACCACCCACGCGACGATCCGCTCGCCCAGATCCGGGTCCGGCTCCCCGGTGACGGCGGCCTCGCGGACGCCGGGGTGGTCCAGGAGCGCGTTCTCGATCTCGCCCGCGCCGATCTTGTAGCCGCCGCTCTTGATCAGGTCGGTGGCCTTGCGGCCGACGATCCGCACATAGCCGTCGGCGTCCCGGGTGGCCATGTCGCCGGTGCGGAACCAGCCGTCGGCGGTGAGCGCGGCGGCCGTGGCGTCGGGGCGGTTGAGGTAGCCGGTGAAGAGGTTCGGGCCGCGCACCTGGATCTCGCCGATGGTCTCCGGGCCGCTGCCGGTGAGGACGGTGCCGTCCTCGTCGACCAGGCGCAGCCCGACACCCGCCAGGGGCGCGCCGACCGTGCCGGGGCGCGGCTCGCCGTCGGCCCGGACCCCGGTGTTCATCAGGGTCTCCGTCATGCCGTAGCGCTCGATCACCCGGCGGCCGGTCGCCGCCGCGATCCGCTCGTGGTCGTGCACCGGCAGCGCCGCCGAACCGGACACCAGCAGCCGGGCCCCGGCCAGTGCCTTCGCCAGCCCGGCCGCCTCCGGGCCGGAGCCGTCCAGGGCCTCGGCCAGCCGGTGGTACATCGTCGGCACGCCGAACAGCATGGTGCCGCCGGACGACAGTTCCCGGGCCACCCCGTCGGTGGAGAACCTCCCCAGGTGCCGCACCGATCCGCCCCGGCGCAGCGGCCCGAGCACGCCCAGGATCAGCCCGTGGACATGGAACAGCGGCAGGGCGTGGACGAGCACGTCGTCACCGGTCCACTGCCAGGCGTCCGCCAGCGCGTCCAGCGAGGCGGCGATCGCCCGCCGGGGCAGGACCGCGCCCTTGGGCGGGCCCGTGGTGCCGGAGGTGTAGACGATCAGCGCGGGGGACTCGGGGGACGGTTCCGGCAACGCGGTCGCGGCGCCGCCGGGTACCACGCCGTCGTCGCCGTCCGGCTCGATGCCGACGTCGATACGGACCGGCGCGTCCAGGACGGGCGGCAGCGTGTCGTCCGCCCCGGCCAGCACCACACCGGGCTCGCTGTCGGCCACGATGTGCCCGAGTTCGCGCGTCCCCGTCCTCGGGTTGAGCGGCACGGCGGGCACCCCGGCCCGCAGCGCCGCCACGACGGCGACCACGGTCCGTGGCGTGGGGGTGGCCCAGACGGCGACCCGCCCGGCTCCGGTGAGCCGCGCGGCGAGCCGGGCGGAGGCGGCGTCCAGCCGTTCGTACGTCAGCGAATGTGCGCCGAACCGGACGGCCTCGCGTACGGAGGCGTCGGCGGGCAGCGGCAGAAGAGGCGTCATCCGGCCGACCCTAACGACCTGGAGGGCGACGCGGGGCGGGCTCGCTGTCGCCCCAGGCCCCAGGCGCTGTCGCCGCCCCGGCCGGGGCCTCGGACACGGCACGGACACGGCACCGGACCCGCCGGGGACGGCCGGGGCTCCGGGCGCGAGGGGGGATCGCCCCGAGGCCGGCCGGGGGCTCCGGGGACGGACCTCCGTGAGTGCCGAGACCAGCGGGAACATCAGCCGTGCCCCGTACTTGTCGGTGAGCGCGCCTACCGGGATCCGGCCCAGCGAACCGACCAGCACCGGCACGGCGACCAGCAGCGACTGCTCGAACGAGGTCAGCCCCAGCCGCTCCTTGAAGTCCCCGGACAGCGGGGAGACCAGATTCCAGGCCCAGAAGGTCAGCCCGGAGCCGACGGTGGCCATCAGCAGGCTGCGTAGGCGGCGCCGGACGCCGCGCCGGTCGGCGTGGGGCCCGTTCGACAGCGGTATTGATCCTCCGCCTTGCGACGCACCGCACCGGACGCCGCGACCTTCCCGGTAAACCTTGCCGGTCACGGCACTAAGGGCTGTCCCGTAATCCCTGACGGGCGCCCGACGACAGCCGCGGCACCTCGCCGCGTTGTCGGAACGCCCACATACGTCCCGTATGCGGGCGCCCCTCCGCCTTGCGATGCACCACATCCGACGCCGCGCGCCGATCCACCACGGATTACGGGACAGCCCTCAGTCATCCGAAATCATCCGCAAGGGCTCAAATGGGCCGAATCCTGGGACAATCGCGGTATGGACCGTCTGGACAGGGAAATCCTCGGCATCCTCCAGGAGGACGCCCGGATCTCGTACCGCGATCTGGGCGTACGGGTCGGGCTCAGCGCCAACGCCGCCGCGGACCGGGTGCGCAGGCTGCGCCGCGACGGCGTGATCCGCGGATTCACCGTGATCATCGACCCGGCCGCCGACACCCGCACGGGCCTGGTCGTGTTCATCGACGTGACGCTGCGGATCGACACGACGAACGAGACGTTCGAACGGGCCGTGCTCGCCCTTCCCGGCATCACCGAGGTGGTGCACGTGACCGGCGGCCATGACTACCTCGTCCGGGCCACCGTCGCCGACACCGCCGCCCTGGACGGTCTGCTGCGCAGGCTCAAGCGGGAGGCCGGCGTCGCGCACTCCAACACCCGGGTCGCGCTCAGGGCGGCGCCCGCCCGCTGAGGTCGTCGTCCGGGTGGCCGGTGCGGCTGCCCGGACCGGCGCCCGTCCGGTGACGGTCCGCTCGGAGCGGCCACCGCTCGGTGACGGTTTCCCTCAGAGTGGTGCCTGCCAGGTGACGGTCGACGAGCGCGAGCCGTCCTCCTCGCGGCCGTCGTCGGCCACCGTGAGCCGCACCGCGGGCCGTCCGTCCGCTCCCGCGACCGTCGCGTCCACCTCGACCTCGATCGACGACACCCCCGTACGCCGGTGCGCGGCGGCGAGCGCGCTCCGCAGCGCGGCGAGCAGCTCGCGCTCCACCGGCTCCCGCACCAGCGCGTCGACGGCACCGTCGAAGTGCACCGACGGCTGGAAGCCGAGGACGGCGGCGGCGCCCCCGGTCTCCCGCAGCACCCGGCCGCGGAAGGTGGTGGGGGCCTCCGCCGGTGGCTGCTGGAGGGCGAAGATCGCCGTCCGCACCTCCTGGATGGTGGAGTCCAGCTCGTCCACGGCCTGGTCGAGCAGTTCGCCCGTCTCCGGCGAAGGAGCCCTGCGGCGGGTCGACTCCAGCATCATCTCGGTCGCGAACAGCCGCTGGACGACGAGGTCGTGCAGATCGCGGGCGATCCGGTCCCGGTCCTCGTACACCGCGAGCCGTTCCCGGTTGTGCTGCGCGTCCGCCAGGACCAGGGCGAGCGCGGCCTGCGAGGCGAACTGCGTGGCCAGCTGGCGGTCCAGGGGCGTGTACGGGGGGCCGCCGCGCCGCCGGGGCAGGGCGAGGGTGCCGATCAGCCGCCCGCCGCTCTGCAACGGCAGCATCATGCTGGGCCCGAACCGCGACCGCACATGCGTCGTCATCCGCGGGTCGGTCGCCGAGTCGTCGATGAACACCGGCTCGCCGCCCAGCAATTGGACCAGCACGGGGGAGCCGGGCTCGATGGTCGCGCCGACGATCCCGGCCGGGTCGTCGCGCGTGGACGCGGTGACGATCTCCATGCCGCCCTCGTCGGTCGGCTGGAGGATCACCCCGGCGTTGGCGTCGGCGAGCGTCCGGGCCGCCTCGGCGACGGTCATCAGCGCGTCGGCCGCGTTGCCGCCGGTCAGCAGGGTGGTGGTGACGGCGGCTGCCCCTTCGATCCAGCGTTCCCGCTGCCGGGCCTCCTCGTACAGCCGCGCGTTGCCGATCGCGGTACCGGCGCGCGAGGCCAGCACCCGCAGCAGCGCCATGTCCGTGTCGGTGAAGCGGCCGGCGCGCTTCTCGGCGAGGTAGAGATTGCCGAAGACCCGGTCCTGGACGCGCAGCGGCGCCCCGAGGAAGGTGCGCATCACCGGATGGCCGGGCGGTACGCCGCCGGAGCGCGGGTCGGCGGGCAGGTCGTCGGAGCGCAGCGGACGCGGGTCGGTGACGAGGGCGCCGAGCATCCCCGAGTGACCGTCCGGGAAGGCGCCGATGCGGCGGCGCCCGGCGTCGTCGATGCCCGAGGTGATCAGCTCGCCGACGGTGCCGGGTCCGGGGTCGAGCACGCCGAGCGCGCCGTAGCGGGCGCCGGTCAGGGCGGTCGCCGTGTCCACGATCCGCTGGAGGGTGGCACGCAGTTCGAGGTCGTCGCCGACGCTCAGCACCGCTTCCAGGAGCGTCGGCAATGGGGACGGCGCACCGTCCGACGGGCCGTCCGCCGCCCTCGGTCCCGGGCCGGTCGAGGGCGCGTCCGGCCCCTCGCCAGGCGCTCCCGTGTCCGGACCGGTCGCGGACGGGCCCGTCGGGTCCGCGGCTCCCGGGCCGGTCGCGCACTCCGGTTTCGCTGATTTCTCGGTCATGCGTGCACCCCCCTGCGGTGATCAGCAGGCGATCGGGTCGAGAACCAACGGTTCGATCTTCCCGTCCAGCATCGCACCCAGCCCCAGGACGGAGCACACGTCGGGCCGCTCCGCGATGTGCACGGGCATGCCCGTCGCCTGCCGCAGCATCTGGTCGAGACCGGGCAGCAGCGCGCTGCCGCCGACCATCATGATCCCGCAGTAGGTGAGATCGGCCACCAGATCGGGCGGGCACTCGCGCAGCACCTTGCCGAGACCGTCGAGCACCGAGGTCAGCGCGGCCTGGATCGCCTGCCGGATCGAGGCCGTGTCCACCCGTACCGAACGGGCCAGCCCGGTCGCCACGTCCCGGCCGTGGATCTCGGTCACCGAGGAGCCCCGCGTGGTCGGTCCGGTGCCGCTGAGCGCCAGTTGGAGCGGTCGTACGGACTGGCTCGGCAGCATCAGCTCGTGCTGGTGCCGCAGGTGCTGGATCACCGCGTGATCGATGGCGTCGCCGCCGACCGGTACGCGTACGGCGGTCACGATCGACCCCAGCGAGAGCACCGCGATCTGAGTGGTCGCCGCCCCGCACACCATGATCATGGTGGCGGTCGGCTGCTCGACGGGGAGCCCGCAGCCGACGGCCGCCGCGATCAGGGTGTCGACCAGCTCCACCCGCCGCGCGCCCAGCCCGACCAGGGTCTCCACGGCGGCCCGCTGGGCGAGCGGATCGCTGTCGTGCGGGGTGCAGGCGGCGGCCCGCAGCCGGGGCTTGCGGCGCAACTGGCGGCGGAGCTTCTCGCCGAGCAGCTGACGGAGCATCCGCTGGGCCATCTCGATGTCGATGACGGTGCCGCCGGTGACCGGACGGGCCACCCGGATGTAGTCGGGGGTGCGGCCCGTCATCTGCTCGGCGAGCTCGCCGACCGCGATGATCGAGCCGGTACGAGTGTTCACGGCGGCGGCACTCGGTTCGTCGACGACGAGCCCCATCCCCTTGACGTACACGCGGGTCCGGGCGGCTCCGAGGTCGACGGCGACATGGCAACGGCGCAACTGCTCAAGGCTGACGGTCACGGCGGCTTCTCCCGGGAGCACGGTGTGGGGGTGCCGGCGGCGGCCGGCCCTCCTCGCATCGTGCGCCGTTCGGAGTCATGCCGCGCGCCGGGTGAGCCGTAGGGGGTACGGGGGCCGGTGGAGTGACGGGGCGGGGCGGCGAGAGAGCGCCGTGCGCCGGGTGTGCCCGCCCCCTCCCGGGCGCCCCCGGACCGGGCTCACCCGGGCAGCAGCCGCTGGAACAGCCCCCAGGTGAATTCGGCGACACGGCGTTCGCCCGTCCCCGGCGCGGTGATCGCGAGCGCCCACCGGGTCGGCGCCCCGCCCTCCATCGGACGAGTCGGCGGGAAGGCCCGCGCCACCTCGTCCACCGTGGCCGACCAGGGACGCAGATCCTCGACCGCGCGCAGCTCGGGGCCCGCCGCCCCCGCTGCCCTGACCAGCCACTCGTTCCACACGGCCCCGTTCGGCGCGACCATCACCTCGAACCGCAGCTCCGGCCAGAGCGGCACCGGCCACCGCAGCGCCTCGCACTCCAGATCGCCGATCCGACGGCGCGCCGCCGACTCGGGCTCGCCCAGGACCGAACGGTAACGGCGCAGCGCGCCCCGCCCCCGGGGCGCCCGCACCATGGCCTGCCAGCGGCGGTTCGCCTCCCGCATCTCGGCGGTCGAGGCGCCCAGCTCCCGCCGGGCCTCCTCGACGAGACCGGGCTGATGATCGGCCATCCGGCGCAACAGGACGAGCTGGAACTCGCGGGGACCGAACGGGACCGGAGTGTTCATGGGGCCGACGGTGCCACGGTCGCGGGGCCCGCCTCGCCCAGCATCCGCCGCAGCAGGTCTCGCAGCATCGTCCGGTCCGCGTCCGACAGCTCGGCCAGCGGCTCCCGCGCGAAGGAGAGCGAGTCGCGCAGCTCCCGTGCCGTGCGCGTACCCCGCTCCGTCGGGGCGGCCAGCTTCACCCGGCGGTCGGCCGGATCCGGACGGCGCTCCACCAGACCGCGCGACTCCAGCCGGTCGACGATCCCGGTGACGTTCGACGGCTCGCACTTCAGCTTCTGGGCGATCCGGCGCATCGGCATCGGCTCCAGGGCGAGCAGCCCGAGGACGCGCGCCTGGGCGCCGGTGAGCGAGTGGGCGGCCGCGGCCTCGTCGTACTCCTCGTAGTAGCGCGCCACGATGGTGCCGATGAGCTCGACGACTTCGAGGGTCAGAGGGTCTGAACGGGTGGTGGCCATGGGGTCCAGGATAGCCGGTTACTTGACAACATGAAATATTCAGGAGCATCGTTGTTTCACGTCCTGAAGTAATTTCGCTCCCGCGGCCCACCGGCCCCGGGACGAAGCCTTCCCCATCCCGTGAGGCATTGAGGAGAACCCGAGCCCATGTCCGCAGCACTTCCCACGACCGGCCGTGAATGGCACCTCGTCGCCCGCCCGCACGGCTGGCCGAAGGCCGAGGACCTCGCGCTGCGGGAGGCCCCGGTCGCCGCTCCCGGCGAGGGCCGCGTCCTCGTCCGCAATCTGTACTTCTCGGTCGACCCGTACATGAGGGGACGGATGAACGACGTGAAGTCGTACACCCCGCCCTTCGCGCTCGACCGCCCCATGGACGGCGGCGCGGTCGGCGAGGTCATCGCCTCGGACGCGCCGGGCTTCGCGGTCGGCGACCACGTGCTGCACGGCCTCGGCTGGCGGGAGTACGCGGAGGTCCCGGCGAAGCACGCGGTGAAGGTCGACGCGTCGCTCGCCCCGCTCTCCGCCTACCTGGGCGTGCTCGGCATGCCCGGCCTCACCGCGTACGCGGGACTCTTCGAGGTCGCCTCGTTCAGGCCGGGCGACGCCGTGTTCGTCTCCGGCGCGGCCGGCGCGGTGGGCAGCCAGGTCGGGCAGATGGCGCGGATCAAGGGCGCCTCGCGGGTCATCGGCTCGGCCGGTTCCGACGAGAAGGTCCGGCTCCTCGTGGAGGAGTACGGCTTCGACGTGGCCTTCAACTACAAGGACGGCCCGGTCGACGAACAGCTGCGCCGGGCCGCTCCCGACGGCATCGACGTCTACTTCGACAATGTCGGCGGCGAGCACCTGGAGGCGGCGATCTCCTCCCTCCACGTGCACGGCCGGGTCACCGCCTGCGGCATGATCGCCCAGTACAACGCCACCGAGCCGACCCCCGCCCCGCGCAACCTCGCCCTGATCATCGGCAAGCGGCTGCGCATCCAGGGCATGCTCGTGAGCGACCACGACGAGCTCCAGCCGCGGTTCGTCGAGGACGTCGCCGGATGGCTGGCCTCGGGCGAACTGAAGTACCGCGAGACCGTCGTCGAGGGCATCGAGAACGGCTTCGACGCCTTCCTCGGCCTGCTGCGCGGCGAGAACACCGGAAAGATGATCGTCTCCCTCGTCTGACGGGTGCTCCGGTGCACCCCGCAGGCACGGGCCATGCCATGAGGGCATCGGGCTCGATCCGGACCGCCGCGACCGTGGGCGCGAGTCGCGGCGCACAGCAGGAGGAATTCTCGGAATGACCATTCACGACATCGACGTTCTCTACACCGCCGTCGCCACCGCCGAGAACGGCCGCGACGGCCGGGTCTCGTCCGACGACGGCAACCTCGACGTCGTCGTCAACCCGCCCAGGTCCATGGGCGGGAGCGGCGCGGGCACCAACCCGGAGCAGCTCTTCGCCGCCGGTTACAGCGCCTGCTTCCAGGGCGCGCTCGGCGTCGTGGCCCGTCAGGAGAAGGCCGACATCTCCGGCTCCACGGTGACCGCCGCGGTGTCCATCGGCAAGACCGCCGAGGGCGGCTTCGGCCTGGAGGTCGCGATCAGCGCGTCCATCCCCAACGTCGATGCGGCGACGGCGCGTTCGCTCGTCGAGAAGGCCCACCAGGTGTGCCCGTACTCGAACGCGACGCGCGGCAACATCAAGGTGGACCTGTCGGTCGCCTGACCCCGCCGGACGGCCGTGCGTGACGGCCGGTACGACGGACGGGCCGCACTCCCGGGCGGGGGGTGCGGCCCGTCCGGCCACCAGTACGCTGACGCCATGCGTGATCTCGGGGCGGGTTTCGGTTACTTGGTGGCGGGGCAGCGATGGGTCGGCCGGCACGGCCGCTGGTTCGGGTTCGGACTGCTGCCCGGACTCATCACCCTCGTCCTGTACGCGGCGGCCCTGGTCGCTCTCGGCTACGGCGCCGACGACCTGGTGGCGTGGGCGACCCCGTTCGCCGACGACTGGTCCTCGCCGTGGCTCGGGCTGCTCCGCAACACCCTGACCGTGCTGGTCTTCGCCTTCGGTCTCTTCCTCGCCGTGATCACGTTCACCGCCGTGACGCTGCTGGTCGGCCAGCCCTTCTACGAGTCCCTGTCCGAGGAGGTCGACCGCACGGAGGGCGGTGACGCCCCCGAGTCCGGACTGCCGCTGTGGCGGGACCTGTGGATCTCCGCCGTCGACAGCGTCCGGATCCTGGTGCGGGTGGGGCTGTACTCGCTGCTGCTGTTCGCCTTCGGATTCGTGCCGGTGATCGGGCAGACCGTGGTCCCGGTGATCGGCTTCTGCGTCACCGGCTACTTCCTCTCCGAGGAGCTCACGTCCGTCGCGCTCCAGCGGCGCGGCATGGTCCTGAAGGACCGGCTCGTCCTGCTGCGCGGCCGCCGCATGCTGGCCCTCGGCTTCGGCGTGCCGTTGGGGCTGGCCTTCCTCGTTCCGTTCGTCGCCGTGTTCCTGATGCCGGGCGCCGTCGCCGGGGCCACCCTGCTGGCGCGGGACCTGGTGGCGCCCGAGGACGACGGCGACGGCAAGGGCGGCGCGGACGAGGAGAGGAACGAGGACGGGGGCGCGGGCCCCGGGGCGGCACCCGCCCCGTACACCCCCGGCCGGGGCTGACGGGAGAGGGCCGCCCGGGGCCGCCGTTCCGGGCCGGCCGGGCGGTCCCGGACCCGCCCGGGGACCACCCCGGGCCGGTCAGGCGGTGTGCACCTCCAGCGCGGTCCTGACCGCCGACTCCAGGGCCCCCTCGATCCAGGCGGGCTTCACCGAGGTGTGGCAGCCCGCGAAGTGCAGCGGACCCTCGACGGACCGTACGTGGGAGAGCAGTTCGGTGTGCTGGCCCGGGAGCAGCACCGACGCCTCGCCGTACGCGTACGGGTCACGCATCCACGACTGGGTGGCGCCGACGCCCGTGTAGAAGACCTCGACGCGCTGCCCGTACACGTCCTGGACGCCGCCCAGCGCGTGCGGGTAGCGCTCGTCGTCGTCCAGGGAGTCCCACTTCAGCGCGTCGTCGGCCCAGCTGTACGAGGCGAGGACCACGCCGCCCGCGCTGCCCTCGACCGGGTGCGACGGCTGGAAGACGAAGCGGTTGGGGTTGTCGGTGACCGATCCGCCGCCGATGACGTGCGCCGCCTCGGGCTGGTTGCGGGCGGTGGCCCGGTACGCCGCGTAGTGCACCTTCTGGTTGGGCGGGAGGTGGCCGGAGGGCACCGACGGGTGGGCGCCCAGCAGCGAGCCGTCGGCCGGTGCCCTTCCCAGCCGGTAGGCGTCGTACAGGCCGGGCCTGATCCGGTCCAGCTCCCTCTTCCAGTCCTTCTCCTCGAACTCCCACCAGCGGCGGCTGAATTCGAGCAGCACCTTGGTCGCCGCGTCGTAGTGGATCTCGGTGATCGCGCGCCGCTTCCCGTACGACAGCAGGGGGCTGACGGGGATGTGGCGCAGCCCGGAGAACGGCACGGTGACGATGGCCCGGTCGCCGGTGAACGTCTCGCGCACCAGCGGTCTGCCGTCGCGGCCCTCGGAGATCGTCTCGATCCGGACACCGTTCTTCCCGTGGCTGATCCGGGTGGCCCGGCGGTCCAGCCGCACCAGGTCCCCGACCTTCTCGTACATCGCGTCGGCGAGCGTGCCGGTGCCGCCCGGCAGTTCGAAGAACGCCGTGTCCGGGCTGATCAGCGATGCCCCGATGAAGCTGTGCACGAAGGAGAGGTGGAGGCGCGAGGTGAGGTTCTCGACCGTGCCGACGAGGTCGACGGTGCGCTCGTCGAGCTTGGCCGCCTCGGTCAGGAAGCGGAACATCGACCAGTGCCCGTAGCGCTGGACGACCCGCGCCCAGCCCTCGACGAGGGCGCGGCCCTCCTTGCCCTCGAACTCCTTCCGTACGGGCGCGAACGCCTCCCGCAGGATCGTGGCGGCGGGCTTGTCTTCGAAGGGTGCCGGGACGCCGAACGAGCGGTTGATCGCGCGTGGCCGGGCCGCGTAGTCCGCCTTGCGCATCCGGATGCCGTTGACGCTGATCCAGGTGTGATTGACCGGGCGGCCCCCGGCGTCGACGTCGACCAGATGGAAGCGGCGGCGCTTCAGCCCGAGCCCGTCGATGAGCCCGGTGACCAGCGGGTGGCTGTCCGGGATCCGCATCGCGCCGGCCTCGGCGTACTGCTTCGGGTCGGCGAACGGTGCCCTCGCGTGCTCGTGGCCGCCCCGGCGGAACGTTTTGACACGGCCGCCGACGCGGTTGCCGTTCGCCTCGATCACGGTGACGGTGTGCCCGGCCTCGCGGAGCAGCCGGGCGGCGGTCAGCCCGGCCGGGCCCGCGCCGACGACCAGCACCTTCTTGGGGGGCTTGCGGCCGCGCGGCAGACCCTTGGACAGCAGGACGTCCTTGTAGTGCGGGATCAGCGACCGGTCGTCCTCGCCCCGCACCAGGATGGCGCGGGCGACGTCCAGGCAGGTGGCCCAGTCCGATCCGGCCGCCGCGAGCGCGGTGCCGGACTCGGCGTGCACGGCGGCGGCGGGGGCGGCGGCACTCGCGGGACCGGCGGCCGCGGCAAGCGCGGCGGCGCCGGCCGCGGCACCCGCGATCACACGGCGGCGGGAGGGCGGCTCGGCCGACGACGGACCGCGGGAAGCCGGGGCCGAGGCCGGATCGGACGGCGTGCCGCAGGAGAGTCCGGTGGATTCGGAAGTCATGCGCCCACCCTGGTCCGTCCCTCGTCCCGAACGTGTGCGAGCCGCCCGGAAATCACCCGCAGGTGTGGCCCAACTACCTTGTCAAGCCGACGAATTGACGCGCCGTGCTATCGCCGGTCGTTCTCCCCGCCGTCCGGCCGCGCCGGACGCAGCAGCGCCAGGAAGTCCCGGAACGCGGCGGGCATGTCCACCGTGTCCGGATCCAGCAGCCACTGGTACTGGAGCCCGTCCATCACCGCCACCAGTAGCGGCGCCGCGCGCTCGGGCGTCAGCCCGCCCGGCAGTCGCTCGCCGAACTCCGCGCGCAGCATCGCCGCCATGGTCGCGCGGGCCTGCGTGTAGCGGACGGTGAAGAACTCCCGGGCCGGGTGGCCCTCCGTCACGCTCTCGCCGAGCAGTGCCGAGAACGTCTGGACGATCCCGGGTCGCATCGCGTTGTACTCCACGAGCGAGTCGAGCAGTTCGGTCCGCCAGGTGCCCTCGTTGCGGGTGGTGCCGCCGGGGTCCCACTGGTCGCGCTCCTCCAGTACGGCGATGAGCAGCGCCTCCTTGGTCGGGAAGTAGTGCAGCAGCCCCTGCTGGCTGAGGCCGACCCGCTCGGCGACGGTGTTCAGCGAGGCGCCGCGGTATCCGCGCTCGGCGATCACCTCGAACGCGGCACGGAGAATCTCCGCCCGCCGCTCCGCGCTCCTGGCCCGCGCCATCGCCCCGGCCCCTTTCGGTGCTGCGCCCGTCCCCGGCACCCGTCGCGGATATCCATGCCGATATGTCCGCCCCGGCGCGCCGGTCCCGTCCCGAGGACCGTACGCCATTCCCGTAAATTACGGAAAAGTAACGAAACCTACTGCTCAACCGGTCGGCGGGTCAGGATGGAAAACGGCACTATCAGGACATCGACGAGAGGTACGGCCGTGGCAGACGCGTCCGCCCCCATCCACTCCGACGCGGCCCGGGAGGCCGCGGTCGAGAAGGCGCTGGCCGCCCTCGACATCGACGACAAGACCCGGCTGCTGGCCGGACAGGACATGTGGTCGCTGCCGGCGCTCCCCGCCGTCGGGCTGCGCTCCCTGGTGATGTCCGACGGGCCCATCGGCGTCCGGGGGGTCGCCTGGAGCGCCGACGACCCGTCCGTCGCGCTGCCCTCGCCCACCGCGCTCGCCGCGACCTGGGACCCGGACCTCGCCCGCCGGGCCGGCCGGCTGCTCGCCCAGGAGGCCCACCGCAAGGGGGTGCACGTCCTCCTCGCCCCGACCGTGAACCTCCACCGCTCCCCGCTCGGCGGGCGCCACTTCGAGGCGTACAGCGAGGACCCGTACCTCACCGGCGAGATCGGCACCGGTTACGTGCGCGGCGTGCAGGACGGCGGCGTCGGCACCACCGTCAAGCACTTCGTCGCCAACGACGCCGAGACCGACCGCTTCACCGTCGACAACGTGGTCTCGCCGCGCGCCCTGCGCGAGATCTACCTCGCCCCGTTCGAACGCATCGTCAAGAACGCCCACCCGTGGGGCATCATGTCCGCCTACAACCGGGTCAACGGCTCCACCATGACCGAGCACCGCTACCTCCAGAACGCGGTGCTGCGCGGCGAATGGGGCTTCGACGGCTACATCGTCTCCGACTGGCTGGCCGCCCGCTCCACCGTCGCCGCCGTCCGCGGCGGACTCGACGTCGCCATGCCGGGGCCGAAGACCGTGTACGGCAAGGCGCTGGCCGACGCCGTACGGGCCGGGGAGGTCGAGGAGTCCGTCGTCGACGGGGCGGTGCGCAACGTACTGCGGCTCGCCGCCCGGGTCGGCGTCCTGGACGGCGCGCCGCCCGCCGTCGCCCCGGCCGACCGGCCCGAGCCCGTCGACGGGGACGCGCTGGCCCGCGAGATCGCCCGCCGCTCCTTCGTCCTGGTGCGCAACGAGCCCGTCGCGAGCACCGGCCGCGCCGCGCTGCCCCTCGATCCGGCGGCCGTCCGCAAGGTGGCGCTCAGCGGGGCGCTCGCCCGGGACGCCCGGGTCCTCGGCGGCGGCTCCGCCCAGGTCTTCCCGCACCATGTCGTCGCACCGCTGGACGGCCTCGCCGCCGCCCTTCCCGAGGGCGCCCTCGACTACCGCGTCGGCGCGGACCCGAACGACGAACTCGTCCCCGCCGAGAAGGGTTTCCAGCTCAGGGCCGTGTGCTACGACGCCTCCGGTGCCGTCCTCGCCGCGGCCCCACTGCACGACGGCACCGTGCAGTGGATCGGCGACGACCTGCCCCGGGGCGTCACCCGCGAGACGCTGCACAGCGTCGAGATCACCGGCACCTTCGTCCCGCGCGACAGCGGCGAGCACGTCTTCGGCACCCGCGGCACCGGGGCGTTCCGCCTCACCGTCGCGGGCGAGACCCTGTACGACGAGGTGCACCGGGTCACCGGCTCCGCCGACCCCGGCGAGGCTTTCTTCGGCAACCCGCTGGAGCGCGGCCGGACCGTCCTCACCGCGGGCGAGCCCGTCGAGGTCTCGCTGCGGCAGGTCCCCGACACCCTGGGCGACGACGCGGCCATCCCCGGCGTCTCGTTCTCCTTCTGCCACCTCGGCCCGCGCCGCGAACCGGCCGAACTGATCGCCGAGGCCGTCGAGGCGGCCCGTACGGCGGACGCGGCGGTCGTCGTCGTCGGCACCACCGAACGCGTCGAGTCCGAGGGCTTCGACCGCACCTCCCTGAAGCTCCCCGGCCACCAGGACGACCTGGTCAGGGCCGTGGCCGCGGTCAACCCGCACACGGTCGTGATCGTCAACTCGGGTTCCCCGGTCGAGCTCCCGTGGCGCGACGAGGTCGCCGCGGTGCTGCTCGGCTGGTTCCCCGGCCAGGAGGCCGGCCACGCCCTGGCCGACGTGCTGCTCGGCGCCGAGGAGCCGGGCGGGCGCCTGCCCACCACCTGGCCCGTCGCGCTCGCCGACGTCCCGGTCTCGAACACCACCCCCACCGACGGCGAACTCCACTACGACGAGGGCGTCTTCGTCGGCTACCGGGCCTGGGACCGGGCCGGGACCACGCCCGCGTACCCGTTCGGCCACGGGCTCGGCTACACCACCTGGGAGTACGAGGGCCTGACGGCCGCCCCGGAGCGCGTCACCGTCCGCCTCCGCAACACCGGCACCCGCCCCGGCGCCGAGACCGTCCAGGTCTACGTCGCCCCGCACCGCCGCACCGCCGACCGCCCCGCCCGCCGGCTCGCCGGTTTCGCACGTGCCGAGGCCGCGCCGGGCGAGTCGGTCGAGGTGGTGATCCCGGTCGACCGGCGCGCGTACGAGATCTGGGACGAGGAGGCGTACGACTGGCACTTCGTCCCCGGCAGGTACGAGGTGCGGGCGGCCCACTCCCTCGACGACGTACGCCTGACGGCCGCCGTGGACATCGACGCGTAGCGGAATCCGTTCCGGCACGCCCGCGCCCCGGGCGGTCCCGGTGCGCGGGCCCGCGGACCGCTCCCGTCCGCGCGAGACCGGCCCCGGAGCGGCACCCGGCCCCGCTGCGGGGCTCAGGGACTGCCGGGTGGCCTCCGACAGGCGTGGCCGCCCGGTCGAAGGCCACCCGGCAGGCTCTCAGCGCACCCCGAACCCGTACACCGTCGTCGACACGAACTCCTCGCCGGGCCGCAGCACCGTGCTCGGGAACCCGGGCCGGTTCGGGGAGTCCGGGAAGTGCTGCGTCTCCAGCGCGATCCCGGCGCACGGCCCGAACGGCCGCCCGTCGAAGTGGTCGGCCGTGTACAGCTGGAGCCCCGGCTCCGTCGTGGTGACGGTCAGGGAGCGGCCCGACCCCGGGTCGTACAGCTCGGCCGCCGGACCCGCGCCGGGTTCGTCCAGCACGAAGTTGTGGTCGTAGCCGGGCCCGAGCGTCGTCGGCTCGCGGAAGTCGAACCGCGTCCCGTCCACCGGCAGGAACTCGCCCGTCGGCAGCGACTCGCCGTCCACGGGCGTGATCCGCCCGGCCGCGATCCGCAGCACCTGCCGCAGCGCGTCGCCGCTCCCGGCGCCGCCGGCCTCGGCGTCCGTGCTCGCCTCCGCGACCGTGGCCGGGCCGACGCCCGCGAGGTTCCAGTACGTGTGATTCGTCAGGTTCAGCACGGTCGGGGCGTCCGTCGTCGCCCGGTACGCGATCCGCAGCGCCCCGCCCTTGTCCAGGGTGTACGCCGCCGAGACCGTCAGGCGCCCCGGGAAGCCCTCCTCGCCGTCCTCCGAGACCAGGGAGAGCTCCACACCCTCGGCGACCTCCCGCGCCCGCCACACGCGCTTGTCGAAGCCCCTGGCGCCGCCGTGCACATGATTGCGCCCCTCGTTGCGCGTGAGCCGGTGCGTGCGCCCGTCCAGTTCGAAACACGCCCCGCCGATCCGGTTCGCGTACCGCCCGACCAGCGCGCCCATGTACGGACCGGGGAACGCCTCGTACCCGGCGGGATCCGGCAGCCCGAGCGCCACCTCTGCCCGCGCCCCGTCCCGGTCGGGCACCTCCACCGACTGCACGATGCCGCCGTACGTCAGCACGCGTACCCGCGTGCCGTCCCGCTCCAGCGTCCAGCGGTGCACGACGGCGCCGTCCGCCAGGGTGCCGAACTCCTCCGCACGGACCACCGTGCCCGAACTCGTGTCCATGATCGCCAACCTTACGACCTCGCCCACGATGGGCAGCGGCGTCGCAGGCCCGGCGCGAAGACCGCCGCCCGCGCGCCCGCCCGGCGCACATACCCGCCCCGCACGCCCTCCCGAGCACCTGTCCGGCCCCGCGCCCCCTGCCGGGCTCAGGCCGGAGGCCGCTCCGCCGTGACGTTCCGGTACGCGATCTCCGCCAGCCGGGCCTGCCCGTCGCGCCCGGGATGGAACCAGTCCCACTGGCTCAGCTGCGCCCCGGTGAACGGGTACGCGAAGACCGCCCCGCCGTCGTAGCGGCACCGCGTGTCCTTCGCGCAGACGTCCCGCAGCACCTCGTTGTACGCCACGACGCGCTTCTGCACCGAGGCCCGCCTGGCCACGGCCTCCGCGCCCATGTCGTCCGGGTCGCTCAGCATCGACCGGCAGACCCCCAGGCTCCAGATCCGCTTGACCAGCTCCTTGTCCCGCCCCGTCGACCAGAGCCGCATGAGATCCGGCACGCTCGACACGTACACCTGCGCCTTGGGCGCCCCGGCGCGCAACTGGCGCATCGCCGTCTCGAAAGAAGAACGAAAATCGGCCACCGGCGTCATGTACCGGACCGAGTCCCGGCAGGCGTCGTTGGCCCCGATCATCACCGTCACTAGCTCCGGCTTCTCCTTCGCGGCCAGCGCCATCTGCTCCGGCAGCTCCGCGATCCTGGCCCCCGTCCGGGCGTGGTTCCAACTGCGCGCGGCGGCCTCCGGCTCACCGAGCAGCCGCACCGCGAGACTGCGCACCATGTTGTCCGTGCCGGTGGCCCAGGAGACCTCCGGACAGTCCGTCAGCACCGAACAGGCATCGAAGCCGCGCGTGATGGAATCCCCGACGGCGGCCAGCGACTTCGGGCTGCGGTCCCAGACCGGACCGGCAGCGGGCGGCTTCCGCTTCCCGGCCGCCGCCCCCTCCGCCGTGCCGTCCCCGTCGGAGTCGCAGCCCGACAGCACGGCGGAGCCCAGCACCGCGACCGCCGCCAGGACGGCGGTCGCGATCCGCGGGCGGCGACGGGCGGAACGGTCCTGCATGCTGTGGTCCCCTCGGTCGTGCCCCCGGCATTCCCTGGTGGCACCAGGTGGCGGGCCCGGGTGGTGCCCCGCGGGACGAAGGCCGGGCGAATGATGTGCCCGGACCGACCGTACGTCACACCCCGGGCGTCGTGTCGCGGTAGCTTTTCCTCGTCGAACCAGCGGCGCGTCCCCACGCCCGGCTCCACTCGGGTGGCTTTCCGTAAATCACATCACGTCACATACTGTCCCTTTTCAGGAGATTCACCCCGATGCTGTTTACTGATGACAACCTCGGGATCCGGCCGAGAAGCGACGGTACGGGCGCGAGGCCGCTGGGGAAGGCGAACTTCGTCCCACACTGGAGGTCCCGGTGACGACACGTGGAGTCCTGTACGTTCACTCCGCACCGCGCGCGCTCTGTCCCCATGTCGAATGGGCGGTGGCCGGTGTCCTCGGTGTACGCGTGCAGCTGGACTGGGTCCGGCAACCGGCCGCGCCCGGCACCTGGCGGTCCGAGTTCTCCTGGCAGGCCCGGCCGGGCACCGCGTCGAAGCTGGCCTCCGCGTTGCGCGGCTGGGACATGCTGCGCTTCGAGGTGACGGCGGAGCCGAGCCCCAAGACCGAGGGCGAGCGCTACAGCTCCACGCCCGAGCTGGGCATCTTCCACGCCGTCACCGGCATGCACGGCGACATCCTGGTGCCCGAGGACCGGCTGCGCGCGGCGCTGGCGCGGTCCATGCGGGGCGAGAGCGATCTGCAGGAAGAGATCGCCAAGCTGCTCGGCAAGCCGTGGGACGACGAGCTGGAACCCTTCCGGCACGCGGGCGAGGGCGCGCCGGTGCGGTGGCTGCACCAGGTGGTGTGACGCCCGGGCGATCCGGAGGCGGTTCCTCCGGACGCCCGTGGCGGGACGGCTGCTCCGGACGCCCCTGACCGGACGGCCCCTGCGCACGCCCGTGGCGGCCCCCTCCGGAGGTCCGTGACGGTGCGTTTCCTCGGCCACCCGTACAACTCGGATCACCCGTACAACGCGAGAGCCCGCCTCCCACAGAGGGAGGCGGGCTTCGTCGTATGTCCCGGCCGGGGCCGGACACCGTCGCGGGTCAGACGCTGCGGAACGCCAGGACGACGTTGTGGCCGCCGAACCCGAACGAGTTGTTGATCGCGGCGATGGACCCCTCGGGCAGCGGTCGCGGCTCGTCGCGCACGATGTCCGCCTCCACCTCCTCGTCGAGGTGGTCCACGTTGATCGTCGGGGGAGCCGTGCGGTGGTGCAGCGCCAGGACCGTGGCCACGGTCTCGACACCGCCCGCGCCACCGAGGAGGTGACCGGTCATCGACTTCGTCGCGGAGATCGCGACGTGGTCGAGGTCGTCGCCGAGGATCTTGCGCAGCGCCTTCAGCTCCGCGATGTCGCCCTGCGGCGTCGACGTGGCGTGCGCGTTGAGGTGCACGACCTCGGACGGCTTGAGGTCCGACTGGTCCAGCAGGTTCTGCAGCGCGGCGGCGATGCCGCGACCGCTCGGCTCGGGCTGCGCGATGTGGTGGGCGTCCGCGGACAGGCCCTGGCCCAGCACCTCGCAGTAGACCTTGGCGCCGCGCGCCGCGGCGTGCTCCGCGGACTCCAGGACGACGACGCCGGCACCCTCGCCGAGCACGAAGCCGTCACGGCCGGTGTCGTACGGACGCGACGCCTTCTGCGGCTCGTCGTTGTTCTTGGACATCGCCATCATGTTGGCGAACGCGGCGATCGGCAGCGGGTGGATCGCGGCCTCGGTGCCACCGGCGAGGACCACGTCGGCACGGCCGGTACGGATCATCTCGATGGCGTACCCGACCGCCTCGGCGCCGGAGGCGCAGGCGGAGACCGGAGTGTGCACACCGGCCTGGGCGTTGACCTCCAGGCCGACGTTGGCCGCGGGGCCGTTCGGCATGAGCATGGGCACGGTGTGCGGGGAGACGCGGCGTACGCCCTTCTCCTTCAGCACGTCGTACTGGTCGAGCAGGGTGGTCACGCCGCCGATGCCGGAGGCGACGACCGCGCCCAGCCGCTCGGGCCGGACCGAGTTGTCCTCACCGGCCTTGCCGGTGAAGCCGGCGTCCGCCCACGCCTCGCGGGCCGCGATCAGCGCGAACTGCGCCGAGCGGTCCAGCTTGCGGGCGAGCGGGCGGGGCAGGACGTCGCCCGGGTCCACGGCCGCGACGGCCGCGATCCGGACGGGCAGTTCAGCGAAACGTTCGCCCTCGAGAGGCTTGACGCCGGAACGACCGGCCATCAGACCTTCCCAGGTCGACGCCGAGTCGCCACCCAGCGGAGTGGTTGCGCCGATACCGGTGACGACCACGGTGCGATTGGTCGAGCTCACTGGAAAATCTTCTCCACGTGTAGAGGGTCGTGAATCAGCGGCGCCACCGCCGGGTGGCGACACAGGTACGGGCCCGTCAGCCCTGGTGCTTGAGGATGTAGTCGGCAGCGTCACCGACCGTCTTGAGGTTCTTGACGTCCTCGTCGGGGATCTTCACGTCGAAGCGCTCCTCGGCGGCGACGACGACCTCGACCATGGACAGCGAGTCGACGTCCAGGTCATCGGTGAAGGACTTGTCCAGCTGGACGTCCTCGACCGGGATACCGGCGATCTCGTTGACGATCTCGGCGAGACCCTTGACGATCTCTTCCTGGGTGGCGGCCATGTTGGCGCTCCTTCACATGTTTCTGCAGGGTTCGGACGTCCGGGCCGAATGGCCTGGTGTGTCTAGGGGAGGGTAACGACCGTCGCGGCGTACACGAGACCCGCCCCGAAGCCGATGATGAGCGCGGTGTCGCCGCTCTTGGCCTGACCGGTCGCCAGAAGCCGCTCCATCGCGAGCGGAATCGAGGCGGCGGACGTATTGCCGGTGGTCTCCACGTCACGGGCGACCGTGACGTGCTCCGGCAGCTTGAGGGTCTTCACCATCGAGTCGATGATCCGCATGTTGGCCTGGTGCGGAATGAAGACGTCCAGGTCTTCCGGGCTGATCCCGGCCACGTCCAGCGCCTGCTGGGCGACCTTCGCCATCTCGAAGACGGCCCAGCGGAAGACCGCCTGGCCCTCCTGCGTGATGGCCGGGAACTTGACGTTGCCCTGGGAGTCGAGCGGCAGCTGGGAGACGTCGCCGGTGTGGAACTTGTCCCACGGCACGGTCTGCTTGATCGTGCCGGCCTTGTCGCCCTCGGAGCCCCACACGGTCGGGCCGATCGCGGGCTCCTTGGACGGGCCGACGACGACGGCGCCCGCGCCGTCACCGAACAGGAAGGCCGTCGCCCGGTCCTCCAGGTCGGTCAGGTCGCTCAGCCGCTCCACGCCGATGACGACGACGTACTCCGCCGAGCCCTCGACGACCATGCCCTTGGCGAGCGTCAGGCCGTAGCCGAAGCCGGCGCAGCCCGCCGAGATGTCGAACGCGGCAGCCTTGCCGGTGCCCAGCTTGTCGGCGATCTCGGTGGCGATCGCGGGCGTCTGTGCGAAGTGCGAGACGGTGGAGACGACCACGGCACCGACCTGGTCCGGGCTGATCCCGGCGTCCGCGAGGGCCTTCCCGGCCGCCTCCACGGACATCGCGGAGACGGTCTCCTCGTCGTTCGCCCAGTGACGGGTGACGATGCCGGAGCGCGAGCGGATCCACTCGTCGGACGAGTCGATCTTCTCGAGGATCACCTCGTTGGGCACGACACGGGTCGGACGGTAGCCGCCGACGCCCATGATCCGCGCGTACGGGGCGCCCTGGGCGGGCTTGATCTTCGACATGCTCTCGGGCTCCTTAGGCGCCCGCGTGCTCGATGAGGAGCGCGCGAGCCGCTTCGAGGTCGTCGGGGGTCTTCAGCGCGAGCGTCTGCACACCGGGCAGGGCGCGCTTGGCGAGACCCGTGAGTGTGCCGCCGGGGCACGCCTCGATGAGCGCAGTGACGCCCATCTCCCTGAAGGTCTCCATGCACAGGTCCCAGCGGACCGGGTTCGCCACCTGGCCGACCAGCCGGGAGACGACCTCGTCGCCGGTCGCCACGGACCTGCCGTCGGCGTTCGACACGTACGTCACGGTCGGGTCGCTGATCTTCAGCTCCAGCGACGCCTCGCGCAGCCGCTCGACGGCGGGAGCCATGTGGCGCGTGTGGAAGGCACCGGCGACCTTGAGGGGCACCACCCGGCGCACCCCCTCCGGCTTGTCCTCGGCCAGCGCGGCCAGCTGCTCCGCGGTGCCGGCGGCGACGATCTGGCCGCCCCCGTTGACGTTCGCCGCGGTCAGCCCGAGCTTCTCCAGGTGCGGGACCGTGACCTCCGGCTCGCCGCCGAGCAGCGCCGCCATGCCGGTCTCGGTGATCGCGGCGGCGTCGGCCATGGCGAGCCCGCGGGCCCGTACGAGACGGAGCGCCGCTTCGTCGCCGATGACCCCGGCGAGGGCCGCGGCAGTGATCTCACCCACGCTGTGACCAGCGACGATGTCGGGCGAGGCGTCGAGCGCGGCGGCGGAGAGCAGACCGGCGGCGACCAGCAGCGGCTGCGCCACCGCGGTGTCGCGGATCTCCTCCGCGTCGGCCTTCGTGCCGTAGTGGACGAGGTCGAGCCCGATGGCCTCGGACCAGGCCGCGACGCGGTCGGCGGCGCCGGGAAGATCGAGCCAGGGGGTCAGGAAGCCGGGCGTCTGAGCGCCTTGGCCGGGAGCGACGAGTACGAGCACCCTCACACTCTCTCTTGTGAACGGTTCGCCGCGCCCGTGAGGACAGGGACGAAGAACCGTAGGGGGAATTGTTGACGTTCGACAAAAGTCTAGGTCTGCGTATCCCCAGCGGCCAGGCGCCCCAGGATCAGGGCGATTCGCAGAGTGAACGCCGAGCGGACATCCGATGGCGACCATCCGGTGACGTCAGTCACACGTCGGAGCCGGTAGCGCACGGTGTTGGGGTGGACGAACAGCATGCGTGCCGCGCCCTCCAGACTGCTCGCCTGCTCCAGATACACACTCAGCGTCTCCAGCAGGGCGGACCCCGCTTCCTCCAGCGGTCTGTAGATCTCCTCCACCAGTTGGTCCCGCGCGGCGGGGTCACCCGCCATCGCGCGCTCCGGCAGCAGATCGTCGGCGAGCACCGGGCGCGGCGCGTCCTGCCAGGCCCGGCACGCCTTCAGCCCGGCCGCCGCCGCCTGCGCGGACCGGGTGGCCGCCAGCAGGTCGGGGACCACCGGACCGGCGACGACCGGCCCCGCCGCGTACGGCCCGATCAGCGCCTTCGCGACCTGCAACGGGTTGTCGCTGCCGCCCGCGATGACCACCAGGCGGTTGCCCAGCACCCCGGTCAGGACCTGGAGCTTGGCGTGCCGGGCGGCCCGCCGGATCGCCTCCACGGTCAGCTCGCTGTCCCCGTCCGGGGCCGTGCCGAGGACCACGCAGACGTGCTCCGGCGAGTTCCAGCCGAGCGCCGCGGCACGCGACACGGCGCCCTCGTCGGCCTCGCCGGACAGCACCGCGTTCACGACGAGCGATTCCAGCCGTGCGTCCCAGGCGCCCCGGGCCTCCGCGGCCTGCGCGTACACCTGGGCGGTGGCGAAGGCGATCTCCCGCGCGTACACGAGCAGCGCCTCGCGCAGCGCCGACTCGTCACCGGGCGCGGCGACCTCCTCGATCGCGGCCTCCATGACCTCGATCGTGGTGCGCACCATCTCGACGGTCTGCCGCAGGGTGATCGCCCGGGTCAGCTCGCGCGGCGCCGTGCCGAACACATCGGTGGAGATCGCCTGCGGGGTCTCCGGATGCCGGAACCACTCGGTGAACGCCGCGATCCCGGCCTGGGCCACCAGGCCGATCCAGGACCGGTTCTCCGGGGGCATCGCCCGGTACCACGGCAGCGTCTCGTCCATGCGGGCGATCGCGTTGGCGGCCAGGCGGCCGGAGGACTGCTCCAGCCGCTTCAGGGTCGCGGCGTGCAGGTGGGCGTCGTGCGCAGCGGGCTGCTCAGGATCGGGTCGGGACACGCACACAAGACTGCCTTATCCGGCCATGTGCTCGGAGGGCCGGGGCGGTGCGGGTCGTACGGCGGGGCCGCGAGGCCGCAGGCCCGCGCGACGGGCGAGGTCCGTACCGGGTTCCGTACCGGGATCCGGACGGCGGAGCGAACCGTACTCCGTGACGGGCTACCGTGGGCAGGTGATCTCCGTACAGCGTTCCGAGGACCGGTTCCGGGGCGGGGACGAGGCGGCCGGCATCGAGACACGGCACGCCTTCTCCTTCGGCACCTTCTACGACCCCGACAACCTGCGCTTCGGCCCGGTCGTGGCCTGCAACGAGGAACGGCTGGCCCCCGGTGCGGGCTTCGACGAACACCCGCACAGCCATACGGAGATCGTCACCTGGGTCGTCGAGGGCGAACTGACCCACCGCGACTCGACCGGCCGCGCCACGGTGGTACGGCCCGGCGGCCTCCAGCACCTGAGCGCCGCGGCGGGCGTCCGCCACGTCGAACGCAACGACGGCCCCGGACCACTGACGTTCATCCAGATGTGGCTGACCCCGCTGGGACCCGGCGGCGACCCCGCGTACGCCTCCGTCCCGGAGCTCGCCGCCGACACCCCGTACGCCCTCCCGGCGGCGGGCGCCGTGCTGCACGTGCGCCGACCGGCCCCCGGCGTGCGCACGCCGGTCCCGGACGCGCCACGGGTGTACGTCCACGTGGTGGCCGGCACGGTCCGGATCGGCGGCGAGACGCTGCGCCCCGGCGACGCGGCGCGGATCACGGGCGAGGCGGGTCTGGAGCTGACGGCGACGGGCCCGGCCGGGGAGGGCCCGGCCGAGGTGCTGATCTGGGAACTGCCCGCCTGAATCCCCGGGCCGGCAGGCCGATCGCCCGAATCCGTCCCCGCCCAGGCCTCCCGACGCGAGCGCCTGCGCGCCGGTGCCGGAGCTCCAGCCGGATCACGGCCGGAGCAGGCCGCTGATCTCCGCCTCGGTGAGAGCACGGTCGAAGACCATGACGTCCTTGATGCCGCCCGGGAAGTGATCCACCGGCCTCCTGCCGTAACGGGCGCGGCCGATGACGAAGGGCCCCTCGGACACGATCAGGATCCTGTCGCGGACCGAACCCTCCTGGACGCCGTTCACGAAGAGACGCAACTCCCCGGCGAAGCTGTCGCAGACACCGGTCAGGTGGGTCCATTCACCGGCGACCGGCTCAGTCCTCGAAGCGACGCGCAGATCCGGACGGGCGAAGGCCCACCGGCCTTCGTCGGAGGAGTACTGGAGGTAGAAGCCGCTGGTCTCCTCACCGTCCTGGCTGACCGCAGTGACGAAGTGCGGGGGGATCACACCGAGCCGGACCCATGCGCTGACGGTGAAGCTGCCGCGCGCGGTATCGATCACCGCGGAATCGGTGGCCACTTCACTGCTGAACCCGTTGAATTCGGCGCCCTCATCGTGGCCCGTACCCCACCTGACCGCCGTGGCCGTGGCGTGGTGGCGTCCGGTGACGTCCATTGCCCGTACTCCGGAACGTTCGTCGAGCCGCCAGGCCCCGACGGGGCGAGGCCCCGCGGGCACTGGCTCGGACCCGGCCCCAGGCACGGACCTGAACGCGGGTTCGAACTCGCACCCGGGCACGGACCCCGCAGGTACCGGCGCGGGGCCAGGCGCCGACCGGGCCCCGGACGTGGGGGACGGAGCCACGGGGGCCGCCACCTTCTCGTAGGCTCCGACAGAGCTGCCCGGAACCTGGGAAGCGGCCGGAACCACCGCCTCTGCGATCCCGGCGGCGCCCGGGGCCGTCGCGTCGCGGCATACGGACCGGCGGGGGTCACCCGGCGCGGGGGACTGCCCGCCGGAGGCCACCGACGAGGAGAGCCGCCTCCCGCTGCACTGGGTGAACATCTCCGCGAGGGTGGCGCGCCGCGTGGGCACGCCGGCCTGTCCGCCGGCGGCCGAGTGGTCGGCCGCCGGTATGTGCCCGGCCCAGGGAGCGGCCGAGGCCACCCGCCGGAGGATCTGCTGCGGAGTGGGGCGGAGCGCCGGTTCCTTGGCCAGACAGTCGGCCAGCAGGGCACGCAGCGCGGGGTCCGGGACGGCCTGCAGGTCCGGGGCCTCGTGCACGACGCGGTAGAGCATGACGGGCGCCGACCCCACGCCGAACGGACCAACGCCGATGGCCGTGAAGGTCAGCACTGCGCCCAGGGAGAAGACATCGCTGGCCGCGGTGATCTCGCCGCCGTTGACCTGCTCGGGAGACATGAAGCCCGCCGAGCCGATGGTGACCCCGGTCCTGGTGAGGCCGGTGGCGTCGAACGCCCGGGCGATACCGAAGTCGATGACGCGTGGGCCGTCGTCGGCGAGCAGCACGTTGGAGGGCTTCAGATCGCGGTGCACCAGCCCGGCCCGGTGGATGGAGACCAGGGCTTCGGCCAGGCCCGCAGCCAGCGCGGCCACCGCCACCGGCGGCAGGGCCCCCTGGTCGACGATCGCCTGGTGGAGCGAGGGACCGGCGATGTAGCTGGAGACCATCCAGGGCTGTTCGGCCTCCGTGTCGGCGTCGATCACCGGGGCGGTGAAGGCTCCCCCGACCGCTCGCGACGCCTGGACCTCGCTACGGAACCGGGCCCGGAACTCCGGCTCGTGCACCAGCGACGCGTGCACCATCTTGATCGCCACGGACCGCCCGCTCGGTGAACGCCCCAGGAAGACCCGCCCCATCCCGCCTTCACCGAGGCGACCCACCACCCGGTAGTCACCCAGGGAACTCGGATCCCCTTGCTTCAACGGCTGCACCACGACGAACCCCTACCGCGCACACGCTTACCGGACCGCCGCAGCTTACGGGGGGACAGGGGGCGGACAGGCCGGCCAAGGTGCTGATCTGGTAGCTGCCGGCCTGAGCCGCGCCGCGTCCTCGGCGACCAGCAGCGGTGACAACGCCGTCATCGAGGACATCGCGGTCAAGTCCTTCGGTTGTCACCGGTACACGATGACCGCGAAGAAGCTGGCGACGTGGATCGCGACGAAGGGCTACTCGGCGTAGCGCGGCCCCGCTTCCTCGTCCACCGCGGGGAGTGGAAGGGGGCTCGGGAGATCCGCCAGCCGTCCACGAAGGGCTGCCACTGAACTTGATTGAGTGATGTCGGGCTATCGGCCTGACAGTTGAGCGCCAGGTCCGGTAGTTCTGGTTGGGTGAGATACGCGCAGGGCGGCGGG
>NZ_JBIAUE010000043.1:0-42952 GCF_042892615.1 Streptomyces sp. NPDC001750 | reverse complement strand
CGTCAACGTTCTGTGGGCCCTGATCCGTGACCGACGGTGCTACCGGATCACACCCCCTGTCACCGAACCGGCTTGACAACAGCATTGGGAAGCACGTCTACACCTTCATCGCTGACCGGCCCATCCGGCAGCTGAAGGACAAGATCCGTGCCCTGACGAACAGAACGTCGCAGCAGAACCCCAGGGACGTGCTGATCAGGCTCAACCAGATCACGCGGCTGGGCCAACTACTTCAAGCACGCGGTCTGCAAAGCCACCCTGAGTTCCCTGGCCAGCTTCACGTGGCACCGGGTGATCAGCTGGTGGATGGCGCTGCATCGCTGGAAGTGGAAGGACGTCCGCCGACGGCTCACCGACCACAACGGTCGGTGGTAAAGGCCCTCAGCGGACGGGATCGAACTGTTCGACCTCCAGGCAGTGGCGGTCACCCGCTACCGCTACAGAGGCAACACGATCCCTAACCCCTGGACCCGCCTCAACCACGCCTGAACGGCAGAGTCCGTGGAGAGCCCGGTACTCGGAGACGGGTACGCCGGGTTCGGCGAGCGGCACGGAGAAACGGACCGGTAGCAACACCGGCACCGCGCTCCGTGCCGACTCAACAGGACCCCAGACTCCCGCTCGGCCGTATCCGCCTGCGCTGGAAGCCCGCCTCCCGAGCGGGCTGGGATGTCACCGCCCACCTCGGCCTGGCCACCCCCGAGGTCCTCCTCGCCTCCTGGCCCGCCGCCCCCGCCGACTGGCCGCGCCTGGTCCACCCCACCCTCCACGAGGTGACCGGCCTGTGCGCCGCCCTCGCGGTCGCCACCGTCGCCCTGGACCTCTCCAACCGCCTCGCCGAGGTCTGACCGCAACCGCAGAAGGCTGCCCCGCGCGGACCGGCAGGGGCGGTCTTGCCGTACGCCCGCCCATCCGGATCTTGCGTACGCTCATCACCGACGAACGAGGAGGGCACGACGGCCGACGACCAGCAGCTCTGGGGACATCCGGAGGTCGCCGCCCACCTGGGCATCAGCGCCTCCGCCGTGGAACGGTGCGGTCCTGGCCGACGGCGGGGACGGCAAGACACCACACCGGGCCTCAACTGGTCCGGTCAAGCCTCTGCAGTCTCCGCAGACTCAAGGCACTGGCCAGTGGTCCGGGCGCCAGTGAGAGCAAGGCCCAGGGCCATCCGACGTGCACGGCCAGGTGCGGCAGCAGGAGGACCGGTACCGCCGCGAGAGAGTATCCGAGCGCCATCTGCACGGTCAGGGCCGTCCCGACGGCGGTCGGGTCGGAGGAGTCAGCAAGCAACGCTGAGTACATCGGTGAATCCCCGATCACCGATGCCCCCCAAACGATCAACATCACCGCGGTCACTATGTCGGGAAGAAGTGGCAACGCTGGTGCGAGGAGGCAGCAACAGGCCGAGATGGTGACGACTACGGTCGTGACACGGACTCTGCCCCACCGATCGGCTGCGGAACCTGCGCCGAAGCAGCCGATGGCCCCGGCTACGCCGATCAGCAGGAACGGGCCCCATCCCGGGACACCGAGGACAGGGCCCCCCGAACCGGGCAACGCGGCGAGCAACGCGACCGACCATGTCCACAGGCCGTAGACCTCCCACATATGGCCCAGATAGGCCAAGGTGACGAGCCGCTGTCGCCTGTTGCGGAAGAGCTGCCAGGCGGCACCGATCCGTAGTGTGTCGGTCTCGCTTGTGTGCGGGCCGGTCCGAGTCGTCGTCGCCAGCCCGGCTGCCAGTGTCGCGGCAACCGCCGAGATGAGGAGGACACTTCGCCAGCCCGGCAACGGCAGCGTGCGGAGCGCGTGCGGAAGAGCGCTGCCCAACGTCAAGGAAGCCACGACCAGCGCGACTGCCGACCCGCGGCGGGCCAGGGTCCATGAGGCGACGGCCTTCATCCCCGGCGGATACACCGCCGCAAGAGCGATTCCCGTGAGGACGCGCAGAGCAAGGGTCGGCGCGAATCCGATGGGTAGAACCGCAGGCAGCGCTGTGCACGCGGCAGCGATCAGCGAGCCCAGCGGCAGGAGTACGCCCGGGCGTACCCGGTCGGCGACGCGCAGCAGCCCCAGTCCCAGCGCTCCGGCCGCGAACCCGAGCAGGACGCAGCTCGTCAGCCACGAGACTTCGCCTGAGTCGAGGTTCCAGTGCCGCGCCAGCTGCGGCGCCACCGCTGACGTCGCGTACCAGGTGCTCAGTGCCAGCACCTGGACGAGCGCCCCGAGAGTGACGTTCCGTGCGACGGCTCCAGGGCGCAGCCGGTCGTCCATGAGGGCCATGGCCGGCACCCGGGTCGACCGCACGTTGCCGCTCACATCGACAGGCTTGTCCATACCGTCTTCGTCTCGAGGTATGACTCGAGGTTCGCGTGGCCCATCTCACGGCCGTAGCCTGAGGTCTTGAATCCACCGAACGGTGCTGCGGCATCAGTGGCACCGTACATGTTGATGTAGACGGTGCCCGCCCTGAGGAGTTTCGCCAAGCGGTTCGCGCGGGCGATGTCACGTGTCCAGATGCCGGCCGCGAGACCGTAGGGTGAGTCGTTGCCGCGCGCCGCGATCTCCTCGAGGGAGTCGAAGGGCTGGGCCACGACGACGGGACCGAAGATCTCCTCGCGTACCGCTGCCATTGTGTCGTCGACATCGGTCAGAACGGTGGGACGCAGGAAGTATCCGTCCGCGTCGACGCCAGCCGGGGCTACTGCACCGGCGGCGGCAGTCGCGCCACCGGTGAGCGCGCCGTCGATGTAGCCGCGGACTCGGTCGAGCTGGGTTCGACTGATGAGCGGACCGAGGTCGGTGCTCGGATCGAGCCCCGGTCCGACGCGCATGCTGTCAGCCCGTTCGGACAGGGCGCCCACGACGTCGTCGAAGCGGGAGCGTTCGACGTAGAGGCGTGAACCGGCACTGCACGACTGGCCGGAGTTCGAGAAGATCGCCGATGCCGCGCCGGCCACTGCCTCCTCGACAGGAGAATCGGCGAAGATGATGTTCGGACTCTTCCCGCCGAGTTCCAGCGTCACGCGCTTGACCTGTGCGGCCGCCTTCTGCGCCAGGTGGATCCCGACACGGGTGGAACCCGTGAAGGCGATCTTGTCCACGAGTGGGTGTTCGACGAGTGCCTCGCCTGCTTCCGGTCCGTAGCCGGGGAGGATGTTGAGAACACCGTTGGGCAGTCCGGCCTCGAGGCCCAGTTGACCCAGGCGGATCGCGACGAGCGGGGTGTTCTCGGCGGGCTTGAGGACGATCGCGCACCCGGCGGCCAAGGCGGGCGCGATCTTCCAAGCCGCCATGAGAAGAGGGAAGTTCCATGGAATGATCTGCGCGACGACACCAACGGGTTCCCGCTCGGTCCGCACCATGGTGTCGGGCACGGACACCGGAATGGTGTTTCCCTCGATCTTGCTGGGCCAGCCCGCGAAGTACGCGAAGTGCTTGATGGATAGTTCCACGTCGTTCTGGCGGGCGGAGCTGCGCACCTTACCGCCGTCGAGTGCCTCGAGGTCGGCGAGTTCTTCGGCGTGGGCCTCGAGCAGAGCGGCGAAGCGCTCGATGATCCGGCCGCGGTCGAGGGCGGACATCCGTCGCCATGGTGAACCGGGTTCCATCGCCGCAGCCGCGGCCCGCACGGCGCGGTCTACGTCGGTGACTCCTGCCGCGGCTGCGGTCGCGATCTGCCGGCCCGTGGCGGGGTTCAGTACGGGGATGGTGCCGCCCTTGTCAGCCGGTACCATCTCGCCGTTGATGAGGAGCCGCGGTGGGGCCTGGAGCAGAGCCGAAACGGCTGGGCTGATGTCGGGTGTCGTGCCGGCGTCTTCGATGACGCTCATGTCTGGCCCTCCTGAGGCATTGCGTTGCGGTAAGTGAGCGGGTGCGGGCGCCTTACGGCCTCGTCCACGATTGTCAGCGGCGTCGCGGTGTCTGGGACCTCCGCCTCCGGCGTTGTCGTCAGTCCCCGACGCTCCGCGTCGACTCCCTCCTCCGCCTTGGATTCGAAGGCCCCAGACGCCGCTCCTTCCCCCACTGCCAATCGTGGACGAGGTCGTTAGCGCGCGGTGGTCGGCTCGAGCACGGTGGGGTTGGCGATCGCGGGGGGCCGCTCACCCGCCACCCACGCGCGCAGGCCGCGTTCGGCGATCTTGGAGTGCTCGGTCACGACGTCGTCGGAGGCGCCGCCGATGTGAGGGGTGACGGTGACATTGTCGAGGCTGAGCAGCGGATGGTCGGCGGGGACCGGCTCGGTCCAGAACACGTCGAGCCCGGCTCCGGCGATCCGCCCCTCGGCGAGAGCGTTGACGAGCGCGTCCTCCTCCACCACCGCGGCGCGCCCTGCATTCACCAAGTAGGCATCCGGACGCATGAGCCGCAGCTCCCGGTCACCGATCAGCCCGATGGTGGACTCGGCCAGCGGGACGTGGACGGTGACGATGTCGGCCGTGGACAGCACCTCGTCGAGTTCGACGATGCGCGCCTGGTCGCCGAACGCGTCGGACGGGAGGAACGGGTCGTAGACGACGACATCCATGCCGAAGGCCCGGGCCCGCTGCATCATCCGGCGCCCGATGGCGCCACCACCGAGGATGCCGAGGGTGCGTCCGGACAACCCGAGCCCGCGAAAGGTCGAGTAGGGCTCGAACACGTCCTCGGACTTCCATGCACCGCTGCGCAGCCAGCGTTCCGCCCGGCCGGTGTGCCGAACGGTCATGAGGAGCAGTGTGAAGGCGAGATCCGCGGTGACGTCGGCATTGCGGGCCGGGGTAGTCAGGACGGCGATCTCGCGTGCAGTACACGCTTCCACGTCGACGTTGACCGGGTTTGCACGGCAGGACACGACGACCCGCAGCTCAGGTGCCTTGTCCAAGGTGGCTTCGTCGACGACGTCGACCTCGCACACGAGTGCGGTCGCGCGGGCGAGCTGCTCGTCGAGTCCCCTGGTCGCCAGCGATGTGCCGGCCAGAGAGGGCTCGATGAGTTCGACGTCGAAGACGTCCTCGAGCAGTTGGGCTCGAGCATGGTCGAAGGGCGCGGTGACCAGCAGGAGTGGGCGGGCGCTGCGGGTGGTCTGGTTCGACATGAATTTTCCTTGATTTCGTAGTCAGGGATCAGGTGGTGGTTTCGGGGGGTGCGTCCGCGGAGAGGGCGGCCGTGGGTTCGGACGCGGGGCTCGCGTCGGCGGCGTGTGCGGCCGCCTGCACCGCCCGCAGGTCCGGCCAGTGGCGTCGCACGGCGTCGCGGACGTCGCGGAACACCTGGGCCTGGGCGTCGTGCAGGGCTCGCAGCCGGGGATCTGCCTCGAAGGTCTGAGCGTCGTCGCCGAACTGGGCCAGCGCGGCGGGAAGGTCGGGTGCCGCGCCGACAGCAACGAGGGCGAGCGCGCCCGCACCGCGGGCGCCGAGTTCGGCGAAAGTGGAGCGGACGATGCGGCGACCGGTCACGTCGGCGACGATCTGACAGACGACCGGCGATTGCGCCCCGCCGCCGCAGAGCCGGACCGTCGCGTCAGCCTTGATGCCCAGTACGTCCATGCATTCGCCCAGGGACAGAGCAATGCCTTCGTAGACGGCGCGCAGCAGTTCTCCCGGGCTGGTGCGTACGGTGATGTTCAGCCATGCCGCCGAGGCCGCGGTGTCCACGAAAGGCGCTCGCTCACCGCTTACGCCCCCGTAGGGTAGGTAGAGCACCCCCCTGGCCCCGGCCGGAACGGCGTTGACGAGTTCTTCGATCTGTGACCATTCCAGCCCGGCCAGGCCTGTGGCCTCTCGCGCCCAGTCGAGGTTGGGGGTGCCGTTCATCGGGGCGAGGCACTCGATGACCTGAGTTCCCTGGCCCAGGTTGAGGGTGATGACCGGTACGTCGACGGGCGCGCTGACGCGCTCCTGTACGGCACCGACGAACGCGGTGGTGCCGAGGATCGCGTACGCCTCGCCCGGCCCGACGACTCCCAGGCCGACGCCGCCGGCCGGTGTGTCGACCATGCCGGTCGCAACGGGCAGACCGACGGGCAGGCCGGTCTCTCGCGCTGCTTTCTCCGTCACTCGGCCGCATACCGCATCGGGTGGGAACAGGGGCGGCAACAACCGACGGAAACCGCCGTGGCCCAGGCCTTCGATGAGCTCCTCAGAGTAGCGCCCCGTGGCAACGTCCAGGTAGGTGCGCGAGGCCTCGGAAGCATCCGTTCCCACAACTCCCGTAAGTTGGAAACGGATCCAGTCCTTGCAGTTGAGCTGCGTCGCCGCGCGGGTGAGGAGTCCGGGATCACTGTCCTGCAGTTCTTCCAGGAGAACGGGCAGGGCCCCCGGGAACAGGGCCGAACCCGTCGTGCAGCGGACCAGTTCCCCGCGCCCGTCGGCCTCCCATCGAGCCACCCGCTCGGCAGCTCTGCCGTCCAGCCACAGTACGGCTGGACCGGCGGGACGTCCGCCGGCGTCCACGAGCCACGCACCGTCGCCCTGGCCCGTCACGCTGAGCCCGAGCAGCTCGACATCACCGGCTTCGGCCAGTGCCGCGCTGATTGTCTGCCCGACAGCGGACCAGACCTCGTCCATGTCCTGTTCGGCGTAGTGCGGTTGCGGCCGCCGGATACGGACCGTCGATCTGGCGGCCCCGAGCACGTCACCCGTCGTGCTGATGACGACGGACTTCACCGACGTCGTGCCGGCGTCGATGCCCAGCACGGCCTGGACTCGGCTTCTCATCGATACCTACTCTCTCCGTTCGAGTTCTCCAGCGGATCAGCCTGCGGCGGGTTATTCAGAGATGACCCGAGTGGCAACCGGGGGAGCTGTATCGACCTGTGGACCGTGCCCCGGGGCTTCGACGCCCGCCTCACGCAAGAGGAAGGTGAGGAAGATCCCGACGATGTAGAGCGCCGCGAGAATCCAGACAACCGGCCCGACACCCAGCGGCCCGACCAGCGCCGCCACGGCGGGGCCCCCGAAGTTGCTGAGGCCGGCACCGAGATTCAGGACCGCGACTGCGGCCGCCTTGTGCTGCGGAGCCAGGAGCGGGACGACGGCTGACAGCGGGACGTACATGCCCAGCGCGAGACCGTAGACGATGCCCAGGGCCATGATGACGACGTAGTTCGCACCGACCGCCTGCGGCAGGTAGTAGAACCCGAGAACGGTGATCGCTGTGGCAGCTCCGCCGCCCCAGGCGATGACATTGATGCGGCCGAACCGGTCGGAGGCGTAACCGGAGATGAGGTTCGCGGCCACGTTCGCCGCAAGCATGGTGCCCCAGATCGAGGACCACTGCGACTGGCTGAAGCCGACCGTCTTGACCATGTACACGTTGAGGAACACGGCGAACGAGTAGTACGAGATCGTGTTGATGAGGCGGACAGCGCCGCCGACACCGACCTTCGGGCGTTCCTTCATGATGGCGATGCCGCGCTTGAGCCCCTCGATGGTCTCCGCACGGGTGACTCTGCGCGCGCCGGCCCGGGACTTCACCAGCACTGCGATCATGAGGGCAGCGACCGCGACGAATACCAGCGACGACCACAGGGTGGCCAGTTCCCCCAGCGGTTCGACAGCGACGGCCACGAAGTACCCGCTGATGACCCCCAGGCCCATGGCGTTGAAGAACCAGTACCAGCCGACGGCTTTGCCCATGACCGCATCGGGCGTCTCCATGGTGACCCAGACAAGAAATCCGTAGGCGAAGAACGGGTAACCGATGGCACGAATCGCGTAGGTCGCGATCATCACCGGGTAGTTCTCCTGCATGACGCCGAGGGTCAGGAACGCGAGTTCCAGCACGATCCACAGGCACGCGCCGATGAGCATCACCCTTCGCGGGCCCCAGGCCTCGGCCAGTGCGCCGGCCAGCCAGGCGGCGACCGCCACGACGATGCCGTAAGCGCTGAACAGCCCGGCGACCTGACCACCACTGAACCCGCGTTCCTCCAGGTAGGTCGACAGGAAGCTGAGTTCGATCCCGTCGCCGACCATGAACAGCATGAGGGCGATGAAACCCCAGAGCAGGACCCGGGAGATTCCTTGGTTCGTAAGGGCATGCGTCCACCGGCTCTGCGGCTGCGCAACGCCGTCCTGCGTCGTCATAGACTCCTCCTTGAGCCTGAACATTTGTACACTCGGTGAACCGGTGCTCAAACATCATGACTCCGCCGCCTGCGCTGTCAAGGTGCTTCTTTCGCTTTCGTGATGCGAGTGGTGCTCATTCGCCACAGCCGGGTGCGAACGCTTACAGGCGGCAACCCGTACCGATGAAGGGGCCGTGGACCGGGACCGGGAACGCTGCTCGGGGGCCGTGACGGCGCGCACCTCGGAGTCGACCGGCTTGCGCCGACCCGCTCCGTCATCGCCCGTATTCATCGGCGCACCACCGGCGTCGGCGTCCACGGAGCGCGGCTCTCCAGTACCGGTCTCGTGCGTCGTCGGGGCTGGGCCGGACAACTCTCCCGGCTTCGCGCAGAGCCTCCTGGCTTGCGGCAGCAATGGCCCGTGCTCCACCGAAGATCCATCGGACAGCCTTGCGCTCCGCAGTGCGGCCGGGCATCATGGTGAACGGAGGTGCAGCGGTGCGAACAAATGCTCACGATCCGTTGCTCGGCAAGGCGGCCCGGCTCTACTACGACCACGGCCTCACCCAAGCCGAGATCGGTGAGCTTCTCAGCCTGTCCCGGGTGAAGGTGACCAGAGTCCTTGCCGAGGCCCGACGCGCCGGCATCGTTGAGATCACCGTTCACAGTGACGAGCGTCCCTTCGCCGACATCGAGGCAGCCCTCGTACGCCGGTTCGGCCTGCAGAGCGCATGGGTGTGCCCCAGCCTCGGGCCCGGTGAGGAGCGGTCACCTTCGTCGCTCGGCGTGACCGGGGCGGAGGCCCTCGCCTCGGTCCTCCCGCACGTCCAGCGAGTCGCGGTCGGCATGAGTACGGCCGTCGCGGCCAGCGTCGCCCATCTGCGTTATCAGTCCGACAGCGCCGTCGAGGTCGTGCCCTTGGCGGGAAGCCGCGGCGGGCGCTCCAGTGAAGCCAACCCACACGAGGTGGCTACCACTCTCGCCCGCGTCGTCGGCGGCACGGCATACCACCTGCCCGCCCCGCTACTGGCGACGGCCCCCGAGGCAGCCGCCGCCATCCGCGGGCTCGACGAGGTCCAGGGCACTCTCGATGCCGCAGCCGCAGCCGACGCTCTCGTCGTGGGCATCGGCAGCACGGCCCGCGTCGCCCAGGCTCTTCGCCGCTCGGTCACCGAGACCGAGTTCGCGACTCTCCGGGAGCTCGGCGCTGTCGGAGACGCCTCCGCCCGCTTCTTCGACGCGAACGGTGAAGCTGTCGACGGACCGATCGACAAGCGTGTCATCGGACTGACCTTGGAACACATGCGGGCGATCCCCACCCGAGTGGGGATCGCAGGCGGCATCGAGAAACACATTCCCTTGTTCACCGCGTTGGAGACGGGGCTCGTCAACATCGTGGTGACTGACATCGACAGCGCTCGCGCCCTCCTCACCCGCCCCGTCGCCAGACCCGTGACGGCCTGAAATACTCAGAGGAAACACGATGAAACACCCCACCACAGTCGAGGGCCTGTTCACCCAACTCGCAGAGGTAGGCCGTCTGGCCGTGGAACGCGGCTTCGTGCTGGCCAGCGGCGGCAACCTCTCCGCGCGCCTGCCCGGCAGCGACACCTTCGTCGTCACCGGCGCCGGCACCTGGCTGGACCGGCTCGGCAAGGACGACTTCACGAGCATGACCCTGGCCGGGGACGTCACAGGCGGGGCCGAACGCCCTTCCAGCGAATGGAAGCTGCACCAGCGCACCTACCAGGAGCGTCCGGACGTCAATGCCGTGATACACCTCCATCCCCAACACACCGTCCTCCTCGATGCCCTCGGTCACAAGATCCGGCTCGTGTCCCTCGACCACGCGTACTACGTGCGCTCCATCGGCACCGTCCCCTACAACCCCAACGGTTCGGACGAACTCGCGGACACCACAGCTGAGCAGGCGAAGACGCACAACTGCGTCATCCAGTCCCACCACGGCTGCTCCGCGCACGCCGAGGACATCGGCATGGCGTTCCGCCGCATCATGAACCTTGAGGAGGCCGCAACCGCGACCTACAGAGCTCTTACGCTGGGTGACCAGAAGACAACTTTCCCTTCAGAGAGTTTTGCGGCTCTGCACCACGCGTAAGCAGCGCCCCACGTTCCCCACGAGATGCGTGCCGGGTACAACGGCAGCGCCAGTTCCTTCCAGCGGGTGCGGGCCCGCAGGACGCCGGCCCGCGGCACGCCGAGTTCGGCGGCCATGTCGAGCACCTGCTGCAGTTCGCCGTCGTTGCGCCGGGTCATGATGACCACGTCGGACGCCTCAAACCGCGAGCAGGCCGCCGCCGTCAGCGGCTTCGTCCTGGTGTTCTGGAGGTTCGACCCCCTTTGAGCCGGAGGCGGGCGGCGGATCACCTCTGTCCGCTCCCGCTCCCGCAGCCGGGCGGGAACCGGACTGGGACTACCTGGCCCGGCGCTGCTGGGGTCTGTGTGATGTCGCGATCAATCGACTGCTCGTAAGAGGTCTTCGAACCAGATCGTCGAGGCGCGGAGTTCGAGGCCGGCGAGGTAGCTTTCGGGCGTCTTGTCGTAGCGTGTGGCGATGCCGCGCCAGTCCTTCAGCCGGTTGATCAAGCGCTCGACGGTGTTGCGCTCCTTGTAGAGGGCCGCGTCGTGGCTGACAGGCCTGCCTCCTCGGCTGCCCTTCTTCTTGCGGTTGGCGGCCTGGTCCTTCTTCTCCGGGATCACCGCCTTGATGCTGCGTTTCCGCAGGTAGGAGCGGTTACCGCGGGACGAGTAGGCCTTGTCTGCCGCGACGGCACCCGGCCGGGTACGGGGCCGGCCGACCGGCATGCGGACGCGGATCTCCTTCAGCACGGGGATGAACTGCGGGCTGTCTGCGGCCTGCCCGGCAGTCAGGACGAACGACAGCGGCCGACGCTTCTGGTCGGCTGCGAGGTGAATCTTGCTGGTCAGTCCACCGCGGGACCTGCCGAGCAGGGCTTCCTTCAAGCGGAGCCTGTACCGTCGCCGGACGCGTCGCCGCTCTTCCCGCTCGGGGCCGCTCCCCTCTCCTTGCCCGTTCTGTCCCGTCTCGCCGCCCCCTTTTGCCGGGCCTGTTCCTCCTCTGCGGCAGCTTCCACCAGGGCGTCCATGACCTCCTTGCCGACGCGCATCCCGGCGGCGTCGTGGTGACCACGGACGGTCGTGGAGTCCACGCTGACCAGGGACAAGTCCGCCTTCCTCTGCCGGGCGGCCTCGGTAATCAGACCTTCCAGAAGGGCGGTGAAGACGCCGGCGTTCCGCCAGACCCGGAAGCGTCCGTAGACGGTGGCCCAGGGCCCGAACTCGTTCGGCATCTCACGCCACTGGGCACCGGACCGGAACCGCCAGATCACCCCCTCGAACTGATCCCGCAGTCGTTCGGGGTACGGGCCGTACTCGCCGATCGGCAGATACGGCTCGATCAACTTCCAATGCTCACCGGTGAGTTGCCTGCGCGTCATAACCCTCGTTCCTACCGGACCCACCCTCCCAACGGATCCGCATCGGCAAGACTGATCACCACATCACACAGACCGTAGGACCCCGGATCGACGTTCACCAGCCACCCCGGGTCGGCCAACCGCCCGCCCCCACCGCATCCTCACGGCCCAGGTCACCACTTCACAGCCCAGGTCACCACGTCGAAGATCGTCGGCCATGACCGCCACGCCATCCGATCCCACCCCACCAACTACCCTCCGTTTCTTGCGCCGTTCAGGCAGCCGTCGACGAGCCCGGCCCCGCGAAGTCCGGGTCAGGTCAGACTGGCAGCATCTAGATGTGCTTACAAGTATTAATCTGGCATTTCGCCCGTGGAGATCGCATCGCGAGGGAAATAATGATTGTGAATGCAGGTTTCTGAGGCTAGGTTTACGTCATGTCGAGCGAGCAGAGAGCGTCCACACTTGGCGCGGATGCGGCGATCGCGGCGCTTCCGGCGTTGGAGGACCTCGGATCCGACACCGGGCGGCGCGGTGTTCCGGCGGAGGCGGCGCACAGCCATCTCTTCTTCTGGATCACCCAGGTTGCGGGGCGTCGGGATCGCCTCCTGACCCAGGAGTTCCGGCCCTACGGAGTACGCGTCGCGGAGTGGCGGGTGCTGCTGTCCATCGCGATGCGGCCGGGGATCTCCCTGAAGGAGGTGGCCGAGCACGCCATGATCGACCAGACGACGCTCACCCGGATCGTGGAGAGCATGGTCCGGGCGGGACGGATCGTTCGTGGTTCCGATCCGTCCGACATGCGCGTGACACGGCTCGACCTGACCGAGACCGGCGACGAACTCTTCGAGACGCTCTGGCCGATCGCCGACCGGATCAACCAGTCCCTCTGTACCGGCCTGCCCGACGGAGCTGCGCAGCTGATGTGTCACGGTCTGCGCGAGGTCTGGCGGGGTATGGAGCGCACGGCGCCACGAGGAAGGCGATGACGGTGACAGCGGGGTTCACACACCACGACGCGGTCTCCATCACGCCATGGAGACCCCTCAATGACGTGATGCTCACGTCAACCACGGGCGGAAGGAGCCCACTACGATGCCCTATGCCGACCTGACGGATGTCCGGCTGTTCTATACGGACGAGGGCGAGGGCGATACCGCCGTCCTACTGGTTCACGGCTGGGGGTGCGATTCCCACGACTGGAGCTGGCAGATCGGCCCCCTGGTGGACGCCGGCTTTCGCGTGATCGCGCCCGACAACAGGGGTCACGGACGCTCAAGCGTTCCGCGCGAAGGATTCGACTCGACGGACTTCGCCACAGATCTCGCGGGATTGGTCAGCCTCCTGCGAGTCGGCCGAGTCATCGCGGTCGGCCATTCGCAAGGCGGGGCGATCGTCAGCACACTCGCCGTCGAGCATCCCGATCTCGTCGCAGCCGCGGTCGTCGTGGATTCGCCCTATGGCCTACCTGACCATGAGGCATCCGGACGATGGCAGCCACTCATCAACGCACTGGGAACCGACAACGGGCTGGAGCAAGTTGCCGGCGCGCTCGCCGCGGCAGAAGGCAAGCAAATACCCAATGCCCTGAGGAAATGGCATCAGCGGCGAGTCCTGGGCGCAGCCCCCGAGGTGATGCGGTCCATATTGGAGGCATTCCTGACGGAGGGATCCGTCGCAACACGTTCAGGCGCCGACGAGTACCTGCGGAGAAGGCGATGCCCCGTCCTCACCATCCACACGCATCCGGCACAGGCCGCCTGGGAGGAAACGACCTTCGCCGACCCCCGCAGCCGGTCCCTCCACTGGCCGGAGGCCGGACACTGGCTCCACCAAGAGCGAGCCGACGACTTCAACGACCTCGTCCTGAGGTGGCTGACAGACCTCCAGACCAGCTGACCGGACGCGGCAGCATCGGCGGGAATCACCCAGCGCTGGAGCCGAGCAAGCCGTCGGCCTTCTTGAAGGAGATGTTCCCGCCACCTGATTCTCGTTCTGCGATGCGACCGACCAGCGCCTTGTACTGCGGCGCACGGCGCTTTTCGTTCACCCAGCGGCTGCGGTGACCGTCCAACGGACCGAGATGCGAGGCGAGGGCCTCGCCCGCATCCTCGGTCGGGGCATCGACGGTGGTGATTCACCCTCACTGCGGGCGCCCGTCATGGGACCGGCAAAGCCTTCCGCGGCGCGAGGAACGAAGGCGGGATCGGCGGGCCCCAACGCTCGATCTCCTCCTCGCCCATGGTCTCCCCCAACGCTGTCGGCCTGAAGGTCGCCACGACACCGAGGCCCCACCGCAGCGGCAAGGACATCTTCCTGGGTGCGGGTTGCGCATGTCTGAGCACGGTGCAGCCAGGACACATCGTCCATGCCGGGAACGCGCCCTGTCAGCACGTGTTCCGACTCCCCTCGAACCCGTCCGTCCCGGCCATCACCGTGAGCGCGGGAACCGGAGCCGCCCCCTTCCGCACCGCGATCGCGGACCGTGCCGCGTCGCCTCGGCCCGGCCGGGCTCCCCTCATGTGCTGCTTCGGCCGTGACCACCCGGATGTGGACTGCCTGCACCGGACCGAACTCGAGGCAGCGATGGCCGCAGGCGCGGTCAGCCTGCGGCCGGTCTTCTCCCAGTCCTCCGAAAACGGCGACCGGTTCATGCCGTGTTGTCGTCGGCCGTCGCCGTGAAGCCGAAGGCTCCGGTCCACAGTGGGGATGCCTGCCGGATGAGCCGGCCGGGGTCCGCCCGACGGTGCGCCGTCAGCCGGGCGCTCTGGCGCGCCCGCGCCCACCGCGAGGCGCACCGGGGATACGCGAGCCGCGCTGACGTGCTCGGAGCCGCATGGCTGGTCACACGCCGGACGCGGGCGCCGGTGAACGTCGGCCCGCTCCCTCGCGTACAGCCGCCCAGGGCAAAGACCCCGAGCGGCTGTACGCGGTGAGGCGCAGGGGGGCCGCTTCCGTGTCGGACATCCGTCGCGCTCGTCGAGCCGGTGTGGACGCGATCAAGGCGCGGGTGGACGCCGTGGTGGGAGTCTCGGCCGAGGTGTGGGAGGCGACGGCGGCGGCCCGGGCCCTCCTGCGGATCGACGCGCCGTCCCCGGCCGCGTCGGGAGTCAGCGCCGGCTGCCACCATGCCGGCCGCTCACCGCGGCAGCACGCCTCGCAGAGCCCGGCCGACCGCTGCTGCCCGCAGTCCTCGCACGGTGCGGGTCCTCGCACGGTGCGGCCTGACGGGCCGCGTCAGCGTCGGCTGCGGCTTCACGTTCCCGTTCCGCCCGCGCCTGGTCGGCGGGGAGTCGCACACCTGGCCGCCCTGCCGGAAGCCGACTCGCGATGGAGGGGTTGCTTTGCCCGGCTGTGCTACCGGCCGCATCGCTTCCCAGTTCGTTCACCGCTCATCGGGGCAGGCGGGTGTGTTCGGCTCGGCTAGCGGCGATCCGCTCACGCGCGAGCGTACGGGCCCGCTCGGTGTCACCACCGCTGAGCCGGGCGAGGATCGTCGCGAGCGGCCTGATCCGGCCCCAGCCGCCCCAGTGGCCCTCGGGGATCTCGGAGGTGGCTGGGGCTTCCAAGGGCCAGAAGCACTGCTCGGGCACCTACTGGTCGGCGACTATGCGCGACCACGTGATCCACGAGTCGCGACGGGAAATATCGCGGTTGCTCTTCGCTGACTTCGATCCGTCTGTACGCGGCATCGTGGCCCAGCCCTTCCTTCTGAAGACGGTGCTGGAAGGAAAGGTCCGCCGGCACATCCCGGACTGTCTCCTGCTCACCGGGCAGGTTCCGGTGGTTGTCGACGTCAAGCCGTTGCACCGGTTGTCCAAGCCGGAGGTGGAGTTCACCTTCGGCTGGACCCGGCGGGCGGTCGAGTCGCGGGGATGGGAGTACGAGGTCTGGAGTGAGCCTCCGGCCGTGGAATTGGAGAACATCCGGTTCCTGGCGGGCTACCGCAGGGACTGGTTGTTCAGCGCCGAGACTCTGGAAGAGCTTCGGGATGCGGACCTCGACGGTCTCCGTCTGGGGCAGGCCGCAGGCTGTCTGCCCGATCGCCCGGATCACGAAGTTCGTTCTTCTGTCAACCATTTGCTCTGGACGCAGGATCTCGTCACCGATCTCGACCGACCGCTCGGCCCTTCGCTGCCCGGCCCCGCTCAGCTCTTCCGCTCACCCAGGACACAGAATTCGTTGCCCTCCGGGTCGAGAAGGGTCACCCAGTGCTGCTCGTCCTGCACGGTATCGGCGCGCCGGGCACCGAGGGAGAGCAGCCGGGCGACCTCGGCCTCCTGGTCGTCGGGTCGGAAGTCGGGGTGGAGCCGGTTCTTCGACGTCTTGCCCTCGGGGACAGGTACGAAGAGCAGGCCCGGCATCCGGTCCGGCTCAGGCCGGATCTCGATGATCTCCTCAGATTCGTCGACCACAACCCAGCCGAGAGCCTCGGCCCACCAGCGCCCGAGGGAGATGGGGTCGGAGGAGTCGACGATGATCTGTTCCCATTCCAGTGCCATGGGCGTGAGCATAAACAGGGTCGGCTGGCTGCCAGGGCTGGGGGTGACTGCCGTCGACCGCCGGTCCGGTGTGCGGCGGTGGTGCCACTGGGTACTGGTGATGCCGTTCGGGCAGGTCACATGCTGGTTTGTCCCAGTCGATGGTGGAGGCGTCCTGCCCGTAGGTGGCCTCACCAGGGGCCTGGGCGACGGTCACCGGCGCCAGTGGCCCGTGCAGAGCGACGTCATGGTCGATGCGGGTGGCGGCCAGGGCACTGGAGTTGGTGTAGTCGGCATCGACCCAGTAGTTCGTCCGGCAGCAGGCCCCGTGCGGCGAGGCCGGTATGGACGACAGCGGTCATTCCGGTCGTCGGGGGCGGTAGCGACGCTCGTGGTCACGTTCGTGACCAGATGCACCGTGTCGGCCTCGCAGGTCTCGTGAGATGGACCTTGTAGCCGTCCCGCATCGTGTCGCGTTTGATGCTGCCGCGAGCCTCGACGTCATACGGGGTGACCAGGCGCTTCCGGCCGGCGGTCTTTTGGGTCCCGCCTTTCCACCTCGCCCTCCACCATGTGGAAGTGCTGTACCCACACCTGCCGCAGGATCTCCACCTGCGGCAGCGCCCGCAGCGCGGCGGGCGCGTCGTCCGCCCAGCCATGCGCAGCAGACACATGCCGTCCGTCCCAATCCGGCGGCCCACCTCAACACGCTTGGTGCGGGCCTTGGGGAAGCGGGACTCCTCGATCCGGGTCGCGTAATGCGTGAACCAGGTCGGCAGAGCACGGGCGCGGAGCCAGTCCGGCTCGGCCTGGGCCACCGCGTTCAGCGCCTTCTGTAACGACCTCGTCCACGATTGGCAGCGGCATCGCGGTGTCTGGGACCTCCGCCTCCGGCGTTGTCGTCAGTCACCGACGCTCCTTCCCCGAGCTCTCAGCTGCTTTCGAGCAGGGGAGACCCCATCCGACTCCCTCCTCCGCCTTGGATTCGAAGGCCCCAGACGCCGCTCCTTCCTCCACTGCCAATCGTGGACGAGGTCGTAAGGTCTCGCCGACCAGCTCCAGCCAGTTCAGTTCACGCGCGAAGGACAGCACATGCGTGGAGTCCGTCCGCGCTTTACCGCCGGCCGCGACCAGCCCCCGTTCCTGGGCCGCGACCAGGATCGTGTCCAGGACACGCGGTCCGGCATCCCCGCCGACCAGGCGGTCCCTGAATTCCGAGAGCACCGGGAAGTCGAAGCCCGAATCGGTCAGCTCCAGCCCCAGCGCGAACTTCCAGTCGATCCGGGCCCGCACCGCCTCAGCGGCCTGCCGGTCGGTCAGCCCCTCGACGTACTGCAACACCAAAACCATTGCCAGACGCCCCGGCGACCAAGCGGGTTTCCCTCGTGTCGGGAACAGATCCGCGAACTGCTCGTCCGTGAACAGAGCACCCAGCTCATCCCGGACCCGGATCGCCAGGCCTCCCTCGGGGAAGGCCGCGCGAGCCACCCGCGCCGTCTCCACCGGGATCTCCCCCGGCTCCCGCGGCTGCATCGACATCGACACCCTCCCTATACGACAACGTCGGCTCCCAAGACCACAACAAGGTCTTGGGAGCTGACGTCACGCGAAGGCCGGGATTAACCAACAGCGTCCCAGTGCTGGTCTCCGGCCCCTGTGACGATTTCGCCCGGATTTCCCCCCTCCCCGATCAGGTGGGGAACTGGGAAACCGATGGGAAATCGATCAGGCAGATCGCTGCAACGTGCTGCACGAAGATGCGACGAACTACACGAACACGCATGCTGCGTTGCAGGTCACGTCACGTGCGGCCCGGAGACGAGGCGACCGTTCTCGTCATAGGGCCAGGCGTTGGCGACGCATCCGTGCAGACCCTTGATCTGCTGCATCATCACGGGAGCCAGTCGCCCGGGACCCGCGCAGGTCATGTGCGTGTGGCCCAGGAAGTGTCCCATCTCGTGGTTGATGATCAGCGCCCGGTAGTCATGGATCGGACCGTCGAACGTGGGCGAGCCCTCGACCCAGCGTTTGAGGTTGACCACCACCCCGTCGGGGACCTCGCAGTTGTATTCGCCCTTGGTGTCCTGGCGGATGCCCGCCCAGCACAGAGCGTCCGCCGTTCCCGGTGTCGCGATCTTCACCGTGAGGTCGTGGGGAGCTCCCGCGCCCACCAACTGGAAGGAGTAGGCCTGGTTGCGGGTCCATCCCCGGGGAGCGGCAAGTATGTCGGCGATCTCGTTCGCCGCTTGGGCCGGCGCGATCTCGAGCCCGGCCTCGACCTCCACCACGTAGCGGAGCAGGCGCGGTCCCCGACCGACCTTCGCGCCACCGGCGTCCGCGGTGACGAACGAGCCGGTGCCCCTCGAAGGGACATCGATCTCGGCAGGGAGCTGAGCGGCCGTCCGAGTGGGCGTCGGAGTGGGCGTCGGGGCGGGCTCGGGGGTGATGCGCACCGTGCTCCGCGGGCGCGGTGCACCGCTCGGCGCGTCACTTCGTCCGCTGTCCAGGAGGTACGGCGTCGAGCCGAGCAGGCCGACGACCATCAACGTGCCCATCAGATAGCTCCGCGACCGGCGGCCCGTCGGAGTGCTCCGGCGGTGGGAGGACCGGCGCGGAGCGACCCGACGGTGGGAGGACCGGTGCTGACGGCCACCGCGGTGGGAGGCCGGGGCGCTGCCGGTGGGTGGTGCGGATTCCCGCTCTCGTGCCGAATGCATGGCAGCTCAGACTGGTCGTTGCAGATGATCACCATGAGCTCGGATGATGACGAAATGGCAACGGTGGCCTGCCGGTGGCTCTCGCGGCCCGGGACCGGACCGTCGACACCCCGGCCCGTTGTGATCATTCGGTAACAGCGCTCGCGAGGCGCTCTTTCCGGGACGGTCGCCTCACCCGATCGGCCTACACTGGCGAAGTGTCACGAGTCCTGATTGTCGAAGACGACCCAGATGTCCGTATGGCCGTCCAATTGGCGCTACGGCATCAGGGGCATGACGTATGCGCCGCCGGAACCGGTGAAGAGGGATTGGAACAGCTCCGCCGCTTCCAGCCCGACGTCATCGTGCTCGACCTCATGCTGCCCGGCATGTCCGGCCTCGACGTGTGCCGGCGGATAAGGGTTCGCGACCAGGTGCCGATCATCATGGTGACGGCCAGGGGGGACGACATCGACGTGGTCGTGGGGCTGGAGGCCGGTGCGGACGACTACGTGGTCAAGCCCGTGCAGGCCCGGGTGCTCGACGCGCGCATACGGGCCGTGCTGCGCAGACAGGACGCGTCGGTCTCGGACGGCCTCCGGCCCCGGCCGGAGTCGCACGGAGAGCTGGTCATCGACCGGGCGGGGCTCGTGGTGACACACCGTGGCGAACCCGTCACCCTCGCCCCCTCCGAGCTGCGACTGCTGTTGACCCTGTCGGCCTCGCCCGGCCAGGTGTTCAGCCGCCAGCAGCTGCTGGAAGCGGTCTGGGAGCACAGCTACCACGGCGACATACGGCTCGTGGACGCCTGCGTGAAGCGATTGCGCGGCAAACTCGGTGAGGGCAGGGATCCCCGGTACGTGCAGACCGCACGCGGCTTCGGTTACCGCTTCGGCATCTCGTGAACGACCGGAGAACCGTACAGGCAGGAAAGGCCGTACGCGGACACGAGGCCGCGGCGGCCGGGCAGGACGCCGGCAAGGGGCGGTTCCTCGGGACGGTCCTGGCCCGAGTCCCGCTTCCGCTGCGGGGGCTGCGCCCCCGGCTGGTGGCGGCCTTCGTCCTGGTGACCATGGCCAGTGCCCTGGGCACCGGAGCACTCGCCTTCCGGGAGGCGCGCACGGGGGTGCTGCAGCAGAGCCAGGACTCCGTCATCAGGCAGTTCCGGGCGAGCGTCAACGCCGTGGCCGTCTACACCTCCGCTACGCCGGACCAGTCGGAGCTGCAGTCGGCGGTGAACCAGGTGCTCGGCGCCAACCAGTCACAAGGTTGGCGGGTCATGGCCACGTACGGCGGCCTTCGCGCCTACGCGCCGAGCGCCGACTTCGACAAACTGAGCCCCGAACTGCGCCGGTCCGTGCAGACCAAGCGCGCCGCGGTGTTCCAGCGGATCAACGCCGACGGGCATCCCTGCCTCGTCGTCGGAATGCCGGTCACGTACACCGCCGGCGAGGGCGAGGAGTCCAGGCTCTCCGGGATGGTGATGTATCTGGTGGTGCCGCAGAACACCGAAGAGGCCTACGTGCGAGCGATGATCAGCGGCATCGAGCGCGCCACCCTGGTGGCACTGTGTCTCGCCGTCGTCCTGGCGCTGCTGGCGGCGAGCGGCGTGCTCCGTCCCGTGCGGGCGCTGCGTCGGGCGACGCGCCGGATGGCCGAGGGGCACCTCGACGTCCGGCTGGCCGTCAACGGTTCCGACGAACTGGCCGACCTCTCACGATCCTTCAACGAGACGGCGGCCGCCCTGGAGCAGTCGGTCGCGGAGCTGCGCCGCCTGGAGGCCCGGGCGCGCCGCTTCGTCGCGGACGTCTCCCATGAACTGCGCACGCCGCTGGCGGCGATGTCGGCGGTCACCGACATGCTGGACGAGAAGACACGGCACCTGGACCAGGAGACCGGCGACGCGCTGAGGTTCCTCAGCGAGGGAACCAGCCGGCTCAGCGGGCTGGTGAACGACCTGATGGAGATCTCCCGTTTCGACGCGGGCGCGGTCGAACTCAACCTGGACGAGATCGACTTGGCCGAGTCGGCACAGCGCACCCTCGCCTCTCGCGGGTGGCAGGGCCGGGTGGAGACCCGTTTGCCCCGACCGGCCGTGCTCAGGACGCGCGTGGATCCGGTCCGGCTCGACGTGGTGATGGCCAATCTGGTCGGCAACGCGCTGCGGCACGGGGCGCCGCCGGTACGGCTGACCATAAGCGTGAGGGAGGAGCGAGCGGACGTGGCGTGGGCCGTCATCGAGGTGACCGACAACGGACCCGGGATTGCCGAGGAAGCCATGCCGCACATCTTCGAGCGCTTCTACAAGGCGAGCACATCACGGACCAGGAGCGAGAGCAGCGGGCTGGGCCTGGCCATCACGGCCGAGAACGTGCACCTGCACGGAGGACGCATCCGTGCGGCGAACCTGCCCGGTGGCGGCGCGGTGTTCACGGTCGAGCTCCCCCTGCACCGCGACGCCGCAGCCGACGACGACGTCGCCGTGAGCGCCCGGTGAAGGGCTCGCGCGTAGGGGCGCTGCTGGCCGGGCTCACGACCGCGCTCACCCTGGCGGCGTGCGGAGTCCCCCCGTCCGATGTCATCGAGGCCGGTGAACCGGCGAGCGGCATGCTCCCTCCCAGTCCGAAGCCTCCGGTGTCCACCGCCATCGCCCTCTACTTCCTGCACGACGGGGAACTGAGGCCCTATCTGCGCAAGATCGGCGGCCCCGGGGACTTCGGGGCCGCCGTGCGCCTTCTGTTCGCCGGACCGACCACGAGCGAGGCCAGGACGGCCACCACGGAGCTGCCCCGCCTGACGGACACACCGGAGGTGGCGATCGGCAGTGACGACGCCCTCTCCATCCGTCTCCCCAAAGATGTCCCTCCCCTCAGCCACCCGGCCATGCTGCAGTTGGCGTGCACGGTGGCCCACATGACTACGCCGCTCGCCGTGGTGCCCGCGGACGGGGACGGCGCCTCCGCGGCTCCTCCCGACCCCGCCCAACGCCCCCCGGCACATCCGAGCGTCCGTGTATCCGGGGGCGGTTGGACGATCACGCAGTCGGCCGACTCGTGCCCCGACTCTCTCCAGCCGTAGGAGGAGCCCGGGCACGGCCCGACGAACCACATCGGTCCGCGTACGGGCGTGGGCGGCGGTCAGCGGCTGCCGAACGTTCGATGGCGCGCGGCCGGAGTCCGGTGACATCGGACAGAGGACGTCAGTGTTGCGCAGCAGTACGGATTGGGTGGTCCCACCGGGATCAACGACATGTGGCCGCGGCGAGGAGACGATCCGACAGCGCCGAGCGAACGTGTGTCACGCCTCCGCAACCACGACAACAGGGCCACGACGGTATCCCGCTCGACCACCCGTCGACTCGGCCCGGCCGGTGCCGGGCCCGGCGCGCCGGTGAGGCACACGTCGGCCGCGACCAGGTCGTGGGCTTCCTCGACTGCGGCGTAGAGCCGCATGCCGTCCCGACCGGTCGGTGCAGTCCGCGTGGCGTCGGCGGTCAGGTGCGCGGCCTTGGAAAAGGACCGCTCTGAGCAGCAGGGACCGACAGGTGCGAGGGCGGTATGACCTGTTCCAGCTCTCTTCCCAGTCTCTGGGCTTCGCCACGCACCTGGGCGGGGACATCTCCCTGCTCTGCGATGAGGCGGTTGTAGATCGGGGTCTCGTGAAACATGGGCAGTATCTGCTTTCTGATGGTGGCGACTGCGCCTTCCCGGTCACCGTCTGCGGGACGGGGACGCCGCGAAGGCGGTGGAACGGTCAAAGCTGCGGGTCGAGGCCGAACTGTGTCGTCAGGTCGGCAGCGGCCCGTCGGACCATGTCGGAGTCCGGTGGGCCGGGAGCAGCACCGAGGTGCTCATGCAGTCGTGTCCAGGAACGGGCCATGCCTCGTAGCCTAGAGGCCGAGTCAGACATCACCGGACCGGCAGAGTCTCGTCCAAGGCATGTGTGCCGGTTGCCGGCTGATGGTCATGGGGAGGCGGCCGGGCACACCCCACGCTGTGCGGCCGAAGGCCGGGCCGACGGGGCGGTGCCGGAAGGCGCCGCGCCGGTGACGGGACCACTGAAATGATGCAGTCATCGACCTCGTTCCGCCAGGGCCACCGGTCGGCCCTGCACGCATCCGTCGGCGCTCATGGCAGGCACACTGCTGCGAGCACTCGGTGATCCGGACCACATGGAATTCCCCCGCGGCTGTCACCACACGGCCGCCCGGGCCCGGTTCGACCGCCTCGCAACCTCGGACCGGCGGTTCCAGTCCGCCCGCATCGTCGGCCGAGGGGATCCGGGGGTCGCCGGTGCGCGGGGCACCGACGAGGTCGTCGAGCGGGACGTCGTAGATACGGGACAGCAGCGGCAGCAGTTCCAGGGGCGGTCGGCGTTGCCCGTTCTCCAGCCGGAACAGGGTGCTCCCCAAGACGCCCGTCGTCGCCGCGACGTCGGCGAGGGTGATGCCGCGGCCGCCGCGCGGGACGCGGAGCCGTGGCCCCACCGCGTCGAGTACCTCGTCGTCCGTCTTGGGAGGGGCGGGGTGCACGGAGCCGTCTCGCCGTCGAGGCCCGCTTTGCCGTTACCGCAAGATTTCGTGCCTGGTCGTGGTGTGCCTGGCAAGACTGAGCGTCCATCGACACGAGGAGTCTTGAATGAGCACCACCGATGCTGCGGTCGCGTTCTGGGACGGCGTCCATGCCTCCCGGCCGACGGCCGACGACCCGCGGCCGAACGTCCGCCTCACCGAGACGGTGGCGGGCCTGCCGTCCGGTGACGCGTTGGATCTCGGATGCGGCAACGGCGGCGACGCGCTGTGGCTCGCCGGGCAGGGGTGGCAGGTCACCGCCGTGGACGTCTCGGCCGTGGCGGTCGAGCGGCTCGCCGCCCTCGCCCGCTCGCGCGGCCTGGGCGAGCGCCTCACCCCGGTACAGCACGACCTGCGCGCGTCCTTCCCGCCTGGCGCGTTCGACCTGATCAGCGCCCACTACCTGCACACCCCCCATGACCTGGACCGCGCCGCCTTCCTGCGCTTGGCCGCGCACGCCCTGCGCCCGGGCGGGCGGCTGCTGGTCGTCGACCACGGCTCGACCGCGCAGTGGTCGTGGAACCAGGTCTCCGACACCCGCTGCCCGAGCCCGCAGGAGGTGGCCGCCGGTATCGAACTGGCCCCGGACACATGGACGGTCGAGCGGGCCGACGCACCCCGGCGGATCGCGACCGGGCCGGACGGGCATACCTCCGAAGTCACCGACCATGTGCTCGTCATCCGCCGTACCGCCCCGGTGCGAGGGAGGCGCCGGCCGTCACGCGGGGCATGCGGACATCCTGCGCGAACTCATCGACGGTTCGACGGGCCGCTGATCCGCCTGTTCTTCTCCCGTGCCGCCTGCTCCCCGTTGGCTGCGTGGCTGCAGTCGGCAGTGCGCACGGCGCAGCGGACTGGTCCGTTTGGCATCCATGCTGATCCGCATCACATCGAGCGGCCGTGGCGAGCAGGTCGACGCGGTCGTCGAGAGTCGGGCCGCCGACGGGCCATGCGTACCGGATGCGTGCGCTTCGGCGCGAAGTTCGACTGATTTCGCCTCGGCACCTCCCCGACGACCGCGGCACCCCGCCGACAAACGCCCCACTGTGACCACCCCAGTCGGGCGATCCCATTCTCGGTGATCGGCGCCCGCAGTGCCGGACCCGTCGGCATTCTCAGCGTCGGCGAACACGGCCCGAGAGGTGAACTCATCGGCGAGCCGGAGGGGTTGGCGGCCTCGGTCCGGCGGGCGATCGCTTCGTAGTCCTCGGGCTGGTGGACGATCACAGGCACGGGGCGGCCGACACACTTTTCGATGACGCCCGTCGTGTGGAGGGTTCGGGCGAGCCGGCAGCAAGCCTGGTCGAAGCGGGCCTCGCTCTCGACGGCGAGCGGTCCGACTGCTGTCATCCAGTCTGCGGCCATGGGGGGCTCGGTGTACCAAGGCGCGAAGTCGCCTTCCCACACCCCGGGTTCGACCGGCCAAGTCCCGGCCGCAGACATCGCCGGAGCTGCCGGAACCATCCTGCGCGACTGCGCCCGAGATCGGAACATCGCCGAGCAGACCAGGAACAAGCAGGGGCGCGTAGATGCGAAGGGGCTCCGCGTCCGACTCCAGCAAGCTTCGCTCCGATGCATCAGCCCCCCCAATCCGGCCGAACTCATTCGGACGCAGCCCCGGCACGTCTGCTCGAACTCTTCGATCCCCTTCGCTTTAGAACCCGCGCCGATAGGGGCGTTGGGGATCCCCGGTGACAGGGACGGGTACCGGTCTCGGTGATCATGGAGTTGCGACGCTGTGTGATCACCGAGGAGACGTGTGCCCGTCCTGCCGTCATGGCTGGCCGAACCACTGTGGGAGCAGCTCGCTGCACTGCTGCCCGAGCGGCCAGCCTACGATCCGAATCATCCGCTGGGCTGCCACCGTCGGCGCATAAGCGACCGGGTCGTCTTCGACAAGCTGCTGCAGCTCCTGCGGTTCGGCTGCTCTTACCAGGCGATAGCGGATACAACCTGCTCGGCCACCACGATCCGTAGCCGCCGCGACGAATGGATCCGCCTCGGCGTCTTCGCCCATCTGAAGCAGATCGCGCTGGAGACGTACGACAGGATCGTGGGGCTGGTCCCGGACCGGATCGCCGTTGACGGCTGCATCACCAAGGCGCCGGGCGGTGGCGAGGTTGCGGGGCGGTCGCCGGTCGACCGGGGCAAGCAGGGCCTTAAAACGCTCCAGCTTGGTGGACGGCTATGGCATTCCCCTCGGCCGTATTCTGGCTCGGGCCAATCGCCACGACTCCCCGCTCCTCGCTCCAACCCTGGACCTGCTGAACGACCTCGGGCCCGTGCCCGAAGGCACCACCGTGCACCTTGACGCCGACTACGACAATGCCGACACCCGCACCCTGCTCGCCCAGCGACATTTGCACGGACAGATCGCCCGCAAGGGCCAGAAAGCGCCGATCCAGGCCAGCCAGAGGTGGCACATCGAACGTACCCACGCCTGGCAGAACGCCTTCCAGCGCCTCGCCCGTTGCACTGAGCGCCGCGCCACGGTCATCGATGCCTTCTGCGACCTCGCCGACACCATCATCGCCGTCCGCAGCCTCATCCGCCGTGCATGGACCACCTACCGCTGGCACACCCGACCCCACCAACGCCCCTGAACAACCAGCACCGGCACGCCCCTCAGGCAGACGCCACGGCCGGCGTACTTGTTCAGAATCCGGTCAGCGGTGGGTCAACACCGCCACCTCCTTGCCGAACCCCACCACCAACCTCCCGTCCGGCGCCATCGCCACCGCGTGAACCGGTTCAGGGAACACCAACTCCGACCCGACCTGCCGACCGGTGCTCCACACCTTCACCGTCCGATCGTTGCTGCCTGTCGCGGCCTGGAAGCGGCCGCCGATCACCACTGCCGTCGCCGCCGACACCCAGTCGGTGTGGCCGGTCAGGGAGCCACCGACCCGCCGCCCGGTGGCCATATCCCAGCACCGCACCGCGCCGTCGTAGCCACCAGTGATTACCAGGAAACGGCGGTCGTGCATCACCGCCGCCACTACTACCGCTATGTGAGCATCCACGGTGACAGGTTCGCCCACTTGCTTGCGTAGGAGCAGGTCCCACACACATATCCGCACCGTTCCCTCGTCGGCCGGATGCCCACTACTCCCAGCAATCCACTCGCTGATGACCGCGCGGGGACACCCATCCACCGTCGCCGTCGCCACCGCCACCACGTCGTCGATGTGGTGTATCAGAGGCGCACCGGCCCGCTCGCCCGTGACCATGTCCCACACCGACACAGTCTCGCACCCGCCCACGATTGCAAGGGGCCAACTGTCGATTACGATCGCCGCCACCTTGCCGACGCGATGGGTGTGGGATCCGAGCACCTGCTCGCCCGTGCCCAGATCCCATACCCGCCCATTGTCTGTGATTGCGAGTGGCCAGCCATCAACGACTGCCGTCGCCAACTCATGCACCGGACCGTCACGGCCGGTCAGGGGCTCGCCGACCAACTGACCCGTGTCCAGGTCCCACACGCGCACCGTCTCGTCGTCGCTGCCGGTGACAGCGACCGGGCGGCCCTTGACCACAGCCGTTGCCACCACGTTCACCTTGCCATCGTGACCAGTCAGAACGTTCTGGAAACGGGACTCCGTCTGGGGCCCAGTGGCCCACTCCACCCCCCACCGAGCGGCGGGCTCGCCCTCCACCGGAACGCCAGTGATCCGCGCCGACAGTACCCGGTCCCCGTACCGGGCGGCGTCCAGCGCCAGCAACTGCCTTCGCACCGTCGCACCGGCATCGCGGTGCAGGGGCGCCGACTCCCGGTACACCGCCGCCGCCAACCGCGCCGCAGGTCCCGAAGCTGCGGTCGCCGACTCCAGCACCTGGTCCGGATTCGCCTTCACGAGGAACTGGGGATCCGTCAACCGCCTATCCGCATCAGCAGACCCAGAGCCCACACCACCAATAAGCAGATCATCAGACATAACCCACATACAAGCATGCCTCACCCACACATCAAGCCCGTCAAAGCCCCCAACTACGCGATTGCGTAGCCGACTACGCAGTGTTCAGCGCCGAAACATGAGCAGCCTGCACGAACGCACGCTTGCCAGGCTCATAGGCAGCGCCCACCCACGCCAATCCGTGCGACTTCTTAGTGATCTCGTCATTCCGGCTGCCCCGCAGCCGCTTCCCGGTGCCCGGGCGGCCTGGGCCGGACGTGCGTCCACGTAGGAGGTTCAGTGAAATCGTCAAAACGGTGTGCCGGCTTTGCGGCTGCGGTCGGCCTTGCCGGTTCCCTCGTCATGGGTGCCTCCGTCTCGTCGACTGCGACCGCGGCCGAGGACGGCGGTCGGACGCATGTCCTCGGACAGGCGCGGACCAGCACGCTGGCATCCACGCCCGCATCCCGGTCGGTGGGGTTGCTCGCAGGACCGGGGGGTGGCCACGGCGGACCGGGTGAGCCGCGCGTGTGCAGGGGTCTGGTGCCATACCCCATCCCCGAGGCCTATCGCCGGTACTACTTCTGCGGCGACTGGCGACTCGGCCCCGAGCGCTTGCCGACCCGCGGGCTGCTGGGGAACATCCTCGAGGGCTACGACCGGCTCGGGGGCCTGACCGCTGTGCAGTTCCCTGGACAAGTGGTGGAACCCCGCCCTCGACTCGGGCCAGGGCGACTGGAACTATCCGCCCGACGACGGTTTCGCGCACAACGCCCAGGGCGGCGTGGTCGCAGCGCCGTTGCTGCTCCATGCGGGCCAGAACCTGTTGCTCGACCGCTTCGGCGCCGAGGCGGGCCGGTTCCTCTCCCCGGCGGGCACGAAGTACGGACAACGGGCGATTCCGCCGTCCAGCCTCAACACCATCGACCCTCGCTACCCCTACGACTACCACCTGTACCGGTTGGCCAAGGACGTCACCGTGTGCGCAGGGCCGGCCGCCCCGGCGTTCGAGCAACCGGGCAGGGCAACCCAGTACGTCACGTCGAGTACGTTCTGCCCGAGCATCCCCCGTACCAATGTGGCCGACCTGGTGGCCAACGGCACCCTGGTGCGGGTGAAGCCGACGTCGGCGGAGGAGAAGGCCGCACCGGTGGGTGTTGTGAAGGCCACATCGCGGTGACCTCGCGACGCGAGGCCGACCCCGCGTCGCCCCTGGTGGGAAACTGGTTCCATGGACCGGTTCGAACTGTGCCAGGCCCTTCGAGCGGCTGGGGTCCCGGAGGCGTACTACGAGATACCCGACTGTCCCCGCGGCCCTTGCCCGGCCGATCGCTACTTCCTCGAAGAGCGCGTCGGCCTGTGGTTCGTGGGAGTCCATGAGCGTGGCAGACGAGAAGTACTCGGGCATTTCACGGACGAGGACCGGGCATGCCAGTGGCTCTACGACCGCCTGACCGACGAAGGACCGGCCCCGGTCCCGGCCACACCGGAGGAGATGGACGTGCTCCTGCACGACAGCGACGGCATCCAACGCCGGGCCCGAGAGGAACTCGAGCGGGCCCTCGCCGAGGACCGCTGTCGGCCCCGTGAGGAGCCTCCCGGCGGCGACGGTCCTGCGGAACCGCCGCCGATCCGGTGACTGGCCTCGGCCGAAGGGGCTCGCGCGGCAGGCGCCCCGTGGCGACTCGACGCAGACGGCGTTCGCCCCTCGGCGGCCAGGCCGCGTGAGCGGTCTGTCCGGCGGGCGCAGACCGGCGCCAGGACGACCACCTCGTCGATGTCGATCACGGATCCGAGTCCCACCTGCTGCGCGACTGTCCAGCGGAGTTGGCCGAGGCCCTCCGGCAGTCGCTTTCCTGACCGCCGGCCCGGCCACGGACGGTCAGCATCTGCGGTGCACGGAAACGGCGTACTCCCCGTCGGTGTAAGGAGCTCGGGACCAGGTCGCGTATCTGGCTTCCAGGGTGAGTCCCGCCGCACGGCAGTGAGCGTCGTAGTCGTCCAGCGTGTAACCGCGGTCCAGGGAGAAGCCCGCGACAAGACGGCCGTACGGACGGACGTGGCCCGCCACCCCGGCCACCAGGGCCGGTTCCGTTCCCGGCGGGGTGAACAGCGGAACGTTGCCCGCCATCACCACGACATCGAACAACAACCCCAGGTCGAGGCCGACCAGATCGTGCTGGTACCAGCGGATCTCCGGCGCCAGGCGCCGGGCGGTCGCGATCATCGACTCGTCGACGTCCACGCCGACCACGGCGATCCCGTAGCGGGCCAACTCGATGGCCACCCGGCCAGTGCCGCAGCCCGCGTCGAGGACGGTGGTGGGCTCGAAGGAGCGGACCAGCGTGGCTTCACCGTGAACATCCCCGCCCTCCGCGGCGATGCGATCGAACCGGGCCTGATACTCGTCACCGTTCCACGTCATGCGTTCACCGTGGCACACTCCCCGCTCCGACCGCAGCCCGACCTCCGAAACCTCCATCACCTGCCGCGGCCGGGCCTGGCGGGGGTGCGAGCCTGTGCCGACGAGGGCTTCGACGGCCCCGTGGTCTGCGTGTCCCGCTCCAGCGGGTTCGAGGAGCGGTGTCAGAGCGTGGGCGACGTCGGGCAGCCGGTGCGCCTGTGCCCGGGAGATACCGGTCCCCGCGAGCAGTACGCCGCCCACGACTTCCGTGTCGAGTCAAGCGTGTTGGGGGCTGGAGAGGGCTTTGCGTTCCGCACGTGCGGGTGCGTCAGACAGCGGCGCGGTGCGGCTGAGCACCCTGGGACGTGCGGGTCAGCCGCCCTGACCGGCGCTCCCCATCGGGCCGACCTTCACCTGGGAGCCGGAGCCGTCCGTGACGGGCAGCGTGTCGGCCCCCGGCCAGTCGAGGGTGACCGACTTCGTCTCGTCCGGCGGGGTCACCACCAGGCCCGTGATGCGGACGCCGGAGCCGCCCGACTTGTTGATCGGGTAGTTGATGCCGAAGTACACCGACTTCCCGTCCTCGAGGGTCATCGGGGTGGCCTTCTCGCCGGTGCGCTTCGCGGACAGCGTCCCCGAGCTGGTCTTCAGGTCGACGCCCGCGTACCCGGAGAGCACGCAGTCCCGGCCGCCGCCGTTCTTGAGCTCCACCGCGACGGTACCGTCGGGGTCGCCGTCGATGGTGCTGTCCGTCGCCGTGACCTCCAGCTCGTCGGTGCGGCACTTGCCGACCTTGCCGTTCTCGTTGGAACCGGTCCCGGCGGCCGTGCCCTGCCCGCCGGACCGCTTCCCCGCGGAGTCCTTCCCGCCGCCCTGGTCCGAACCGCCCGAGCCCGAACCGCCGCTCGCGGAAGACGCGCCGGACGCGGACGGCGGGGCGGTCTGTCCCATGTCGTCGTCGCTCTGACAGGCCGTCAGCGAGAGACCCGCGGCAACGGCCAGGGCTGCGAAGGTGAGCTTGTGTACGCGCATCGTTTCTTCCTCAGTGTCGGTGGGGGGTGTCGGCCGCTCGGTACGGGTCGGTACGAGCGAGCGATTCTGACCACCTAGTGCCGTGACCGGCAAGGTTTGCCCGGAAGGAGCGTCGTCCGGTGCGTGCGATCGCAAGGCGGCCGAAAGCCCTCGTAGCGAGCTACGTGGGGTCTCGGCCAACGCCGCGAGCGTGCGTGCCGGACGGTGCGACGGGGCAAACGTTGCCGGTCACGGCACTAGAGCCGCCCGGCCCGACGAGGCGTTCCCGCCCAACCACCCGCTAATACACCCCTGTTACACGCGCAGCCGGACACAACGCGCACGACCCGCCGGACGCACCGTGCCCGCGCCCGCCCCGCCGCACCCAGCCCCTGCAGCCGTCCGGCGCGGAAAACAGGACCCGAACACAGCGCGCCACACCGCTCACAGGCACGCCACCGACGGACCGGGACGGCGGTTCCCGCCACCACTCGGCACCTGCTCGCGGCCAACGCCCGCTGGGACAGACCCGTAACTCGGCAGACCTTGACCGCAACCGGTGACAAGCCCACCGGGCGAAGCACCAACCCGGCACGCTTCCACCCCCTGTCCGTCCGCTTCAACACGTCCGTACAACAGGGAACATTCGTGACCAAGAGGTCCGGACCCGGGCGGCGTGCGCGTCGCGGGCCCGGGCGGCAAGCACCGTCACGGAGCGCCGGACGTCGTCCATCGCCTCCCGCGGCCCCGGCCGTCATGTGCCGGGCCTGCGCCGCGTCCAGCGGAGGCCGCGCCGGTTCGGTGCTGTCGTCCTGGTCCTGGTCGTGCTCGCTCATGCCTCCGTCGTCCTCCGTGTCGGTGAGCCGGGCCGGGGCCGCCGAAGTCGCCTCTTCCCGGCCCTTTCCGGGACGTGAGTGGGTCTGGCGACGCGGGAGGAGGGGGCTGTTTACGAGGACGAGCCTCCGCCTCGCGATGCACCACGCCAGACGCCGCGGGCCCGTCCTTCGGGCGGACGACGCCACTTTCGCAACACGCCCTGGGCCACCAGGTGACGGCCGGGCCGCCTCTGCGTTCCCGGCCGGCCGGAGCCGGCCCTCCGACGCGATGCGAACCGCCACGGCCACGCTTGCCGCGGGGACGCGAGCCGTGTGCGCTCCGGCGTCAGCCAGGCGTTCGGCGATCACTGCCATGAGAGGGGGCTCGATGCCGACGGTGGTATCGAGGAACGCGTCGCGCAGCGCGGTCGAGTGGTGATCAGCAGCAGCACCTTGTGTTCGCGCTCACCGGTGTTCGTGTACTGCCCGACCATCGCTTCGGTGACGGCGTCGGCCAGGCACACTCCTGCGGGCCGGGCCGTGCCACGACCGCCGCCGCGATGTGCGGGCCGACGGAGTGTCGTGCCTGCGCGGGTCGATGCCGGGCGCTGCGGGCACCTGCCGGTCGATCGCGGAGGCAGTCGGCCTGGGCCGACCAGTATTCCGGCACGATGGGCCGGTTCGCGAACATGATCGTCGAGGTGCATACGACGTACGCGACCAAGCGGGCCCACGCCCTCATCGACCGGGATCTGTGCGTGCAGGCCGACTGGTTCGCCGATCCGGCGCGGATGGCGACGGCGGGTTTCCCCAGGAATCACGCATTTGCACCACGCCGACGCTGCCCTCGCGCAGGCGAAACTGGCGCCGGCCCCCGGGAGCAGACCGGAGTGGACGACCGGGGGCGAGGTGTGCGGGCGCAGCCGGGAATTGCGCGAGTTCTTGGAGGGCGCCGACACGGTGGGGGGCCGGTCGAACGGTGGCCCGTCGGCGGTGGTCAGTCGTGCCGGGGGCGACGGTCGGTCGTACCGGTGTCGAGCGCCTGCCGGGCGAACCGCAGGGCGTACGGCACCGCGGCCCGGGTCAGCGGGCCGGCACCGACGACGCCGGCCGCGGCTGAGAGCAGCGGCTCCGCGCACACGACGGCGCGCAGCAGGGTGGCGGGAGCGGCGCACAGCCGGGCGGGCAGGTCAGGGAGGTCGGGAAGTACCAGGGTCAGGGTCCGGTCGTCCGTGTCGGGACGCGGCCAGGTGAGTTCGATGCGCATGAGGCGGCCTCCGCGGAAGTGGGGATCGAAGCCCGAGGCCCGGACGACGTCGCCATCGCTGTGCCTGTGAGGCGTCTCCCCCGAGCGGCGGACGTTTCCTCGGCTGGTCCGGTGGAGGGAATCGGGCGGCGAAGCGCCGTGTCGTCGAGTCCGTCCTCCGGCGGGGTAGACATTTTCAGAGTTGCCGAAATTGCCAGATCTGGTCAAGGTTGTTGAGAATATGAGGTATGTCACAACCTCGATGCGTGCCTCATCTGTCCTACGGAGGGAGTGCGGACCATGACTGACAGTTCCCATGCGCACGGCTCAGGGGACACGAAGGAGCGGCATCCCGTCCAGGAGACGCTCACGCACCCCGTGGAGATGATGACGGCGGCAGTGGAGAAGGTTCCTGGCGCGGACCGGGCCAAGGAGTTCGTCGACGGTGTGCTGGACTCCGTCGGGGTCGTCTCGCCCCGCGCGCGACGCGTCGCTGCGTACACGGGTGCCGGGCTGCTCGGTGTGGCTGGTGTGATCGAATGGCCGCTGGCCGCGGCGGGCGCCGCAGCCGTGTGGCTCACCCAGCAGCGCCCCAGGGACGCCGCGGCGGCCCGGGCGGCCGACGAGGCCCGTGCCGAGGGATCGCAGACGAAGCGCACTGCCAGGTCGGCCAAGGCGTCAACCGCCACGGGCAAGGCGAAGTCCCGTTCCGGCAAGGCGACGACCCGTCCCAGTAAGGCGAGTGCGGGGACGGCGAAGAGCCGCACACCCAAGTCGGCGAGTACCAAGGCCAAGGCCCGCCCGTCCGGGCGGACCACCAAGAGCACCGCGGCGGGCACCTCGCGTACCCGGGCGGGTGGACGGAAGAAGACCTGACGACGCCCCCGCCCACTTCGGCGGCCGAACGTGGGAGCCGGCCATCGCCTCCGCCGTCCGCCGCAGCGGCCGATCACCACGACCATCGCGCGCTCGACGACCGGCCGCCGTGACCGCAACCCGCTCGGTGCAGGCGCCCGACGCCCCCGTTCGACGATCCTCGCTCCCCCGCTCCGACGACCCACCCGTCCGTACCGCCCCAGCCCAATGCGGCAGGCTCCGCGAAGGTGACACATGCTGCTCCGCTTGCTGACCGGGCTGCCCGCCGTGGTCCTGCAGAACGCCTTGGCGGCCCCGGTCGGGGCCGCACGCCGGATCGCCCCGCCGGCCACCAACACGGCGCGGATGGCCGCCGAACTCGTGAGCGCCGGTGCGCGTGGCGTCTTGAGCGGTGCGGCGGAGGTGTCACAGACCGCGGTGCGGGTCGGCAGGGTCGCCCGCAACACCATGACCCCGCAGACCGGTCACTGGCGTGCCGGGTCCCGCATGCACCTCGCGCTGCAGCAGTCCCCGGAGACGCGGAGACCGGCCCTGGAGCAGTTCGAGGCCGCCTGCGAGAAGCTGGCCGTCGAACTGGCCGAACACCCCGATGTGCTGGTCGCCTACTGGGACAGCGGCCTGGAACGGCTGGTCGTGCAGACCGCCGAGGCCGCGATCGATGAGCAGTTGGTGGACCGGGTGTCCGAGATCGCCGCCCGGCACGGGCTGGTGCACGTCGACGACCAGGCGCTGGAACACACGCACCCGGGGACGACCGGAGGTGTGCGGGTCAATGCGGTCGCCGTGGCCTGCGACGCGGTGGGCATCGCCACCGCTCTCGTGGCCAGGACGATCCCGATCAGATCCGTGCCGGAGATCGTCGTCGCCGCAGCCGTCGTGATGCGTGAGGACTCCCGCGTACGAGCGGCGCTGAACCGGGCGCTGGGCCCGGACCTGGCCGACCTGGCACTCGCCGCAGCCCATGCCGCCGCCTGCGGGATCGGGCAGTCGCCGAGCCCGCTGCTGCTCGACGCGGCCTTGCGGATCGCCCAGTTGACGGAGTCCGTCGCGCAGCTCGCGGCGTTCGACGCGGTGCACGACACGCTGTGTGTCCCAGGAAGGCCGACGGTGGGCGGGGACGACACCGCGCGCCCGCCGCTGCGTTCGTGCCCCGGCGAGGAGTACGCCGACGCCGCGATCAACGGAATGCTGGGCGGTGCCGTCACCGCGCTCCTGTTCACCCGCAGTCTCGACGGGGCGGCGGAGACCGCACTCGCCGGTTCACCCAAAGCCGCGCGCTACGGCCCGGCGGCCTTCACCGCAGCGCTCGGCAGTGTCCTGGCACGCGAGGACGTGCTGGTCCGCAGCCCGGAGCGACTGCGTCGACTGGAGATCGTGGACACCGTCGTCCTGCATCCCGGAGCACTGCGCAGCACCCGGCGCACCGTGCTGGAGGTCCATCCCAGCACGAACGGATGGGATCACCGCCGCCTGTGGCAGGAGGCCACAGCGGCCTTGCACACGCCCGAGGACGGGGCGTCGGTGTCCCGGCCCGGGAAGCCGGGGCTCGGCCTGCGGCCGGTGCCCGACGAGGCGGCGCCGTACGCGGAACCGCCCGGCACCGGCCTGATGATCGCGTCGGTGCACGGCAGGGATGTCGGCACCGTCCTGGTCGGCCGGGAACTCGAACCGATGGCCGAGGCCGTGCTGGACGCCGCGCGCCGGGCCGGTCTGCACGTCGTCGTGCCGGATGACCGCTCGCTCGGCGAGTTCGGCACCCTGGCCGACCAACTCACGCCCCCGGGGCTTCCGTTGGCCGAGGTGGTGGCCGGTTTACGGAACGGCGGGCGGACGGTCCTGACGGTGGCGCGCGTACCGGTCGACCGGACGGCGGGGGAAAGCGCGTCGGCCGACATGGCCAGGGAAGGGGGGCCGACCGGCACGGCGTCGGAAGGGACACCGACCGACGCCGCCCGCGACGTGCTCGAAGGACTGCTCGGCAGCGATATCGCCGTGGCCCTCGCCGACGAGCGCGGGGCCGTCGTCTGGGGTGCGGACGTCCTGCCTCTGCACGGTCTGGAGGGTGCGTGGCGGCTGCTGTCAGCCGTGCCTGCGGCACGGGCGGCCGGCCGCCGGGCCAAGTTCCTCGCCGAGGCGGGTGCCACGCTCTCCGAACTCCTGGTGCTCACCCGTGGGGCCCGCACCCAGCCGGTCCCCTTCCCCCTCGAACTGCGGATCAGCCCGGTCAGCATCGCCACCGCCGCGGCTCTGGTGTCCGGCTGGTGCGGCGCGCTGGGCGCCGCTTCCGGCGAGCCCCCACACCCCGGACCGCGGGTGCCGTGGCACGCCCTGCATCCGGAGGAGGTCATGGCCCGGCTGGCGAGGGCTCCGCGGGCCGCGCCCACGACGTGGGAGGTGGCGCGGGGCTGGGCCGGCCACGCCCTGAACGCCGCTGCCGCCCACCCGGTCCTCGCGCCGGTCCGGATCGGCGCGCGGCTGGCGGGCGCCACCTGGGCCGAACTCGACGACCCGTTCACCCCCGTCCTGCTGATCGGCGCCACCGCGTCCGCACTGCTGGGGTCCGTGGTGGACGCGTTCCTCGTCGTCGGCGCTGTCACCGGGAACGCCCTGGTCGGCGGGGTGCAACGGCTACGCGCCGAGCGGGCACTGGCCGAACTCGCCACGGGGCAGCGGCGCACGGCCCGGCGCCTGCCCGACGTGTCGGCGGACGAACCGACCGTCGTCGAGGCCGGACGACTGTCACCCGGCGAGGTGATCGAGCTGCGCACCAATGACGTGGTGCCGGCCGACGTACGTCTGCTGGAGGTCAGCGGCTTCGAGGTCGATGAGTCCTCGCTGACCGGTGAGTCGCTGCCCGCCCCCAAACAGGTGGCGCCCGTGGCGGAGCCGTCCGTCGCGGACCGCAGTTCCATGGCGTTCGAGGGCACCACGGTGGTGGCCGGGCACGCCCGCGCCGTGGTGGTGAGCACCGGCGACCAGACCGAGGCCGGCCGCGCGGCGTCCCTCGCCGCCCGGATCCCCCCGTCGGCGGGGGTCCAGGCGCGGCTGCACCAGCTGACCCGTCGGACGCTTCCCCTCACCCTCGCGGGCGGCGCCGCGGTGGCGGCTCTGTCCCTGCTGCGCGGCCGCCCGGTGGGTACCGCGCTCCAGAGCGGGCTGGCGGTCGCGGTGGCCGCCGTTCCCGAGGGCATGCCCTTGGTGGCGACGGTGGCGCAGATGGCCGCGGCGCGGCGGCTCAGCCGGCTGGGCATCCTGGTCCGCACGCCGCGCAGCCTGGAGGCCCTGGGCCGGGTGGACACCATGTGCTTCGACAAGACCGGGACCCTCACCGAGAACCGGCTGCGAGTCGTCAGCCTGGTCACCGCCACCGGCGCCGAGCGCCAGGCCTCGGCCCCCGAAGCGGAACAGATCCTTCGCATCGCCGCCCGGGCCTGCCCCCGCGCCGCCGAGCAGCCGGGCGTCCACGCCCACGCCACCGACGAGGCCGTCCTGGCCGCCGCCCCGCGGGAGACCGGGTGGACCGTCCTGCGGGCCCAGCCCTTCGAGGCGAGCCGGGGCTACGCGGCCGCCGTCGGAAGAGACGCGGACGGCGCGGACATCCTGGTCGTCAAGGGAGCCCCCGAGGTCATGCTTCAGTGGTGCCCCGACGCGGATCCGGCGACCATCGACACGGCGCGTGCCCTCGCCGCCAGAGGCCTGCGGCTGCTGGCCGTCGCCCGGCGCCGCCTCGCGGCGCAGGAGGCGGCCGAGGCATTGGACAAGCCGCTCGAACTGCTGGAACTCGTCGGGTTCGTGGCGCTCGCCGACCGCCCTCGCGCCAGTTCGGCCCCGCTCGTGGCCGGACTCGGCGAGGTCGGTGTACGACCCGTCATGCTCACCGGCGACCACCCGGAGACCGCCCGTTCCGTGGCGCTGGCCCTCGGCTGGTCGTCGGACGTCACGGTCGTCACCGGTGACGAACTCGCCGCGCTCGACCGGGCGGGGCGGGCGCACCTGCTCCGGGACTGCGGAGTGGTGGCCCGCGTCGCACCCGAGCAGAAGCTGCTGGTGGTCGAGGCGCTCCAGGAGGCGGGGAGCGTCGTGGGCATGGTCGGGGACGGCGCCAACGACGCTGCTGCCATCCGCGCGGCCGATGTCGGGATCGGCATCGCGGCGCGTGGGTCGGCCGCCGCGCGCAACGCCGCGGACCTCGTGGTCACCACCGACGAGCTGTCGGTGCTCATCGACGCCATCGGCGAGGGCCGCGCCCTGTGGCGGAGCGTGGCCGACGCGATCAGCATCCTGCTCGGCGGGAACGCCGGAGAGGTCGGCTTCTCCGTACTGGGCACCCTGCTGTCGGGCACCTCGCCGCTGTCGACGCGACAGTTGTTGCTGGTCAACCTGCTCACCGACATGTTCCCTGCCATGGCGGTCGCGGTCACCCCGCTCGATCCGGAGACCGCCCGCGAGTCCGCCGCCGTCGGCGAGCCCGTGGGTCTCGCCGTCCTCGGGCCGCCGCTGACCCGTCAGATCCGCCACCGCGGCGTGATCACCGGGGTCGGCGCGGCCGTCGCGTGGCTGCTCGGCGTGCTCACCCCCGGCTCGGTCCGGCGTACCAGCACGATGGCCCTGTGCGGTGTGGTCGGCGCCCAGCTCACCCAGACCGTCGTCGGGCGCCGCCACAGCCCGCTGGTCCTGGTCACCGTCCTCGGGACCGCGGTGCTGCTCGTCGCCCTCGTCCAGACGCCGGGAGTCAGCCACTTCTTCGGGTGCACGCCGCTGGGGCCGGTGGCGTGGACCGGCGTGGCCGTCGCCGTCGGTACCGCAGCCCTCGGACCACGCGTACTGCCACAGGCCGACCGGCTGCTGTCCGACCTGGCGGCGCGGGTGCGTCCCGCGGTGCGCTTCGTCCGCTGAGGGCCGTCCGCCAACCGCCATCGCGGACCAACGCTCGGGGCGCTTGGTGGCTCAGCCGGATCGTCGTCCGGGACCGGAAGCCCAGGAACACCTGGGCCGTGTCGTCGAAGTGCCGCCTGCCGTGCGACGCCTGGGTCGCTGGACGGGCGTCGCCGGTGGCCACGGTCCGGTCGTGCCGATGGAGTTCCTGGCTGATGAGCGGACGGGAACCGGACGCCGTCGAGAGCGACGAGGAACGACAGTCGGCGTGCCACCCCTTCCGGGAACGCGCTCAAGCGGGCGGCGCGCCCGGGAACCACACGCCCATCCACTGTTCGGCGCCCCATGCCTCGTACCGCTGCACCTCGGTGAACCCCAGCTTTGCCGCGAGGCGCATCGAGCGGTCGTTGGCGGTCCGGGTGCAGAGCACCACCGGCTCGCCGGGAAGCGCGTCGGCGAACCAGCCGAGCACCGCCGCGCACGCCTCGGCGGCGTACCCGTACCCCCATGCCTCCGGCAGGAACAGGTAGCCGAGCTCGGCCTCCCCGGCATCCGGACGGACCTGACTCCGACGCTCCGCGTCGCGCCGGTTGAGCTCGACGGTGCCGATCATCGCTCCGTCGAGCTCGATCACGAATAGGCCGGGACGTCTCTCGGGCGTCTCGGGCAACGCGCGCTCGCACTCATCACGCGGTCGAGGGCCGCCCACGTAGGCGCCCACCTCCGGCGAGGCGAACAGCTCGATGAACGCCGCACGGTCCCGGGCCTCGGACTCGCGGAGCACGAGCCGCTCGGTCTTGATCGGGGCGGGTGGCCAGGCGACGGACCCCAACCCTGGTTCAGTCATGGCGGGGAACCTATCGCACGCTCGCCGAGCAGCACGTGCCTCTCACAACTCGGTTCCGGCACACGTTCCGTGACGACGATCAACGGGTTCTGCCGGGGTGACGTACCGTCATCCGGGGCGGTGGTGCGGGGTGATGCCCTCAGAGGGATGCTGGTTTCCCTGCTGGTGCCGGCCCCGCCTCATGGCCGAGGCCGTCGACGGCCCACTGGCGGACGAGACGGACGTGCGCGACCGACTCGCCGCCGTCCGAGCCGACCGCCGGGGTGGTGTCGAGGTTCTCGTGCAGCGAGGTGGAACCGACGCTTCAGTCGCGTGGTTCGGCGACCATGCTGATGAGGTCCTGGAGGCTGCGGGCCTGTTGATCGGGCCCTGTTCAGCCGTCGAACCAGACGACGAGCCTGACCGCCTCGTTCCCGTGCACTCCCGCGAGAGTGCGCATGACTGTCCAGACCGGCTTCCACTGTCCGTCCGGGCGGACGACGTCTCTACGCCTGAGGCGGCCTGTACGAAACAGCCGGTCGCCGTCGCGCCATTCGGTGCCTTCGGGGAAATGGAGGCCGGCCCTGTCGGCAATGTCCTGGGGGCAGCCGCAGAGATCGAGGAACGCTTGCGGGGCCCCAAAGTGCCGTTCGTACAACTGCCAGCTGCCGTCGGCATTGCGACGGTGCTCGTGTACGTAGGGGTCCGGCTGTACGGACAACTCGTCCCAGTCGGCCTTCTCGACCTCTGCCCAGCTGATCGAGGTCGGGCTGTGCCCCTCGTGGTCCTCATACAGATCACGGACGCGTTTCGACACATCGGGTGGAAGGCCGCGGGCGGCTGCGAGCGGTTCGAAGGCCTTGTCGTTGGTGATTCCGAAGTCGTTGCGGACCCCGAAGAGACATCCGAAGGCGTCGTAGTCCCGCACATCGTTCAGGTGGTCCAGGTTGATGGCGGCATGCCAGCAGGAGTCGTTCTCGTAGTCGCGATAGGTACGGCGGCATTCGATGAAGCCGTGTATGTCACACCCCATGCAAACCATCTTCGTGATCCAGGGCAGGTGTCCGCCACCCAAAAAGTGAGCGGATGGCAGCCGGTTGCCGCGAGGTTCGTCGACCGCGCCGGCGCAGCGTGGTGAGGCGTCGGCGCAGCCACACCGTGCCGATCGGCGCGCGTGCACGTGGCCCCGCCGAGGAATCCACCGTCGGCCCGGTCGGTCACGGTCGTACCGGACACCCCCGTGGACCGGACCGAGCTGGTGGAGAACCTGCCTACGCCCCTCGGCGACCATGGCGGCACGATGCCGCCGCGACATCGCCTTGACCGGCTTGAGGCCGCCACTCAACAGGAAGCTACCGCCGAGGAGACCAGTCTGTTCCACCGGGCGTCCGACGTGCTGACCGCGCACGGCTTGCGTTCAGCCGCCACCGCGGATCGCTGCGCACTGTAGAAGGCCGCCCGTGGGCAGAAGGCCACCGGCTGGAGCAGGCTCCGCCACCAACTCGGCTCGGCACTGCCGCGCATGACCGACGCCGAACGAATCGAGTCGGTGGCCGGGGAATCCGGCGCGTCGGGAGGCCGAGCGCCTGTGCTCGGGGAACGTGCTGGGCGAGCACATGTACGGCGCCGTAGCCGGCCGGTCCGGGGTGCAGCCGGGAGGCGTTTCCGGTGAGCACCCCGGTGGTGCCGGACGGCATCGTGGTCCGGGACGCGACCCGCGCCGACGCGTCCCGCCGGAGCCTGTGATCCGGCCGGCCGACCTGGACATCCCCCGCGGCTCCTGACGGAAGTCAGAGGCGGGCGGTTCTATGTCGCCTACCGGCTGCGCCGGGTGGTGGCGACTGCGGTCGTGGCCGCGATCGCGAGGCAGAGTGGCGAATAGGCGAGCCGGTCGAGGCGCCGGAAGCGCGGTGAGACCGATCCCGGGGACAGCAGGTCGGTCCGACCCGAGAGCCCGGCCGCACCGCGCACACCGAGTACGGCCGCGACGCCGGCAGCGCCGAGCCGGGACAGCGCCGGGTGCCGCCGAGGTCGTCCCCCGACCAGCAACGCCGCGGTTCCCAACGCGCCTGCCACCGCGAAGCACGCCACGGGGCCGGGCGCCTCCGGGCGGCCGACCACCACGTCCGAGAAGGTTTTCCGGTCGGGCAGCGGCCAAGGCGAACCCAGGCCCCACGCGACATGCAGACCGGAAAGGGCGGTCAACGCCGTGACAGAAATCCGGCCGGCAGCACGCTCGATGTTCATGGCGCTCACGCTACCGCGCACGCCGTGCGGCCATTCGACCAGGTGGTGCACCTTCCCTGTCCCGTATCGCCAGCAGCTGTCCTGTCTCGACGAGGTCAGTCGTCCGCGCGCCACGACCTGCGTGGACCCGGTTCGAGACACCAGGTCCTCGTCGTCACGGTGCCGGAGTTCCATCCGCCTCGCGGCCCCGCAGCCCGGCCGGCATCACCTTGGGCTTGTTCAGCCGGTCCAAGAGATTCGTCTCCAGCACACTCATGAGTCGAAGGTCAATTGACAAGTCCGAGGAAGGCGTGTTCGGAACCACCCGGACGTATGAGTGACGCAGGCCCATCCGCCCGGAAATCGCTCCGTGATTCTCGGACCAGGGCGAGCGGTCATCCCCTGCACGTACGGGCTGAACGTACGGGCTGGACCATTCTGACGTGGGGTTTCAGCAGAAATTCGCCTGTTCTTGGTGCGCTACCAGCAATACCCCGACCACGCATCCGAGGGGGCCGGCTACCGCATCGGCACTGGTGCCTCGATCCGATGGGCCGGGACAATGGATCTCATGAACGCACCGCCCACGCTGTCTGCCACTGAGATCACCACTGACCGTCTCCGGCTGCGAAAAGCGCACGACACCGACATCGACGGCCTCATCGAGCTCCAGACCGATCCACAGGTCCGTGCCCACCTCGGCGGCCCTCGGCCGCGTAGCGTCGTCGAGCAGTACTTCGACGCGAACGGCATCAGCGCTATCGCAGGCAGGCCCGGCACCTACGTCATCGCCGACAAGGAAAGCGACCGTTTCATCGGGACAGTCGTACTCGACCGCCGCTCCGCCGACCTTCCCGGACACGTCACCGAGGAAGGCGGGGAGCTGGAACTGTCCTACCTGCTCCGGCGCGGAAGTTGGGGTGCGGGGCTGGCATTCGAGGCCGCCACGGCCATGCTGCGTGCCGCCGCCGGCGAGCTGCCCGACCAGCCGGTCCTGGTCGTGACCCAGACGGCCAACGAGCGCTCCCTCAAACTCGCCACCCGTCTCGGCTTCCAGCCCATGGGGACCTTCGAGGCACATGACGCGGAGCAATCCCTCGCTGCAGCCGACCTGCACTCGTTCAAGGTCCGGTCTCCCTCTCTTGACCCATGCTGAAAGCAGGGCAGCCGTTACGCCCTACGACATGCGGCAGGGTCACATTCGGCAACGTACCGGGCGACCGCGTCGAAGCACGCTCGCCGGATGCCGTCCCGCTAGTGCTGTGGCCGGGAGGGTTTGCCGAGAAGCTCGCCGCGTCCGGTGCGGTGCGTCGCAAGGCGGAGAATCGCCCTCGTACGGGACCGTACTCGGGTGATGCGACAACGCGGCGAGGTGCCGTGCCGTGCCGGGCGTCGCGAGCCGGTGAACCTTGCCGGTCACGGCACTAGTGCCGTGACCGGCAAGGTTTGCCCGGAAGGAGCGGCGTCCGGTGCATGCGATCGCAAGGCGGCCGAAAGCCCTCGTAGCGGGGCTACGTGG
>NZ_JBIAUE010000042.1:0-43280 GCF_042892615.1 Streptomyces sp. NPDC001750 | reverse complement strand
GACCAAGCTCGCGATGTGGCTTGATGAGGGGCCGGCCGCGCACGGCTGGGCGGACGACCAGGTGTGGACCGCCGCGCGGGTACGCACGCTGACCGGGCGGAAGTTCCACCTCTCCTACAGCGTCTCCGGGGTCACTCGGCTGCTGCACCGCATGGGCTACAGCGTGCAGATGCCCGCCCGGCCCGCCGCCGAACGCGACGAGGACGCGATCACCGCATGGCGGGAGGCGACCTGGCAGGAGGTAAAACCCTCCGGGCGGCGACCGGCGCGTTCATCTGCTTCGAGGACGGAGCGGGCGTGACCGGCCGGCCGCCCAAGGGCCGCACCTGGGGCCGGCGCGGCATCACCCCGAGGGTCAAGGTGTCCGGCCGTAGCCGGGGACGTCTCTCGGTGGCCGGTCTGCTGTGCTTCCGGCCGGGCCTGCCCGCCCGTCTGTGCTACCGGCTGCGTCGGCATACCGGCCGCAAGGGCGAGCGTCGCTCGCTGGGCGAGGCGGACTACATACGCCTGTTGGATGGCGCCCACCAACTGCTCAAGGCCCCGCTGATCGTGGTGTGGGACCGGCTGAACACCCACATCTCCAAGAGGACGGCCGGGTCGTCCTGCTCAACCCGCACCCCACCACTTCCAAGTCCGGCGGATCGCCATGGATGCGGCGGAAGGCTGTCCGACGGCAGCGATCACGGTGGTGTGCCGGAACTGAAGCGTGTTGTAGAAGGTTGTGCTCAGGCCGGGCCAGGGCCGGCTCCGGGGCTGCTCTGATCACGTGATGAGGGCGAGGTTGCGCATGTGGGCGAAGGCGTGCCCGCACGCGTCTCGTGGAGGAGAGCGAGCGGTGCCGTACGCGACGAGCCAGCCTTTTTCGCCGAGCGCGAGCGCATTGTGCGCACGGCCGAATACCTCGTCATCGGATCCTGGAAGGGAGACGGCCGGGAGGACCTGGGACACGTACCGGCGAGGGGTGATCGCACGGTTTGTCATTCGCGGCCTTTCGGGCCTTCCTCGGTACGGCTTCCATGGGACGCGCCGCCTCACGGTCGTTCTGGACGACGAGAAGGACCCGGGCCGTCAACCTGGGCTCTCGTCGTGGAGTACTCGCCTGCGGGGTCCGTAAGAGGCCGAGCCGCGTAGGCAATGCGCACGACACCGTCCTCGTGGCGTTCCGTGCGGGCTTCGACCCCGAAGACCTCGCGCATCATCTCAGGCGAGAGGACGTCGAGCACCGGTCCGGCGGCCACCACCGTGCCGTGGTCAAGGAGGACGATCAGATCGCAGAGGCGGGCGGCCAGGTCGAGGTCGTGCAGAACGGCCAGGGTGCTCACACCGGTCGAACGGATGAGCTCGAGCAGTTCGAACCGGGCACGGATGTCGAGGTGATTGGTCAGTTCGTCCAGGACCAGCAGAAGAGGCTCCTGTGCCAGTGCCCGGGCGAGCAGGACTCGTTGGCGTTCGCCCCCGGACAGGGACACGTACTCCCTCTCGGCGAAGTGGCGTATCCCGCAGCGGCCGATCGCATCGGCGACGGCACTTCGGTCGTCCGGGCCTTCGCGTCCGATCAGGCCGTGATGGGGTGTGCGGCCCAGTGCCACGATCTCGGCCACCGACAGCCCTCCGATGCTGCCCGCCGAGTCCTGGAGGACCGCAGCAGTACGGCGGGCCGCGGCACGGGGCGTGAGGCTCCAGACGTCGTCGTCGTCGACTCTGACGACTCCCCGGGCGGGGCGGAGCGACCGGTAGACCGCGCGGAGCAGAGTTGACTTGCCGCTGCCGTTGGGGCCGACGAGGCCGACGATCGAACCCGGCAGAACGTCCAGGTCGACCCCGTGGAGGACAGGCGTCCCGTCCAGCTCGACGTGCAACTGGTCGACGGTAAGCCTCATACGGTGTCCAAGCCTTTGTTGCGGCGCAGCAGCCATACGAAGAACGGTGCGCCGAGCAGGGCGGTCAGGATGCCCAACGGCAGTTCGTTCGGCCGGATGACCGTACGGGAGAGAAGGTCGACGAGCACGAGGTAGACAGCGCCGAGCAGCGCGGTGAGCGGGAGCAGGCGCCGGTGGTCCGCACCCACGGTCAGTCGCACGAGGTGCGGAATCATCAGCCCGACAAATCCGATGCCGCCAGCCACCGCGATGACCGAACCGGTGAGCAACGCGGTGATGACGAGCAGCAGGGCGCGCAGGCGGTTGACGTCCACGCCCAGAGCGGTCGCCGACTCGTCGCCTGCCAGGACCGCGTTCAGCTGCCGCCCGAACAGGCCGAGCAGAGCGGTGCTGGTCAGTACGACAGTCGCGACCACGGGGAGCTGGTCCCACTGGGCGCCAGCGACGCTGCCCAGCATCCAGAACATGACCGTCCGCAGTTCGGTGGGCGTCGCCCAGAGCTGCACGAAGCTCGTCGCCGACAGCAGTACGTAGCCGACTGCCACGCCTGCCAGCACCAGGCGTGTCGGGGCCAGGCGTCCGCGACGCCGTCCCAGGGCGAAGACCACCGCTCCGGTGGCGAGAGCGCCGAGGAACGCGGCTCCCGCGACCCCCACTCCGCTGATCCCGATCCCGCCCAGCGTGATGACCAGGACCGCGCCGAAGGACGCTCCGTAGGAGAAGCCGAGTACGGTGGGATCGGCCAGGGGGTTGGAGACCAGCGTCTGGAGGACGGCTCCGGCTACTGCCAGGCCGGCTCCCGCGAGGGCCGCGAGGAGGACCCGGGGCGTGCGGAAGCTCCACACGATCTGGTCCAGCGCGGGGTCGGCGACCGCATCGTGGCCCGTCAGGTGATGGGCCACGATGCTCCAGACGTCCGCCACCGGTACGGTGATCGCGCCGATGCCGATCGCCGTGATCATGGCGGCGAGCAGCGCGGCGAGCAGGACGGCGATGCCGAGGGAGAGGCGCAGGCCGGTCAGAGCGCGTCGGGGTGGAGCGTCTTGGCGATTTTCTCCACCGCCACGTCGTTGCTGGGGCCGAGGTAGATCGAGTCGGACAGCACCACGTACGCGTCGTTCTTCGCCGCCGGCCACTGGGGGAACTCCTTGAGCAGCTTCTTGGCATAGGCCGTGGGGTCGGGGTCGTTGTAGCCGATGACGACGAGGGCGTCCACGTCGGCGGCGGCGATCTTCTCCTTGCTCAGGTCCGCGAAGGAGGTCTTGGAGGCCGACTCAAAGGCGTTGGTGCCGCCGGCCTTGGCGAGGATGTCGTTGTAGATCCCCTTGGCGACGACGGAGCTGAAGTCGTTGCCGCCCATCGCCATGTTGGAGAAGAGGACCATGACCTTGGGCTTCTTCTTGCCCTTGACCTTCTCCGCGATGTCCGCGATGCGCTTGTCCGACTCGGCGATCAGTTTCTCGGCGCGGTCGCTGACGCCGAAGACCTTGCCCATGTCGCGGAGCAGGGTCTGGCTGTCCGCGATCGTCATTCTGGACGTGTCCTGGTCACAGCCCTGCGGTGAGATGTAGGTGTTGGCGCCCACGTCCTTGAGCTGGTCGCGGGTAGCGAAGCCGTTCTTGGCGTCGAATCCGTACGCGGTGGTGGACAGGACCAGGTCGGGGCGCTGGCCGAGCATCGCCTCGCGAGGGATGTCGAAGGCGTCGTTGAGCTTGATGTCCCCCTTGGGCAGAGCCTTGATCGCGTCGGCGCGGCCGGGTACTTCCGACATGCCGTAGCTCTGCTGGTTGACGACGATGCGGTCCTCAAGTCCCAGCGCCAGCAGCGTGGAGACCTCGGCGACGGAAGCGCCGTTCATGACGACCACTCTGCTGGGGGCCTGCGTGAAGGTCTGCTTCGCCCCGCAGTTCTCCAGCGTCACCGGGTAGTCGGTGGCCGAGGACGCGGCGGGCTGCTCGGCTTCCGTCTTCTTCTCGGCCGAGGACTCCGCGCATCCGGCGGTCGCGAGTCCGACGACGGCTGTCAGTCCGATGGCGACGAGCCGGTTGGTGGACATGTGTGCTCCTAGCGTGAGGCTGGCTGTTGGCCGGGGTTCGTTTCAAGAGTCGTGCGGTGCCCGGAACGAGTTCCCGGGTGCTGCGCCGAATCTGCGGACGCCCCAGCGGAAGCCGGCGGAGGGGGCAGTGCACCGATGGCCACGCAGTGGTCCAGTTGTCGGAAGAAGGCGGCTCGGTCGACGACCGGGTGCTCGGGAGGCAGGGGACCGTCGGCCGATGCCAGGCTCTGCCGTACGTTGTCCGCCCGTACGGTCGCGAGCCCGAGGTCCTCGTCCGGCCGGTCCGGCCCCGAAGGCAGGGACTCGAAGAAGGCGAGGACTGCGGCGGCGTCCGCCGAGTCCCGGGGCATCCGCTCCCGCCAGGTGCCCAGGGGAAGAACCTCGATCGGGTAGCCGTACTCCCGCAGCCAGCGGTGCAGGTCTTCCTGGCGCACGGGTATCCCGGCGTGGTGGTGGACCACGGAGCTCTGGCGGTGTGTACCGGGACCGACCGCCACGATCTCGGCCGCGGCACGGTCGACCGGGGTCCAGGACTCCTCCGTGAAGAGGTCGGGCACGATCCCTGCTGGCACACCGGCCCGCAGGACGGTCCACAGGAAGTCCTGACTGTTCACCGCCCCTGTGGCGACCGGGCCGACCACGCGTCCCAGCCGGTGCACCGTGACAGGGAGACCGCGTTCGAAGGCTTGCTCCAAGAGTCGCTCGGAGGCCCACTTCGACTGCTGGTAGCCGTAGCGCAGTCCCTCGTGGGCTTCGAGGAACTCCTCCGGGAACTCGTCGCGCAGAGCGCGCGGCGGGCCGACCGAGAGCGTGGAGACGTAGTGCACCGGGATGCCGCGCGGGGCGGCCAGGCGCAGCAGGCAACGGGTGGATTCGGTGTTGGCCGGGCGGAGGGTGGTGTAGTCGCGGACCACGCTGACCGCCGCTCCGTTGTGGACGATCGCGTCGCAGGTGGACTCGAGCTCGGTCAACTCGTCCTGACGCAGGCCGAGCTCCGGCAGGGCCAGGTCCGCCGCGAGGGCGGTGACACGCTGACGCTCGGCCTGTGACAGCGTCACTCCGGCGGCTTTCAGGGCAGAGTGCACGCGCGCCAGGGCATCCTCGGCGCTCCTGTCCCTGACGGCGCAGACGACCTCTGCGTTCGTCGAGCGGAGGAGCTCCACGAGGAGGTGTGCGCCCACGAATCCCGTCGCTCCGGTGAGAAGAATCCGTCGGGGAGGCCACGGGGCGCTTCCGTCTCCCGGGCGGATCTCCGGATCGAGGACGGTGTCGGCTGCCAGGGAGGGTGGCAGCACGGAACGGATGGAGCTCGGCGTGAGAGCGCCGGAGCCGAGGAAACCGGCGAGCTCGGCGGGGGTGGCGTACTGGAAGATCCAGGCGACCTTCACCTCCCTGTCCAGCTCCGCAGCCAGGCGGTTGGCGGCTTGAATGGCCTGCAGGGACTGGGCTCCCCGTTCGAACACATCGTCGTGCGTGGTAAGGCCCTCCGCCGCGAGCACCTGGCGCCAGACGCCGATGACGGTGGCCTCCAGTGTGGCGCCGCCCCCGGTGTCCCCGGGGACGGCCGTGCGCGAGGGCAGGGAGGCGAGGAGAGCGGCACGGTCCGTCTTGCCCGAAGCGGTGCGCGGCAGGCGGGGCAGGAACGTGATGGACGTGGGGATCATCGGCCCGGGCAGCCGGGCCCGGAGGTGGTCGCGAATCCCTGCCGTGCTGGGCCGCGGTCCGGCCGGTACGAGATGGGCGGTGAGCCTGCGCGTCCCGTCGAACAGCACCTGGCCGACCACGGCGGCGTCGCTGATGCCGGGGTGGGAGAGCAGGGCGCTCTCCACTTCGGCTGGCTGGACGCGGTGACCGCTGATCTTGAACTCGTCGTCCACGCGGCCGAGGTAGCGCAGGAGTCCGTCCTCGCCCACCTCCACGAGGTCGCCGGTGCGGTAGGCGGGCGGGGAGTCGGGCAGGCGCTCCAGCGGGGCAAAGCGCTCCGCGGTCTCCTCTGGTCGGCCGCGGTAGACGTTGCCGAGGGCGGGGCCCAGCAGATAGAGCTCACCGTCCACGACAGCCGCCCGGCCGCCCGGCAGGGGACGGCCCACCGGCGTGTCGTTGGCGGCGAGAGCCGGGTCGTGCAGGTCGGCGACGGTGGCGACGACGGTCGCCTCGGTCGGACCATAGGTGTTCAGGAGCCGGACGGTGGAGCCGACCGCCCTGCGCCAGCGTGCGGCCCGTTCGGGCAGCGCTGCCTCACCGCCGATGACCACGGTGTGCACGGTGTCCGGCAGGGAGCCCGCTCCGGTGGACACGGCGTAGGCCAGCTCGTGCCAGTAGGCGGTCGGCAGGTCGAGAACGCTGATGTCCAGGCGCTCGCACTCCGTCAGGAAGTGCGAAACCGAGTCCGTCATGTCCTGCGGCCTGATCACCAGCGTGGCGCCGGAGCACAGGGTCAGGAAGATCTCCTCGATACTGGTGTCGAAGTGCAGCGGGGCGAACTGCAGGACGCGGTCGGCCCGGTTCAGCCCGTAGCGGAGACCGGCGCCCGCAACGAAATGGGCCAGTGCCCCGTGCCCCACCTCGACGCCTTTGGGCTGTCCGGTGGAACCGGACGTGTGCATCACGTAGGCCGGTTCCTCGGCTCCGGGGGCGGACGGTGCCGGGCCCGCCGACGGAATCTTCCGCGCGATGTCGAGCAGCAGAACCTCGTGGTCCGGGAAGAGGTGGGTGTACGACGGTGTGGTGACGACGAGGTCCGGTCCTGCGGAGATGAGCAGGGTGGCCGTCCGGTCCGCCGGGGCGGTCGGGTCGAGGGGGCAGTAGACGGCGCCTGCGGCCATGACGCCCAGCAGGACGGTCACCGCCGCTATGCCGCGCGGCAGCGCGACGGCGACCAGGTCGCCGCGCCGCACCCCGTGGTCGGCAAGGAGCCGGGCGGTCCGGCGTACCTCGCCGAAGAGTGCGGCGTACCCGATGCTCCGGTCGCCCTCCTCCACGGCCACCACGCTGCTGCGGCGCGCCGCGTGGTCGGCGATCAGGGAGAGCACGGGGCGCGGTGGAGCGGGAAGGGGATCTCCGTCCAGCACGCGGACCCCGGTGGAACGCGCCGCCGAGGCGGAGGGAAGGGTGCCGATCGGGCGGTCGGGCTCTGCCACGGCTTCCGTCATCAGGTCGAACAGGGCCCGCCGGTGTCCGGCGACCTCCGCTGCGGTGTAGAGCTCGGGGTTCCCGTCCACGGCGAAGTGCAGGGACGCGCCCTCGGAGCGGTCGTATACGTTGAAGGCGAGGTCGTCCACGGGGCCGGCCGAGACGTTCTGCACCGAGCTGCGGTATCCGGCGAACCGGAGATCGTAGGCGAACGGCATGATGTTCACCCCCGGGCCGGACAGCCGTCGGCCTCCGCCAACCAGCCGCAGGTCGCGCCGGATCTGCTCGTAGCGGTAACGCTGGTGGGGCAGGGCGGAGCGCACCTCGCGGGACACCGCGCCGACCAGCGTGCGCAGGCTGTCCTCCGCGCCGACGGTCAGCCGCAGCGGCAGTACGTTGCGGACCATGGCGGGTACGCGCAGAGACACAGAGCCGAAGCGTCCCATCGCCGGGATGCTCAGCACGATCTCTGGTGCGCCGGTGGCGTGGTGGAGATGGGCGGCGGTGACGGCGAGCAGGACTTCCGACCAGGACGCCGACAGGGCACGTGCCGTGGCCCGGAGCGCCGCGGTGGTCCCGACGTCCAGGGTTGCGGCGTCCCGGTGAAAGGAGGCTGCGGGCAGGGCCGACCGGGCCGCCGGTGTGGCCACCGCGGGCCGGTCGGCGTACCGGCGGGTCCAGTGGTCCCGGTCGCGGGCGAAGTGCTCCGATGCCCGGTAGGCGGCCTCCTCCTCGCGTACCGACGCGAGGGTTCCGAAGCGGCTCGGGCCGACGGCCGTGCCCGCGACGAGGGCGGTGTAGACGTCGGCCACGCGCCGTGCGACCAGGGAGAGGCCGAAGCCGTCTAGGGCGATGTGGTGGACGCGGTGGTACCAGAGAAAGCGGTCGGCGGCGAGGCGGAACAGGGCATGCCCGAACAGCGGGCCACGGGCCAGGTCGACGGGGCACGCGATGTCCGCGTCGATCCAGCGGAACACCTCGGCCTCCGGGTCGGGTGCCCCGGAAACGTCAGCGGTGTGAAGGCTCCACTCGGGTGCCGGAGCGTCCACCTGCCGGGGGCGCCCCTCGCCGTCGGTCGAGAAGACGCAGTGCAGGGCCTCGGTCTCGTCGACCGCCCGGCGCAGCGCGGCCTCGAACAGCTCCTCGCACACCGGGCCCTCGATCACCACGTACTCGGCCGTGTTGTAGGCGGGGCTGCCGGTGTCGAGCTGGTGACCGGTCCAGATGCCCTCCTGCGCTCCGAGCAACGGATGGTGGAGGCGGTCGCTGTCAGGCGTCGTCATGCCGTTCTTCTTCCTGTCGTTCGTTCAGAAGCCGCCACCAGTGCCTGAAGGAGGTCTGTTCGGCCAGATCGATGAAGGAGACATCGATGCCATACGCCTGCCAGCGTTCGACCAGCGTGATGACCCGGAGGGAGTCAAGCCCGGCACCGGCGGGGTGCTCGTCGAGGTCGACCTCCTCGGGCTGCTGGTAGAGGAGTTCCGCGAGGTCCGCGCGGAACTGTTGGGGGGTGAGGGCAGCGGGCATGGTGGTCCTCTCTCTTCGCGCTGCTTGCGGCGGGGGTCAGTTGACCTTGCGGCCCGGTCCGCCCCAGAACCGGTCCCGCAGCGCGCGGCGCAGGATCTTCCCGCTGGGGTTGCGCGGAACGTGGTCGATGAACTCGTACTTCGCGGGCAGCTTGAACGCGGCCAGCCGGGGGGTGAGAAAGGTGTGCAGGTCGCGTGGGCGGGGGGCCGGGCTGCCTTCGGCGGTGACGATGAAGGCGTGGACGTACTCGCCCCAGCGGTCGTCCGGAGCGCCGACGACCACTGCTTCGGCCACGCCTGGGTGGTGCTCCAGCACGTTCTCGATCTCCGCCGGGTAGACGTTCTCCCCTGCCACGAGGATCGCGTCCTTGATGCGGTCGCATATGAACACGTAGCCGTCCTCGTCGACGAAGCCGGCGTCCCCGGTGCGGATCCAACCGTCGACGAGCGTCTCAGCCGTCTTGTCCGGGAGCCCCCAGTACCCCACCATGTGCGCCGGTGTGGCCAGGCAGACTTCGCCCACGGCACCGGGCGGCAGCGGGGTGCCCCGGTCATCGATCACCTGCACGCGTACGCCGGGGTAGGGGCGGCCCGCCGCCTGCATGAGGGGCGCTCCCGGCTCGTGGACGGCCGGCGGAAGGCACACCGCCGTGTTTCCCGTCTCCGTGAGCCCGTAGATCTGGGCGAACTCGCAGCGGAACACCGCCAGGCTCTGTTCCAGCAGCGTCTCGGAGATCGGTGAGCCGCCGTAGACGATCTTGCGCAGTGTCGCGAAGTCGGCCGGCGTGACTCCCGGCCGGGTCAGCATCATCCGCAGCATGGCCGGGACCACGCAGGCGGTGGTGATACCGAGCCGGTGGATCAGGTCGACGGCCTGGGCCGCGTCGAAGGCCCGCATCGCCACGACCGTCGTGCCGGCGTTGAAGTTCTGCGCGGCCCACCACATGCCACCGATGTGGAAGCCGGGGATTCCGATGAGTGCGATGTCACCGGCCCGCCAGTCGATCCAGTCGACGCCTGCCTCGGCCATGGCATCCGCGATGGCGAAGAAGCTGCGGTGTGCCAGCACGACGCCCTTCGGCAGTCCGGTGGTTCCGCTGGTGTAGAGCTGGGCCACCGGGGTGTCGCGCGTCGCGGCGTACGTCGCGTCGGCCCCGGAGTGCGGCGCTTTCCAGTCGTCGTAGCCACCGGCCGCGTCGAGAGCGATGACATGCTCCGGCGGTGCGATCGGCATGCCGTCGACGACGGGCTGGAACTCCTCCTCGACGAGGAGGAGCCGGGTGCCCGAGTCCTGGAGTATGTGGCTGACCTCCGGCGAGGTCAGCCGCCAGTTCACCGGTACGAGGACGGTTCCGGTCTTGGCGCAGGCGAAGAGGATCTCGTAGTACCGCTCCGATTCCTTGCCCAGGTAGGCGACCCGGTCGCCGGCGGAGAGACCGGCGGCGCGAAGCGCCTGCGCGGTGCGGCTGCTTTCCTGGTGCAGTGCCGCATAGGTGAGTGTGGTGTCCGAGCAGATGACCGCCGGCGTGTCCGGCTGCCGTTCGGCGTGGAACCGGGCGGTGTCGACGAGCGTTGCGAGCTGGCGGTGCGGCCGGGTGCCCGGCTGTGGGGCGTCGTGGAAGCGCATGGGAGGTATCCGTCCTGATCGTGCCCGTGACAGGGCGTGCCTGAGTCAGGCGATGTTGACGAAGGCGAGGGTGGCGTCACCGTCGCAGCGGCCGCCCTCGGTGTCCCAGTAGCGGTAGGCGGTGGTGGCCATGAGGAGCGGACTGCCGCCGGGGGACCGGAGATCGACGGACCGGAACTCCATCTCGCCCGCGAAGTCCCGCTGGTTCACCGGGCGTTGGAAGCGGGAGGCGAACCGCGCGATGAGGATGTCCGGCAGCTGATGGCGCCAGAAGTCCTCCAGCGTCCAGGACTCGAACCCGGTCAGCAGTTGTTCCTTCACCGACTTGGCGACGAGGTAATACATCATCTGGTTGTAGGCGATGTTCACCTCCACCGAGTTCAGGTGACCGGTGTCGTCGATGTAGCAGGACTCCGGGATCGCGAACGATGCCCGGACCCGCGACAACCCGTCGGCAAGCCCCGAGACCTCCGCGGTGAGAAGGTAGCGGCAGTGCTCCTTGTACGGTGCGAGCACCCGGGGGATCAGTTCCTGATCCGTGGCGAAGGCCTGCTCCGGACGGGCGTCGGCACTGTGCCCGACGGCCTGTGTCATGCCCTCTCCAGACCGTCGTGCAGCTTGCGCTCGTCGTGGACGGTGACGCGGTACGAGACCGTGGGCTCGGGCGTGGTGGTGTGCCGGGCACAGTGGATGAGGCTGCGGTTGTCCCAGACAAGCAGGTCGCCCTTCTCGAAGCTCTGGAGATGGATGTTCTCGTGCTCGAAGGTCTTGTCGAGCTGGCCGGTCGCCTCGAAGAGCCTCTGGAGAAGGGCCTCGTCGAGGGGCTCACCCTGTGCGTCCTCGATGCCGACGGTGAAGCCCTCACTGAGGTAGAGCACCGTCTCGCCAGTCATCGGGTGGGTGAAGACGGTCGGCTGGAGAACGGCGGGCGTCTTCTGCTCCACCTCGTCGATGATCTCCGACAGGGGCCGGTAGACGTCGTGGGGACGGACCTTGAAGTACTTGCGCACCGAGTGCCGGCACCGGGTTCCGGCGATCTCCTGCTTGAGCTCGTCGGGCAGCTTCTCGTACGCCGCTCCCATGTCGATGAAGTACGTGCCCCGGTTCTTCTCCGGTATGACCTGTGGGTGGATCAGGGTGATTCCGAACGGGTCGGGCATGAACTGGTAGTCGGCGTGCCAGAACTTGCCCGTCTTGGGTACGCCGATCTGCTTCCCGTTCTCCGGGACATTCGACGACACGAACACCTCGGTCACCTCGGGGTGCTGGTACATCGGCTCGTAGTACGTCTCCGGGCGGCCCAGTCGGCTGCCCAGCTCCAGGAACGAACGGGGCGACAGCTCCTGGGCCTTCAGGACGGCGATCTTCCGGCGGTAGACGGTCTCCTTCAGCGCCTCGATGTCGTTCTCCGAAGCCGTGGTGTGGTCGAAGTCCTCGACGGATGCGCCGATGGCCCTGCCGGCGTTATCGGTGATGCGCATGGTGGTACTCCTTCTGTTCCGGTGGAAAGGGAACGGCTGCCGTCGTGTCAGGCGGCCAGGCGGGTGTCGATCAGCTCGGCCGTCGCACCGAGGGTGAGGTGCGGAACCAGCTCGCTGTCCTCGACCGTGACGCCGAGGTGGCGCTCGATGTGGATGCTGATCTCGACCATGGTCAGCGAGTCGACATCGAGGCTGGCGTAGGTCGCCTCGGGTCGGAACTGTTCGGGCGGGGCGTCGTGCAGGTTGCTGAGGATGGACACCAACTGTTCGTACGTGGCGGTCATGGGGTGGATTCCTCTCCGTGATGGGACGGTTCGGCGACTGGCGGAAGCGCGGGCCAGGTCAGGAGGCAGGAGCCCCAGGTGAGGCCGCCTCCGAAGGCGGTGAGCAGGACGCGGTCGCCCGGCCGCAGCGCCCGCTTCGCGTGGCTGTCGGCCAGGGCCAGGGGGATGGAGGCGGCGCCGGTGTTGCCCGCCGTCTCGACGTGGGTGGCGCAGCGGTCGACGGGCAGCCCCAGGTCGTCGGCAACGGTGCGCAGGATGCGCAGGTTCGCCTGGTGGGGGACGAAGCGGTCGACGTCCGCGATGCCAAGGCCGGCCCGGTCGAGCACGGTGCGGGCCGAACCCACCATGCGGGTGACCGCGTGGCGGTACACCTCCTTGCCGCGCATGGCGAAGTGCCGTTCGGCGCGGGAGGTCTGGCGGGGATCGGCCGACTGCCGGGAGCCACCGGCCGCGACCGTGATCATGTCCTCGTGGGCACCGTCGCTGCCGAGGTCGAACGGACCGATCGCTCCCGCCTCTGAGGCGTGCCCCGCCCGCAGGACGACGGCTCCCGCGCCGTCACCGAAGACGACGGCGTTCTGGCGGTCTTCCGGGTCCACGATGCGGGAGTAGACGTCCGCCCCGATCACCATGACGCTTGTCACGACACGCGAGGTGATCAGTCCCGCCCCCGCCGCCAGGGCGTAGACGAAGCCGGTGCACACGGCGCCCACGTCGAAGGCCGCCGCACCGGTCAGACCGAGCCGCGATGCCACCAGCGGCGCAGTGGCGGGGCAGGTCCGGTCGGGCGTGGTGGTGGCGACGATGACGGCGTCGGCCGTGTCCGCTCCCGAGTTGGCGAGCGCCCTGCGGCCCGCTTCGACGGCGAGGTCGGAGGTGGCCTCCTCCGAGGCGGCGAGATGCCTGCTGCGGATACCGGTGCGGGTGCGTATCCAGATGTCGTCGGTGTCGAGCCGGTCCGCCAACTCGTCGTTGCCGACCTTGCGCAGGGGCAGCCGGCCGCCAACGCCACTGAGGACGGCGGCGGGATTCGACCGGGCGGCGGATGTCGCGGACATGATTCTCCTGGGGCAGTGGTGTCGGTGGGGCCCAGGCGGGCCGGGTGAGGGGCGGAGCTCCTACGAGGTGTCTCCGCGGCGGATCAGCAGGGCGGCGACCGAGCCGAGCGCCAGCGCCCCGGAGGTGAGCAGCAGTGCCGTCCGGATGCCGTCGACGAGGACTGGAACGAGCGACTCCTGTCCGATACCGGAGGCCGCCGCGACGAGCAGCGCGAGACCAACGGCGCCTCCCACCTGAAGGGCCGTGGACGCGATCCCGGAGGCGATGCCCTGGTCGCCCGGTGACACACCCGAGGCGGCGGCGATCCACACGGCCGTCCATGCGGCGCCCTGCCCGATGCCCATCAGCACGATTCCCGGCAGCAGCGCCGGATAGGGGCCGTTCGTGGCCACACCCGGCACCAGGGCGAGAGCACCGGCAGCGCCGAGCCCCAGCCCACCGACCAGCAGGCGCCGCATTCCGAACAGAGGCACGGCACGGGCCCCTGTCTGCGTGCCGACCGCGACGATGACTGCCGGCACGAGGAAACAGAGCCCGGTGACGAACGCGTCGTAGCCGCGCACCGCCTGAAAGTAGAGGGTCAGGAAGTACGGGAGCGAGCTGAACGTCGCGCTGAACAGAGCCGCCACACCCGTGGCCGCGACCAGCCCACGGTGGCGGAAGAGCCGAACGGGCATCAGGGGATCGCGCGCACGCGTCTCGATGACGGCGAGGAGGCCGAGACAGAGGAACCCCGCGGCGCCGGCCGCCAGGACGGCGGGGCGCGTCCATCCCGCCACGGGGGCGTACACCAGCACGAAGACGAGCAGGGTGAGCCCCGCGGTGGCCGCGAGCGCTCCCGCGATGTCGAAGCGCCGCGCGCGGTCCCGGGGCGGGTCTGCGGCGAACAGCACGCGTCCGAGGACGGCGAGCGCCAGGGCCATCGGCACGTTGACGACGAACACCGATGGCCAGCCGAATCCCTGGACCAGCACACCACCGAGGAGGGAGCCGAAGCACAGTCCGCCCGCGCCGGCGGCACCCCAGATCGCGAGCGCCCGGTTGCGTACCGGCCCTTCGGCGTAGGTGGTGTTGATGAGTGACAGCGTGGCCGGGAACAAGAGGGAGCCACCGACTCCCTGGGCGGCGCGTACCGCGAGCAGGAGCCAGGGAGACTGTGCGAGTCCGCCGACCAGCGACGAGAGTGCGTATGTCGCCGTGGCGAGGACGAACATCCTCCGACGCCCCAGGAGATCCGCCGCGCGTCCGCCGAGCAGCAGGAATCCTCCGGTGGTGACGACGTACGCACTGACCACCCACTGGAGGTCGTGGTCGGAGAATCCCAGCCCTGTGCCGATGTCCGGCAGCGCCACGTAGACGATGCTGTAGTCGAGCGAGATGACGAGCTGGGCCGACGCGAGGACGACCACCGGAAGGCCGAGGCGTCGTCGTGCTGCTGAGTGCTCAGCAGTGGCAGCGGACATGATCACTCCCTCTCGGAATGAAGATCTCGATGGACTACGTGGTGAGTCGTGGACGGCCTGGAAGAGCTGCCTGCGGCCATGCCGAACCTCGCCTCGGTACAAGGGCGCAGAACAAAGAAGTCGTCGGAAAGCCGGTCCGGTATTTCGGTGACGACACGGCGAACGGTGGAGTGCTCCGGGTAGCTCGCCGAGGAGCCATGCCGCAGAGGTGCGTGCGGCAGCCGGAGGAACCTTCAGCGGGGGCGGTGCGCGCCTGGAACCGGTCCGTCCGAGTGCGGTACGGCCCCCGGGGTCACATCTCCTCCAACAGCTTTCGCACCTCCGTCACCAGGACGGTCAGCGCCTGCCGCTCGGGGATGGTTGTCTCCGGATGCCAGAGATCGGCCAGAAGGCAGGTCCGTGGGCGGGTTCCCCGGTTCTCAGCGTGATGTTCGAAGGAGTAGTCGAAAAGCAGACAGCGTCCTTCCTCCCAGGAACGCGTCTCGCCGGCAACGGTGATGTCGCAGTCGTTCGGAATGTCGACAGCGAAATGGAGATTGATGCTGAAGTTCCACAGATCGCAGTGCGGAGCGATGCGTGAACCCGGCAGCAGTGTCGAGAAGTGGCTCTCCAGCAAAGGGCAGATGAGTTCATCGCCGACGGCGACATTCTTGATGATGTCGAACGCGGTGGGAGCGACCGTGGCGGAATCCGTGACGAGCGCCCCGTCCCGATACAGGTGGAGAGACTGCCAATCGTCCTGGCGTGTCAAGTAGTGCTCGTAGTCGGAGAAGACCTCACGCTTTGTCTGCCAGGCCCTCTCCAGCTCTGCCCTGATCGCGCTGTGGGCCCACTCCAGGGCGTCGACGAGCGACGCGACGGCCGGATCGCTCCTCGGATCGTGCCAAGGCTTCTGCGATATCCCCGGCAGGATCCACTTCGCGCCCGCCTGCAGTGGATGCCGTGGCAGCCTTCCCGGCGCCATCATCTCCTCCACCCGCGCAAGCGAATCGGGGCCGAACTCGTCCCGTATCGCGGCGAACCGCTCATCGGTCGACTGCATCACGACTTCCTCCCAGCCCTGCTGACACGGAGACCGAGGGAAGGCCGGCCTTTCGCGTCTCGTCCACTCGTCGCTCCCCGCGGCTGCGGCCCCTTACAGGTTGGTGGCCGCTTCGTATCAAGAGTCGAACCGCTCTCCGCCTGAGTTCCCGCCGTGGCCGAGAAAAACCGAGCGGGCGTGCGAGGGGCGTGGGCGGTCGGCGCTGTTCGACAGCCGTGAGTGGGCGCTGTTCATGGCCTGCTCACCGGCCGTGCTCCGAACGGCCCAGCGGCCCGCCGCCAGGCCCGGCTGCCGTCGGCGTCCCCGGCGACACCGACGGCAGCCGGGGCGACCCCGGCTACGATCTCAGGAGGCGGTCCCCAGGGTGACCGGCCTGACGACGGCATCGACGGTGACGCGGCCGGTCCGTTCGAAGTCGAGGGTGAACGTGACGCGGTCCCCGGGCCGCCATGTCTCTCCGGCTGGAAGGGTCACAGCTGTCCCGAAGGGGGACATGTCGACCTCCCCGTACGCCGGAACGCTGACGGTCTCCGTCCGTTCGCGATAGGCCCCGGACGTCGCGTTCATGCGATGGGCGGTCAGCTCGATGCCCGAGACGACGAAGGGGGAGCTCACCGAACGGAGCCGGTCCGGCGCGCCACCGGTGTTGACGATCCGGAAGTAGGCGTTGGTGCTGCTTCCAGGGATCACCGGAAGCAGCACGTGGGACTCCTGCACCTCGATCCTCGCCGGGGTGCCCGCATATCCGGCAACTGTCCACGCGGCAAGGCCGCCGAGAGCGACGACAGAGGCGACTCCGGCAACCGCACCGGTACCGAGCGCCTCCCGTATACGGCGGAAATCGGGACGCCGGTGGAGGTTCTTCATGAGCGCATGCTCCACTGAGAAGGGGGAGAGGGTATGAGGCTCGCGGTGGCAGCGGCCGTAGCCGCCGGGCCGGACGCCCGCGTCACAGGACGTCCCGCGCGGCGGACCGGGCCCGGGGCTGCCGTGCCGGCGACGGCTGCCAGGTGCGGAGCCGCAGACTGTTGGCCACGACGAGTACCGAGCTGAGGGACATGGCGACGGCGGCGACCATGGGGTTGAGCAGGCCGACCATGGCCAGCGGCATGGTCACGGCGTTGTAGCCGAAGGCCCACACGAGGTTGACACGGATCGTGCCCAGCGTGTGGCGGGCCAGCCGGACCGCGTCGGCGAGGGCCTCGATGTCGCTGCGTACGAGGGTGACGTCGGCGGCGCCGATCACCACGTCGGTCCCGGTGCCCATCGCGATGCCCAGGTCCGCTCCCGCGAGCGCGGCCGCGTCGTTCACACCGTCTCCTACGACGGCGACACGCCTGCCTTCGGCCCGGAGCCTGCGCACCAGTTCGGCCTTGTCCCAAGGGGTACAGCGGGCATGGACCTCTGCAATCCCCATGTCCTCGGCCACCGCCCGCGCGACTGCGGCCCGGTCGCCGGTGGCCAGCACAGGCCGTACACCGAGCCTGCGCAGGCGGTCGACGGCGCGGTAGCTGCCGGGGCGGACGAGATCGGCCACCTCGATGAGTGCCGCGGCCGTGCCGTCCACGCGGACCAGGACCGCAGTACGGGCCGACTCGTCCGCCCGCTCCCAGGCGGTACGCAAGGACACGGGCAGATCCGTGCCCTCGGGCGCGAGCACCTCCACGACACGCCCGTCCACGTGACCGCTCACACCCTGTCCCGCGACGGCATGGAATCCGGACACGCCTGGCAGGGGACCATCCCCCGTCACCCGCCGCGCGTGGGCTGTGATCGCCCGGCCCAGCGGATGTTCCGAGCCCTGCTCGACGGCGCCTGCGAGGCGGAGGACTTCGTTCACGCCGAGTCCGTCGGGCACGGCCGTGACCCGTCCCACGCTCATATGCCCCGAGGTGAGGGTTCCGGTCTTGTCGAGCACCACGGTGTCGATGTGCCGGAGTCCCTCCAGCGCCTGCGGACCGCTCACGAGGACACCCAGGCGGGCGCCTCTCCCGGTGGCCGCCACCAGAACCGTCGGCGTCGCGAGCCCCAAGGCACACGGGCAGGCGACGACGAGGACCGCCACGGCGGCGGTGATCGCGGCCTGCGGGTCGGCGTCGGCGCCGAGCCAGAATCCGAGCGTCGTAGCGGCGAGAGCCAGGACGACCGGGACGAAGACGCCCGAGACCGTGTCGGCCAGCCGCTGCGCACGCGCCTTGCCCGCCTGGGCGTCCGTCACGAGCTTCGTGATGCGGGCGAGCTGGGTGTCGGCGCCGACCGCTGTGGCACGGACCAGAAGCAGGCCGCCCACGTTGACGGATCCTCCGGTCACGGTGGCTCCCGGACCGACCTCGACGGGCTCGGACTCGCCGGTGACGAGGGACAGGTCGACGGCCGAGCTGCCCTCGGTCACCTCACCGTCGCTGGCGACACGTTCGCCGGGACGGACCACGAACACCTCTCCGACCCGAAGCCGTTCGATCGGCACCAGTTCGTCGGAGCCGTGGCGGCGGACCGTCACTTCCTTCGCGGCGAGCCGCGCGAGCGAGCGCAGCGCCGCACCGGTCCCGCGACGCGCACGGCCCTCCAGGAATCGGCCTCCCAGAACGAACAGCGGTACGCCCACCGTGGCTTCGAGGTAGACGTGCACCATCCCGTCGGAGGTGGAGGGCACCAGGCTGAAGGGCATGCGCATGCTCGGCTCACCTGCTCCACCTAGGAACAGCGCGTACGCCGACCAGCAGAAGGACGCCACCACGCCGAGGGAGACCAGCGTGTCCATGGTCGCGTTGGTGTGGCGCAGGCCGCTCAGCGCTCGCTGGTGGAAAGGCCGGGCTCCCCAAACGGCGACCGGTGCGGCGAGGACGAAGCACAGCCACTGCCAGTTGTCGAACTGCAACGCGGGAGCCATCGAAAGGACGAGCACGGGGAGGGACAACGCCGCGGTGATGACGAGCCGCTCGCGCTCCTGCCCGACAGCAGCCTCCGCGGAGTCATCGGTTCGCGCGGGCGTCACCTCCGTCGGTGTCACCACCAGTTGTGCCGTGTACCCTGCGGCTTCCACGGCCGACGTCAGTTCACGGGCGGTCATCTGAGCGGGGTGGCTGACCCGGGCCCGTCCGGTGGCCAAGTTCACCTCCGCCGTGACACCCTCCAGCTTTCCGAGCTTGCGCTCGACCCGTCTGACGCACGCCGCGCAGGTCATGCCTCCGACGGCGATGTCCGTCACCACAGCCGCAGGAGCCGAATCAGCCGTCACCGGTGTCCGCCTCCATGATGCATGGGCATCTCCCCGTCGCCCCCGCCGCCCGGAGCGTCACCAGTGATCGCAGGTCCGTGCATTCCTGGTGAGACCGGCCCCACCGCGGCCCCTGCGGCGTGGGCGCCGACGAAAAGCACGCCGAGGAGCAACAGGAAACCGCACAGTGCCGGCGGTGGGACAAATCGGGCGATCGTCGCCCAGGACACGGTGCCTGCCGACTGATCCACAGAGTGCTCCTCCACTTTCTCGACGCGAGCTGTGGTGGAACAGCCCGTGGCAGTCCAGAAGTCGGGGTCGGCGGGCCCGGAGTTCCCCGGCTGCGGAGTGAACAGCATCACAGCCCCGTCCGGGTGGATGGAGGGGCAGTCGCACGCATGCATCATGTGCTTTCGAAACCCGCGGCGCGACAGGAACCAGAAGACGCCGCCGCACGACTACTCATTCGCAAGGTGGTTTCGGAAGTCGGAGTCACAGGCACGGGAGTCGCTGCCGTCCGGGTCTCCGCGTTCGGCGGGGCTCCCCTCCAACAGGGGCGCAGGATCGCCCCGGCGCCGACGCCGGGACCCCGGCATGGAGGTGTCTCGCGGAGGGTGCCAGGATCGGGTGCCATGTCGGTGGGGTGGCAGTTTCGCGCCGCACGGTCCGCATTGTTCGCGACCGTGTGCGTGGCGCTGGCTGCCTGCGGTCACGTCCTCATGTCGGGTGAGCCACTCCCCTGGTGGGCCTTGAGCCTGTGCGTGGGTGGCATCGGCGCACTGGGGTGGCTCGTCGCCGGCAAGGAGCGGGGCCAGGTCACAGTCGTCGCTCTCACCGTCGCGGCACAGGCGGCACTTCACGGCGCCTTCACGCTGCTCCAGACCTCGCAGCAGGCTCCGAATCCGGCCGTCAGTCCCTCCCTGGCGCTGCGGTGGGCCGATGCTCTGCTCTGTGGTCCGCACCAGAACGCCGGGGCAGCAGCGCGGGCGTACGAGATCGCCGAGCAGGCCGGGCTCACCGACAGCATGCCGCTTCCCCCGCTCGAAGGCGGGGCCTCGGCCATCGCCGCCCTCGGGCACGCGTCACATGGTACTGAGGCGATGCAGCCCCTGCATGACATGGGCGCGATGACCGGTACTGCCTCCTGGGGGATGCTCGCGGCGCACGTGCTCGCCGCCGTACTCTGCGGGCTGTGGCTCGCCCACGGCGAGCGCGCGGCCTTCCAGATCCTCAGGGCCGTGGTGGACCGTGTCCACTTCTCTCTGGCACTCCTCAACGCGCTCAGGCCCCTGCCGTCCGCGCCCCCTGCGCCCGCCGTCGATCGCTCCGGCAGGCGCCCGCGCCCGCGGCTGCTCGTCCACACGCTCGTCACCCGGGGACCTCCGTGGGAGACCGCTGTCTGCTGACAGCCGGATCACGTCGGCCGCGGGTCCCGCCGCCGACGCCGGCCCGCGCACGTGGTGCGGGCGAAATCTCTCTCTTCCCGGCACCGAGGCGTGCCCGCTGGCTACGTCCCGTCCGGGATTCCCGGAAGGAACCGCAGTTCCGATGCCCCCTGCCCAGAGACAGCCTGCGGTGACGGAGGACGATATCACCGCATGGGCCGTCGACGCCGCCGCCGGCGACGCGGACGCCTTCGAGCGCGTCTTCCTCGCGCTCCACAGCGATGTGCGGCGATACGTGGCCTGCCTCGCCGACGACCACCAAGTAGCCGATGACCTGGTGCAGGAGACCTTCCTGCGTGCCATGAGCACGGTCCACCTCTTCAAAGGCCGCGGTTCGGCGCGTGCCTGGGTGCTGACCATCGCTCGCCGAGCCGTTGTGGACAGCCTCCGGCGCGCGGCCTCCCGGCCTCGGCTCGCCGACACTTCCGACTGGCAGTACGCCGCGGAGCGCAGTCAGCCGCGTGGCCTGCCCGGCTTCGACGAGGGAATCGCCCTGATGGAACTCGTGGAATCGCTGCCGGACGACCGCCGTGAGGCCTTCGTCCTGACACAAGTGCTGGACATGCCGTACGACGACGCGGCCCGCACCAGCTCGTGCCCCGTGGGCACGATCAGGTCCAGGGTCTCGCGAGCCCGCACGATGCTCACCGCCATGCTCGACGACAAAGCGCAGCCGACTTTGGCCTGCTGACTCGCCGAGATCCGGTCGCGCCTGCGGCTGCTCGGGGCGCTGTTCCGCGCCCCGAGCAGTCGGCCCATCTTCCTCATATTGGCAAGCAACTGAGCGAACTTGTGACGCAGTTTGCGGAACTCTCTCCTGCACACCCCGTCCTGCACGACGTCCTCCTGAAGACCGGCCATCGAAGGTGATGTCGAAGGCGTTCAGGGCGGTCTTCCAGCGCATGGTCCAGCGAGCCTGGCCCTTGCCGGTGGGGTCCAGCGACATGATGGCCATGTAGACGCGCTTCAAAGCCGCGGTTTCGTCGGGGAAGTGACCGCAGGCTTTGACTGAACCGCCCCGTGTTCGGTAGAGATCTCAGATTGTGGTTGTGACCTGGGGTTTCGTGGATTTCATGTAGTGGTTGGCTTCGTATTCGACGGGGCGGGATGTGGCCTATTTCACCGTGGAGTCTGCGGTGGTTGTACCAGTCAGCCCACTCGGCAGTGGCCAACTCGACCTGGGCGAGTGTCTTCCAGGGCCGTTGTGGCTTGATCAACTCGGTTTTGAACAGGCCGATCGCGGACTCCATCAGGGCGTTGTCGTACGCGTCACCGACGGATCCGATGCTCGCCGCAATGCTGGCAGCGTCCAGGTGCTCGGCGAGCTTGAACGATGTGCGACCCGGTGTCCGAGTGATGGTTCAACTCTCCTGGCTGAACCGGCTGTTGATCGCAGTCGCGTTGCCAGATGGGCATCTCCATGGCGTCCAGGACGAAGACGGTCTCCTTCACCGTGGCCGCGGACCAGCCGACGATGCGCCGGGAGAAGGTGTCCACGACGAACGCGACATACACGGTCGCGGACCAGGTCTTCACGTGGGTGAAGTCCGCCACCCGGCACCGGTCCGGGGCGGCGGCGAAGTCGCGGTCGACCAGATCGGGGGCCCGCTCGGCCTGTCCGCCGGGGATCGTGGTGATGACACGTTTGCCGCGCACCGCTCCCTGGATACCGAGCTCGCGCATCAGGCGCTCAACAGTACAGCGGGCCACCGCATGACCCTGCCGGTTCAGCTCGTCTTTCCCGCGACCACTTCGTCGGCCGCCGACACGAGGAAGCCTGTACGACAGGCTCCGCCAGAAGCAGGTGTTACGGGATGTTTCCTGTCAGGGTGACTGTTGATCTTTGTGTCATGTGTGTTGAGGCCGCCCGAGAATCGCCCGACTGGAATGCGGTGTGGTCGACAGTCCTTCGCCGTGAACGAAGTGCTGCCGCAGCTGCATGAATTGCTGTTCTCCTCGATCGACGGTGTGTCCGTGGAGTCGGTCGAGGTGACCGACACGGTCGTACGGATCGAGGCACGTACGACTTCCAGTCAGTCGGCCTGCCCGGGATGCGGATGCTGGTCAGGCCGAAGACACGGCTCCTACCTTCGGTTTCCGTGCGGCGGACGACCGGAGTCCGCCCCTTGGCGCCTCAGGTGCGGCCCGCGATCCGAGCTGTGACCTGGTCGGACATCGTCACGGACACGCGACTCCGCCGCGACGGCGCAGGCCGACGGCGACACGGTCAGCGGGTCGTGAGGACGGTTCGACTGGGCGCCGGCGACCACCGTCGTCCCGGCCACACGGCTGACACTGTCAGGGCCGAGAAGGTCCGCTTGGACCGTGCCTGCAGCGATGTGCGGTGGACCGCTCGTAGGCTGCTGCGGCCAGAACCACCACCCGATGCCGGCCAGGATGAGACAGGGCACCACCGCAGCTGCGAGCAGCTGCCAGTGACGCAGCAGCCGAGCGACGCCGCGCCCACTCGGCGAAGGAACAGGCTGCAAAGCCGGTTGCCGCGGCGACGCGACCACGTTGGAGGCCGGACGCGGACGTCTCACCCGCAGCGAGCGAAGCAGTCCGCCACGCCTTGACGTCCCGGAGCCGGTCGCCGCTCCGTCCGGGCCTGATGGTGGCGAACTCCCTTCGCCGAGCGGCCCGGCAGGTGGGGCGGCGCCAGACGGGCCGCCCCTGCCCAGGTCCGACGCCGACGAAATAACGTATTCGGTGTCCTTGTCCACCCTGATCTCCCCCCATGGCCCAGGTAGCAGCCTGCGCAAATATTGCTACATACAGTCACCAATGATTCAATGCGGCGGAGCAAGCCCCTCTCATTCGATTTGAGACTTTCCGAGCAGCCATCAAAAACCGCCAACTGCCTTCCATTCAGCGGGAGTTCGCAGTCAACTTGCGCTGCCCTGTTCAGGCCGCGCACCGGAGCAGAGACACATGTGACCGACCGATAACCCGGACGGCCCGCACCATCAGGCGCTCACAGCGATGCACGGGGCGCCGTCGGCCGAGGCCCACCTGGCACTCGGCCGGCACGTCAAGGCCAAAGACCTGGCGCAGCGCGCGGCGGGACTGGCCCAGGAGGTCGGTGACCTGCAATTGCGCGCGACGAGCCTGTCCCTGCTCGGAGCCGCGGAACACGGCCGCGGAGACCTGCCGTTGGCCATCGCTCTCCAGCGAGAGGCCCTGGCCACGCTCACCGAGCACACCAGCAGGCCGCTGGAGATGGAGGTCCGCCGCCGGCTCGGACACACCTACGCGGCTGCGGGCCACCCGGACAAGGCCGAGCAGCAGTTCCGCATTGCCCGGTCCTTGGCCGGGGCGACGTAGCGGCACTGGTCCTGTGGCCCGGGCGGGGTCTGGACGGTCAACGGTGGATCTCCGAACAGGAAGTGACACCTGATGACAGACGTGATCGTCTCGGCTGATGCCGTGGAGGAAGTGGCTCCTGCCAGGGCGCCGGATGCGTTGGACGACCAGTTGATCAGTCAGCTGGTGGACCGGGCGAAGGCCGACGGCATCCAGCTGACCGGCGAGGGAGGGCTGCTGCTGCAGCAGCTGACGAAGAGGATCCTCGAGTCCGCCCTCGAACGCGAGATCACTGACCATCTCGGGCACGAGAAGCACGAGCGGGCCGAGAGCGGCAACGTCCGCAACGGCACCCGAGCCCGAGCCAAGACCGTGATCACCGATGTCGGGCCGGTCGAGATCGAGGTGCCGCGGGATCGGGCAGGCTCGTTCGAACCGCAGATCGTCAAGAATCGGCAGCGTCGGCTGAACGGCGTCGACGAGATGGTGCTCTCGCTGTCTGCTTGCGGCCTCACGCACGGGGAGATCTCGGCCCACCTCAAAGAGGTCTACAGCGCCGAGGTGTCCAAGACGACGATCTCCACGATCACCGACAGAGTCAAGCTCAAGGGTTCGGCACGTTCAGTTCGGTGCTCGCGCTCAGCTCTTGGTGTTGCCTTCCAGCCCGGCAGCAGGGAAGAGAGCACCGGATCACTCTCGATCTTCTCCTGAGTGAGCCCCATGTCTTCATCGATGACCGCATCTCCACACTTCGAGGTGATGGACACCCACGTCTTGCTGCGTAGAGGTGCGGGCGCCTCGGTAGCAAGAGGCCTTGTCCGGCCGATCTGCCGGAGGTATGCGGCCAACCTTGCGGATACGGACGTCTTTGAAACGCGTGCGGCCGCAACCTGGTCAGGGGGCCTGAGGGCTGTTCGTTCTTCGGCGGTGGGAGGGGCTGGTAGCGCTGGGGATCGGTGTAGCGGTGCTGTGCGGCTGTCATCGTTCTACTGCTGCGCCGGTGGACCGAGGCGCGCTGGCCCCGGGCCCCGGAACCGGCACAGGACACAGCCCCTGACACGTTCTGCCTCCGCCTGGACGGCCTCACCGGCCGGCTTCGCACGGTGCAGTAGCCCTTGAACAGTCACCCCGACGGACAGGAAGCACCCATGTTCAGACGACTCAGCACACTCACCGTGACCCTGGCACTCGCCGGGACACTCGCCACCGGCACGACCTCTGCCGCCTCCGCCGCCGATACCACGCCGGAGGACCGCGTCTCCGGCAAGCGTGTATACAACGGGATGCAAATCGCCTTCAACCCCGCCACGCCAGACGCCTTCTGCACGCTGGGCGCGGTCGGCCAGGACGACTACGGCCGGAAGATCGCCATCTCCGCAGGCCACTGCCTCAACGACCCGCGCTACGCGGACCGCGAGATCCACGAGGACATCGCCCCCGTCTACCACCGGCAGGACACCGCCGCCGGCCCGATCGGGTACGTGCGGTACTTCAAAGACCCCGAGGGTTCGATGACCGGGCACCTGACCAAGGACTACATGATCATCGAATTGGTCGACGGGGTCGCACTCTCGTCGCAGGGGCCGTATCTGAAGCAGACCGACGAACTGGAGGTCCCCGGCGGCGAGGCCAGCCCGAACGCCCTGACGCCTGCCCGCGACGACGAGCGTCTCCTCGGCGCCGCTCTGTTCAACAACAACGAACTCGTGGTGTCCGGACAACTGGGAGTCTGGTACGGGCGGATCACCAACAACAGCAGCGGCGTCTACCAGTCACACGCCAAGCACAAGGGCGGCGACTCAGGTGGCCCGGCCATCTGGCACGTACCCGGTACGCCGTACCCCTCCGAGACCAACGGCTTCCAGGCGGAGGGCCCCTGGGCAGGCATAACCAAGGGCATCATCCTCGGTATTCCTCCCTACGTGTACACCAGCTCGGCCAACATCCTCGCTGACCTGCGCGCCCGTGACTCCGCCGACCCCGCCAACGTCTACGGCTCGGGCTTCGAGGTGACAACCAACCCGTAGAGCAGCGCTCGCCGTCCGCGCGCTGAGGCATGAACGGACTCCCGCCCTTGAGTCTCGGTGAATCGCCCCGCTTCAAATGGAGACTCGATTTCATGAAAGCCTCGCCCGCTGCCCTTGACGCCTCTCCTCCCGTCATTCGGTCGCCAGACACATGACGCGAGTGAGTGCGTGTACGACGGCGGCGCGCTGTCCACGGACGACCCTTCCCAGCACGACCGACCCGAAGATCATCCCAGGCCGGTCAGTCAACGTGACAGTACCCCGTCCAGCGTTCGATGACGTCGCTGTCGGGGCGGACCCGGTAGCAGAGCTCGGCGGTCAGCGGGTAGTGGCGGTCGGCCAGGCGAAGGCGCAGCTGTCCGCCTTCGATGTGGTGGCCGGTGAAGTGCCACTGGGCGCCCCGCGTGTCGTCGGCGAATCGGACCTGGAAGCCCGTCGGCCCGAAGCGGGCTCCGGTCTACGGCGCGAGTTCGTCTGGGGCGGCGTCGGCCTCGAAGCTGCTTGCTGCAGGTGAGGCCGCGTCAGGCAGCCCTTCGAGTTCTGCGGCGTTGAGGGCAGGCCCCAGTACAGGTGCCGGGGCTGCCGTCGGCGCCGATGCGTACGGTGTACGCGAGGCGGTCGAAGACGTTCGAGGCACGAGTGATCCCAGGAAGGTGTCGGGCGAACGTGAGGATCGGCGCGCAGCGGGTGGGCGGCCGTGGTCAAAGCGTCCGGAGAGACGCGAAAGTGACCCGAGGGTAGGGGCGCCGGTCCGCGAAAATCAATACTGGACGAACTTATTTATTTGCCGGTACGTTGCCGACGTGTTTCCAAAGGAATCGGGGCCGTTGGTCACCGCACCGGCCGAAACTGCCATCCTGAGCCTGCTGTTGGCCGAGAGTCCGCTCAGTCGGGTCGAGCTGGCCCGCCGTACCGGGCTGTCCTCGACGAGGACGTCGGCCTGACCGGTGGACCCCGAGCCCGCACCTGCACCAGCCACTTCGCAGCATTGTGCCCCGCCGAGCTGATGCTCGGCGGGGCACAAGAAGGGGCCGAATGAACCAACAGTGTCGGCTTACTGGCGGGCCCTCACGTTTGTTCGCTCGGGCAACAGAGCCGCGTATTGGCCCCAGAGCAGTTCGTCAGCTATGAGGGCAGCGCGGGCAACGGCGGGGTCGTCACCGGCCGGACCCCGGGCTGCGGCGCGCGTCACGCTCAGCGCGCTTCTTCTTGGTCCGTCCCATCGGCTGCCTCCTCGCTCTCAACCCCAAACGGCCAACGAGCAGCCGCCCGCCCGGACACGAACTCCGCCCTCCAGCGGCCCCACCCGCCGGGGCGGGCAGGCTGGCAGGGCTCCCCGGCTTCCGAAACAGGCCCCATAGTCGCGCTGCCCGCCGACCCGGTGCTGAGGCATCCGGAGCAGGAGGTCGGCACCTTCAACGCGCACATCATCGAGACCGGCACCGACAGCTTCCGTCCGGCCCAAACCCAGCAAAAGCGCCGCCGCAAAGCGACAACGGCCGCAATGCAGGATCGTGGCAGGGGGTGTCACCAGGAGCATCCGGCCCGGACTTGGATGGCCATGCCTGCTCTTGGAGCTCTCTCCCCTGGACACGCAAGCCGGCGGCCCGAGCCCCGTTTCCCGACAGCGTCACACTGGCGGGGCCCTCCCTGCTCGGCGGACCTCGGTGGGTTCCGGCGGAGCGGCCTACTGGTACTGCGTGGTGACGCTCACGCCACTGAAGTCCTGTTGTCCGGCGTCGAGGCTGAAGTAGACCCAGCCGGACGGCGGGTTGTCGATGGTCAGCGTCTCGTTGTTGCCGGCGTTGGTGGACTTCGCCTGGTACGAGGTGGTGGTGGCCCAGCTGGTGCCGTTGTAGTACAGGTCGGCGTTGCCGGTGCCGCCGGTGCTGGTGATGGTCAGTTGCTTGACGCCGGTCGGCAAGTACAGGAAGTGGTTGCTGTGGTCGCCGGTGGTGGCCGCGAGGTTGTCCCGGCGGCAGTTCTTGTCGAACTGGCGCGTGTCTGCGTTGGTGCAGAGCGGGGTGGCCTGGGCCTCCGGCAGGGGGCCGCAGTCGTCGGTCGCGCAGGTGGTCGTCAGCCAGGTGGCGAAGTCGGCGTCGTAGCTGGTGCCGATGGTCTGCTTCAGGAAGGTGCGGGCACCGTTCCAGTCACCGGTGCGGTACTTGCCGAGCACGGTCTCGATGTCCGCGGGGTGCGCCTGCAGCATGTAGCGGACCGCCAGGAAGCCCCACTGGTAGACCCGGGCCGAGTTGACGTCGGGGTCGTCGTCCTGGCCGTAGACGGTGTCGAACAACTCGCTGAGCTTGTACGTGTTCTTGCCGGCTGCGGCGATCGCGTTGGCGTTGCGCTCCTGGCGGTAGCCGTACGAGATGTTCTCGGCGATGCCCTCGACCCACCAGATGGTGGGCGTGGTCTGGCTGGCGTCGAAGTCGCCGTACATGTTGTAGCGGCCGTCGAGGTAGTGGGTGTACTCGTGGTTGAGGTTCCAGATCTCGAACTTGGGGCGCAGCCAGGACGCCTCGTGTGCGATGAAGCGGGCCTGGTTGCCCGGCTTGGACGGGTCGCCCTCCTCGTACATGCCGCCGTTGTCGACGTCGATGTCGTAGATGGCCCAGGCGTACAGCGAGTACTGGGTGTAGTCGTCGAAGGCGACAACCTCCAGGTTTGTGTTCACGTCACCGGGGATCGCGCCCTTGTCGCCGATCACGCGGTGGAAGTAGGCGTCCTGGTTGATCAGGCTGGTGCAGGTGGTGGCAAGCTGTCCGGGGGACATGTCCTGGGCGCGGATCTTCAGGCCCGGGGTGCAGGTGTGCTGGATCGGCAGGACCACCGGGAGTACGCGGCTGCCCAGGTCGCAGATGCCGTAGGCCTCGCAGTTGCCCTTGTCGTACTGACGTGTGGCCCAGCCCAGGTTCATGGTGATCGGGGCGGTGGGGCCGACGTTCGGGTAGCGGTTGATCAGGTCCTTCAGCAGTGGCCGGACCCGGTCCTTGAGCTCGGGGACATCAAGGGCGTAACCGAGGAAGCGGCCGACGTTGCTGATGACGTCCAAGCGGTTCAGCTGCGTCTCGTTGCGGGTGATGAAGTCGGCCCAGGTGTTGAGGATCGCGGGGTCGGCCTTGAGCGCGGCCCGCCAGCCCCGGCCGTCGTTCTTGGCATCGAAGCCGTTCTCGATGACGCGCTCGGCGTTCTCGAGGGAGAGGGTCATCCGGCTCGGCCAGGTGGCGTCGTAGTTGGCGAGCATCCACTTGACGACGCCGGCGTACCGACCGGCCTCGTGGGTGCTGTCGATGAGCGTGACGACCTCGTTGAGGGTGTCGCCGTTGGCGTCGGTGATGTCCTTGCTGTGCGGGGCGGCGAAGAAGGCGTCCAGCGCGCCGCGGGCCGAGGCCTGCAGCGCCGTGCCGTAGTCACCGACGACGTCCTGGTGGTTGTCCTGCACGTAGTAGCCGGCGCGCAGGAACATCACCAGCTGGCCCACGGAGGTGCTGTTGTCGCCCGGGTAAGTGGCGGAGGCGTCGCGGAGCGCGTTGGCGACGGTCACCATCTGGGGCTCGCGGAACGTCTTGCCGGCGTCGGTTCCGGTGAGGTTGAACAGCGAGTAGGTGCAGGTGACCTTGGGGAGGGCCTTGAGCTGCTGGATCAGCGCGCTGCCCGTGGCGTTGATCACTCCGGAGAGGTCGCCGCATTCGTTCCCGCCGGCGGCGGCCGAGAACTGCTTGCCGGCCTTGGCAGGCTCGGTGGTCGGGGCGGCGGCCGGGGCGGACTCTTCGAGGGAGTCCTGTGAGGAGATCTTGAAGCCGGAGCCGTTGGTCGTGGCGTCGGGCGATTTGGGGACCGGGATCGACCGCGGCGCCGAGGCCGCGGGGCCGGCAGCGTTGGCGCCGGCCTGGGGCACGGCGCCGACGGGGGTGGCCTGGCTCTGCGGCGTGAGCAGGCCGAACGCGACGAAGAATGCGGCGCCGAGCGCAGGGAGCCTGCGCGCGTTGGCCGTTGATATCCGGGAGGGGCGCATCTGTTGGGGCCTCCGGGGCCGTCGTGGCCGCATGTTGAACAAGCGGCTATTGGTGTGTGACATGTAAAATGGCACATGTCGCACCGCACAGGAAGATCCTGGACCGGATTACCGTCCGACATCTTTGCGTTCGGCCCCTGCTGAACGGCGCGGAACTCCCCTCCGCCGCGCCGCTCCGCACGTCCGATGGTGTCGAGGACGGATGGCCCGGCTCCTGGACAGCTGACCTGCTGTCGGGCAGCGACGTGGCCCGGCCGGGCCCGGCGCCACCGCGAGGGCCTGGTCGAGGCGGTGCGCAACAAGGGGTTCCGCGTCACCGAACTCTCCGACCGCGATTTGGACGAGTACACCGAGATCCGCTCACTCATCGAGATCCCCACCATCGGCCGCGTGACTCGGTCCGCCTCACGCGAGCAGCTGGAGGCGCTGAGGCCGATGGCCGAGGAGATCGTGGCCGCCGCGGACCGGGGCGACCTGATCGCCTACCTGGAGTCGGACCGCAGATTCCATCTCGGCCTGCTCGCCCTCGCGGGGAACGCTCGCCTCCTCGAGACGGTGGCCGACCTGCGCAAGCTCTCTCGGCTCTACGGGCTCGCCGACCTGTCCCAGGAAGGGGCGCTGGTGGGGTCGGCGCGGGAGCACACAGCACTTCTGGACATCATGATCGCCGGGGATGCGGAGGGCGCCGAGGAGCACATGCGCCACCATCTCGCGCATGTGCGGACCCTGTGGGCGGCGCGGAAGCGGGAAGCCGAGCGCCCGGCCCGCACGCTCGGCTCCCGCTGACGCCGATGCTCATCCGGCACGACCGGGGGTACTGCCCCGGCACCGATGGGCCGGAGGGGTCAGGTCCGCTCCCTGGGAGTTCCCCCCTTCCGCCGGTAGGCCGCGACGGCGACCACCAGGTCCTGCCAGGCCATCCCGCATGTCTTCACGACCAGCGGGCGGTCGGCCGGGGCGACGGCCCGCGAGCCGATCAGGTCCGCCATGGTCACCAGGGAATCCGGCGCAAGCGAGCCTTCGCCAATCGCCATCACGACGTCGCCCGCCTCGCGGAGGGCGGTCTCCCGGCTCTCCACGAGGACCGTGGCGCGACCCATCAGCGTGCTGTCGATTTCCCGCGCGGTCGGTTCGTGCGAGCCGACCGCCAGCACCACCGCGCCGTCGCGCACCAGACGCCCGTCGACCACCGGTTCACGGGCGGACGTCGCAGTGACGACGACATCCGCGCGACGTACCAGAGCCGCCGTTTCCGCACCGTCCGCCGACGTATGCCGGTCCGCCCATTCAGGGACGGGGCCCCCGCGCCGGGTGACGGCCGTGACGTCGGCCACCGGAACGTGGGCCCGGACAGTGGCGACGTGCCCCTCCCCCTGGGGGCCCGCACCGAAGACCACCAGACGCAGTCCTCCGCCGGCGTCTGCGAGCCCGCGCAGCCGGTCCAGGCAGGCCGCGACCGAGACGGCGGGGGTCCGCAGGGTCGTCAGCGCCACCCCGTCCAGGAGCGCCACCGGGGTCAGGGTCGCGCTGTCGTGGAGCAGATAGGTGGCGTTGATCCGCCGCAGCCCGCGCGCGGCGTTGCCGGGCGCGACGGTGGCGATCTTCACACCGAACCAGCCACCGGATTCCGAGGGCATGAGCAGTCCCTGACCGTGGGCCAGCGGAATGATCGCGCGCGGCACGTCGCCGTCCGGGTCGAGCCCCCTGGCCAGCGCTTCCCGGACTGCGGCGACGGCGCCGGCCGGGCCGAGCGCGAACACGTCCTTCTCGTCGAGCATTGTCGTCATCGCAGCACGAAGCCCGGCAGGAGGGTGTCGTCGGGGTCGACGGTGAAGCGGCAGGTCCCGGTGGCGTACGCCGTGCCCGTTATGGCCGGGACGACCGCGGGGAGGCCGTGGGCGGTGGTCAGGTGGGCGATCCGGGCGCGGAAGACGGAGCCCGCTACTGACTCGTGCCGCAGTTCGTCACCCGGGTGCAGTTGTCTGGCGTCGGCGAGCAGCGCGACCCGTGCGGCGGTGCCCGAGCCGCACGGGGAGCGGTCGACCTCACCGTCCGCGAATACTGTGACGTTGCGGTGGTGCAGCAGATGGGTGCCGTCGGGCCGTCGGGCCGGTGCGGCGGCCTCTTCGGTGAACACCGTCCCGTAGACGCCGGACAGCCGGGGATCCTGTGGGTGTTCGGCGGCGTCGGCGGCGTTGAGCGCGTCGCGGATCTCGCGGCCCGCCGCGATGAGCTGGGGGATGTCTTCCGGCCGGACCCGCAGCCCGAACTGCTCCACCGGAAGCACGGCGTACATGGCGCCGCCGAAGGCGATGTCGACGGCGACGGTTCCGCGCGAGGTTGCCACCTTGACGCCGCGCGCGTGGACGTAGCCGGGGACGTTGATGAATGTCACGTCCGCGACCCGGCCGCCGACGGTGCGCACGCTCGCCGTGACACGGCCGGAGGGTACGTCGATCACGACGTCCGTCGTTCCGTCGGCGGGCGCCGGGACCAGGCCCGAGGCGACCGCCCAGGCGCCGAGGGCGATCGTGCCGTGGCCGCAGGCTGTGGAGAAGCCGTCCTTGTGCCAGAAGAGGGCGCCGAGGTGGGCGCCGGCGTCGTCCGGCGGCACCAGGAAGGACCCGTACATGTCGGCGTGACCGCGCGGTTCGCTGCACAGCAGGGCCCGCGTCCACTGGACCTCGTCGCTGGCCATGGCGGTCGTGCGCCGCTCGGCGACGGTGAGCCCGGCCCCGGTCACGGCCGGCGGGGCCTGCGGCACGATCCGGAACGGTTCGCCCCCGGTGTGCCAGTCCACCGTCTCGATCGGCGCGGTGCCCAGCGGCCCGCGCGCCACCGCCGTCTTCGGCCTCTCCGCCTTCCCATGCCCTTCCGAAGTGTCAGCCGCCTTCGGTCTTTCCCGTGTCACCTGCATCACGCTCCCTGATATCTCGACATGCTGTGGGCCGGTCCGCCAGGCGGCGTCCGGACAGGTGGGCGCGATGGGCCGGACGCCGCACGGGCGGCCGGCCCATCGCGCGACCGCTCAAACGGTTCACACAGTGAACCCCGCCGGGTAGGGGTCCGTGGGATCGAGCAGGTACTGCGCGGTCCCGGTGATCCAGGCGCGGCCGGTGACGGAGGGCAGTACGGCGGGCCGGCCGCCGACCGTGGTTTCTGCCAGGATCCGGCCGGTGAAGCGGGAGCCGATGAGGGACTCGTTGACGAAGTCCCGCCCGGTCGGCAGTAGCCCCCGCGCGTGCAGTTGGGCCATCCGGGCGCTGGTTCCCGTCCCGCAGGGCGAGCGGTCGAACCACCCGGGGTGGATTGCCATGGCGTGCCGCGAGTGCTCGGCGGTCGAGCCGGGCGCCTCCAGATAGACGTGGTGACAAACGTCTATGGAGGGATCCTCCGGATGCGCCACCGGGTTCTGCGTGTTGATCGCCTCCATGACGGCCAGGCCCGCGTCGAGCAGCCGATGCTTCTCCTCCCGGTCGAAGGGGATGCCGAGGCCCTCGGTGCGCACGATGGCGTAGAAGTTGCCGCCGTAGGCGATGTCGTAGCGGACCGGGCCGAAGCCCTCGACCTCGACGACCTGGTCCAGCCCGTGACTGTAGGACGCGACGTTCTCCAGGGTGACCGACTCGGCGCGACCGCCCCGCACAGCGACCCGTGCCGTGACCAGTCCGGCGGGCGTGTCCAGGCGGATGAGGGTCTCTGGCTCGACCGCCTCGACCATGCCCGTCTCCACGAGAACCGTCGCCACGCCGATCGTGCCGTGCCCGCACATGGGCAGGCAGCCGGAGACCTCGATGTACAGGACGCCGAAGTCGGCGTCGGGCCGGGTCGGGGGCTGGAGTATCGCCCCGGACATGGCTGCGTGCCCGCGCGGCTCGCACATGAGCAGGGTGCGCAGCCGGTCGCGTTGCTCGACGAACAGCTGCCGCCGCTCGGCCATCGTCTCGCCCGGCAGGACGCCGACCCCGCCCGTGATGACCCGGGTCGGCATGCCCTCGGTGTGCGAGTCGACGGCGTGGTAGCAGGCGACCGAACGCATGTCAGTTCACCCCGGCGTCGATGAGGGCCTGGGTGGCGGCACGTACGAGGGCTTCGGTCTCCGGGTTCAGCGCCTGCCGGGGCGGACGGCAGGAGCCTCCGGTCCGGCCGATCATGTCCTGGCCGAGCTTGATGGCCTGTACGAACTCGGTGTTGCTGTCCCAGCGCAGCACGGAGTGAAGCTGGCGGTAGAGGGGGAGCGCGGTGTCGAGGTCGCCTGCCAGCGAGGCGTTGTAGAGGGCGAGGCAGGCGCGCGGGAAGATCTGGGGGTAGCCCGCGACCCAGCCCTTGGCGCCGGCGAGACCGACCTCCACGAGGGTGTCGTCGGTGCCGATCAGGAGGTCGAGCCCGGGGGCGAGCTCACTGATGGCATAGCACCGCCGGACGTCGCCGGAGAACTCCTTCACACCCACGATGAAACCCTCGGCATGCAGCTTGGCCAGCAGCTCCGGGCGCAGGTCGACCTTGGTGTCGATGGGATTGTTGTAGGCGGTGACGGGAAGTCCGGCCGAGGCCACCATCTGGTAGTGCTCGAGAACGGCGCGGTCGTCAGCTCGGTAGGCGTTGGGCGGCAGGCACATGACGGCCTGGCAGCCGGCGTCCTTGGCGAACTGCGCGTGCCGCTTCGCCTCGACCGCGCCGTAGGCTCCCACGCCCGGCATGACGGTGAAGCCCTCGGGAGCGTTCGCGACGGCGGTCTCCACGACGCGGTCGCGTTCCTCGTAGGTCAGGGTCTGGTACTCGCCCAGCGAGCCGTTCGGGGCAACGCCGTGCAGGCCCTGTTCGGCGAGCCAGGCGACGTTGTCCCCGTAGGCACCGTGGTCGACGGCAAGGTCGTCGTCGAACGGGAGGCTGGTCGCGACGATGACGCCGTGCCAGGGCATGCGGCTCTGGGTCATTTGAGCTCCTCAGGTGTGATCGGTGGTGGACTCGTCCAGACCGGCGAGCCCACCGAGGGTGACGGGGGTCGCGATCAGCCGCTCCGCGGGCGCGTACGGCTGATCGCGGGCCACGAGACAGTGCACGGCGGGCCCGCACATCCGGCCCTGGCACCACCCCATGCCGGCCCTGGTCAACTGTTTGACTTGCCGGTGGTCGGATGCCGATCCGTCGGCGCAGGCGGCCCGGACCGCCCCTGCGGTGACCTCTTCGCACCGGCAGACCAGCGTGTCGTCGGTCAGCCACGGGGACCAGGCCGGTGGCAGGGGGTGCGCCTGTGCCATCGCACGGGCGAAGGCACGGTGCCTGGCCACCGCGGCACGTTTCGCGGCCAGGCGCCGGACGTTCGGCAGGCCGGGCGCCCGGAGGTCGGTGAGCACCGACACGGCGGCGATCGCGCCCTCGCTCACCGCGAGCACGGCCCCGCCCACGCCGCAGGTCTCGCCCGCCGCGTAGAGCCCGGGCACTCCGGTGCGCTGTCCGTCGTCGACGGCGGCGGCCATGGTGCCGTCGCCCGCGTCGGCGAGGTCGCAGCCGAGGGGGATGAGGAGGTCGAGCTGGGGCGCGAAGCCCCAGCCGACGCCCACGGTGTCGGCCTCGATCCGGCGCTCCGTACCCGGGAGCGGGCTGCCCTCGGCATCCAGGGAGGCGACGCGCACCATGGCGACCCTCCCGTCTCCTTCGGCGCCGACGATCGCGGTGCGGGTACGGACCGGGACGCGGTGCCGGGCGAGCGTGCCCGCGTACCGCGCGGCCTCAACCCACTTGGCGGGGTTGCGCAACAGCGGTACGGGGTGTCGCAGCCAGGCCGAGGGCGCAGCCGCCTCGCACACGGCGGCGACCTCGGCCCCGCGTGCGGCAAGGGCCGCGGCGACCGGCAGCAGGAAGGGTCCCGTACCGCCGAGCACCACCCGGCGGCCGGCGGCAACTCCCCCGCCCTTGAGCAGCGACTGGAGACCCCCGATGGTGAGCACGCCGGGCAGGTCCCAGCCGGGGAAGGGAAGTTGGCGGTCGTAGGCGCCGGTCGCCACCAGCAGTGCTGGTGCGCGCAGCACTACGGCGGTCTCCTCGGGCGCCCGGCTCCGGTCCATGGCGTGGACGGCGAACCCGTCGCCCTCGCGGGCCGTGGTCCACACGTGGTGGTTCAACAGCAGCGTGAGCCGACCGGTGCGCGCGTGGGCGGACAGTGTCGCGCACAGCGCCCGGTACGTGGGAAGTGCGTGGTGCAGATCCGCGGTCGGGATGGCGTGGCGCGCGTGTTGCGGGGGGTGGCGCCAGAACTGGCCGCCCAGGGCGGCGCCCGAGTCGACGAGAAGGACACGCAATCCGCCGTCCAGGGCGGTGGCGGCAGCCGCCATGCCGGCCGGGCCGGCGCCCACCACCACGAGGTCGCCGGATTCACTCATCGTCGCCCTCCCCGGTCGTGACGGCCATGCCCGTGCGGGCCTGCACGAGGCAGGCGCGTTGCCCGCCCGTTCCGTCGATGGTCACCAGACAGTCGAAACAGACACCGATCCCGCAGAAGACCCCGCGGGGCCGCTGTCCGAGCCGGGTGGCCCTCCAGGCGACCCGGCCCGAGGCGACGAGTGCGGCGGCCAGGGTCTGTCCTGGTACGAACGGCAGCGGTTCGCCGTCCACGGTGAACTCGCTCACTTCGGCATACCTCCGGTGGTGAGGAATCGGTCGGGCAGGAGACCGGTGTGGGCGGCCGGATCGGCGCCCCGCCAGGGGCGGCCAAGCAGGTGAGCGGTGACCAGAGCGCCGGTTCCCGGAGCGAGACCGACACCTGCGCCCTCGTGGCCGCACGCGTGGACGACGCCGGGCACTCGGAGGTCCGGACCGATGACCGGCAGGTGGTCCGGGCAGTACGGCCGGAAGCCCCGGTAGGCGCGGATCAGATGGGCGGCGCGCAGGAACGGGAACAGACTGCACGCCTGGGCGGCGAGGGCGGCGACCACGGCCGGGTTCATGGCGGTGTCGAAACCGACGCGCTCGCGGCTGGCGCCGATCAGAATGGTTCCCGCCCGGGTGCCCTCGACGACGCACGAGGTCTCCAGCCCCGCGTCGCAGGAGGCGACGTTGGCGACGTAGTCGGCGGAGTAGACCTTGTGCCGGATCATGGGCGGCAGCGGCTCGGTGACGAGGACGAAGCCCCGGCGCGGCAGGATCTCGACGGGGGCGCCGAGTCGGCGGCCGACTTCGCCACCCCAGGTCCCCGCAGCGTTCACCACGGCGTCGGCGGTCAGCACGGTGCCGTCAGCGGTGCGGACTCCGGCGATCCGGCCATCGGGTCCGGTGATTGCGGCGATGGCTTCGCCGGTGTGCACCCGTGCGCCGCGCCGGACTGCGGCGCGCAGCAGTCCGGCTGCCGCGAGGACGGGCTGTACCTGGGCGTCCTGCGGGTAGTGGACGCCGCCGGGAAGTCCGGGCGCGATATGCGGTTCGAGATCGCGGACGCGTTCGACGGGTTCGGTGCAAACGCCAACTGCCGCCTGGTTCGCGGCGAACGCGTGCAGGGCGGTGAGGGCCTCGGGTGTGCTCGCGACGACCAGGCCGCCCTTGGCTTCCAGTTCGACGGTCTCCGGGCCGAGTTCCTCGCCGGCCTCGTCCCACAGATCGCGGCTGAGCCGGGCCAGTTCCATTTCGGGTCCCGGTTCCTTGTCGGAGAGGAGTATGTTGCCCTCCCCCCGACTGGTCGTGCCGGCGCCGACGGGCCCCCGGTCGAGAACCGTGACGCCGAGGCCCGCCGCGGCGGCGTGGAACGCGCACGCAGCGCCCACGATGCCCGCGCCCACGACAACGACTTTCATAGCCACCCCCTCTGTGCAATGTCACATGCCACAACTAGGCTATACATCGGAGTGATCCGAAGACAACGCCGCCGACCGGGTGATCTTCACCCGGCGCCCGACGACGGCGCGCTGCACACCGTGCGCACAGGGAGATGAATCGTTGTGAACCTGACCGGACACTCGATCCTGGCCGGCCGTGACGCCCCCGGTACGGGGGCCGCCTGGCACGCGATCGCCGCCGCGACCGGCGAGCCGATCGGCCCTCCGCTCCGGGACGCGTCGGCCGAGCAGATCGCCGAGGCAGCCCGGCTCGCCGAGGCTGACGCCCGCGCCTTCCGCGCCCTGCCGGCAGAGCGCCGGGCGGGCTTCCTCGACGCCTGCGCGGAGGAGATCGAAGCGCTCGGCGACGCACTTCTGGAACTTGCAGCCCACGAGACCGGGCTCTCTTCGGTCCGGCTGGCCGGTGAACGGGGGCGGACCTGCGGGCAACTGCGCCTGTTCGCCGATCTGGTCAGAAGTGGAACCGCGCTCGGTGCCAGGATCGACTCCGGGGCCTCCCGGACGGATGTACGGCTGCGCCGGATTCCCGTCGGTCCGGTGGCGGTATTCGGCGCGAGCAACTTCCCGCTGGCGTTCTCGGTCGCGGGCGGAGACACCGTGTCCGCGCTGGCCGCCGGCTGCCCCGTGGTGGCCAAGGCACACCCGTCCCACCCGGGCACCAGCGAGGCGGTGGCCCGCGCCGTCACGACGGCCGCCGCGCGCACAGGTGTGCCGGCCGGTGTGTTCTCGCTACTGGTGGGCCGGGGCAACGAGGTCGGTCTCGCCCTGGTCGGTGATCCACGGATCGCTGCCGTGGGCTTCACCGGCTCCCGGGCCGGCGGGCTGGCGCTGGTCGCCGCCGCGCAGTCCCGCCCGGTGCCCGTCCCGGTCCACGCCGAGATGTCCGCGGTCAATCCCGTGATCGTGCTCGACGGGGCCCTCGCCGAGCCGGGACCGGTGGCCGAGGGATACGTGGCGTCGCTGACCAGCGGCGCGGGGCAGTTCTGCACGAACCCCGGCCTCCTGCTGCTGCCTGCCGGGCCGACGGGCGACGCCTTCCTCGCCGCCGTGACTCAGGCCGTGGCGAGTACGGAGGGCCAGGTCATGCTCACCCCGGGAATCACCCGGGCGTACACAGAGGGGGTGCAGCGGTGGGCGGCCGTCGAAGGGGTGCGGGAGGTGGCCCGGGGCACAGCCGGGGACGGCCCGTACGCGCCCGCCCCTGTGGTCCTCGAATGCGACGCGGCCACGTACACCGCGCACAAGGATCTCACCGGCGAGGTCTTCGGCGCCGCGGGGCTCATCGTGCGCTGGTCCGGGACGGAAGAACTCCTCTCGCTACTGGAGACTCTGGAGGGGCAGCTGACAGCCACCCTGCAGGGAACTGACGCCGACTTGGCCACGGTCCTGCGACTGCTGCCCGTGCTGGAGGAGCGAGCGGGCCGCATCCTGTGGGGCGGCTGGCCCACCGGGGTCGAGGTCTGCCACGCGATGGTGCACGGGGGGCCGTGGCCCGCGACGGGGCAAACCTTGCCGGGAGCGGCACTAGGCACCGTGCCAGGCGTCGCGGGTCGGACGGGACGTTCGGAACACGCCTCAGACCCGCCGGGCCGCGACGGCCGCGGCCCCGACGAGTCCCGCGTCGGCGCCCATCAGCGCGGGAGCCACCGTGAGCCGCCGCACGAAGGAGAGCGTGGCGTACCAGTCGAGGGCCCGGCGCAGGGGAGCGAGGAGGATGTCGCCCGCTCCGGCCACTCCCCCGCCGATCACCGCGATGTCGATCTCGACGAGCACCGCGGTGGCGGCGATCCCCGCCGCCAGCGCCTGCGCGGCCCGACCGTACGAGGCCAGGGCGATCCGGTCCCCCGTGCGCGCGGCGGCGGCCACGGCCGCGGCCGAGACGTCGCCGTCCGGCCCGGGCAGCCAGCCGTTCTCCAACGCCCGGCGGGCGATGTTCGGCCCGCTGGCGATCCGCTCGACACAGCCGTACGAACCGCAGGGGCACGGGTCGCCGTCCAGCTCCACGCTGACATGACCGATGTGCCCGGCATTGCCCGTGGGACCGGGGTGCAGTCGTCCGCCGAGGACGAGCCCCCCTCCGACACCGGTGGACACCACCATGCACAGGGCGTTGTCATGACCGCGCGCCGCACCCAGCCAGTGCTCCGCCGCCGTCATCGCGACGCCGTCGCCGACGAGTTCGACCGGCAGTCCGCCGACCGCCTCGCCGACGCGTTCCACCAGCGGGAAGTCGCGCCAGCCGGGAACGTTGACGGGGCTCACCGTACCGGCGGAGGCGTCCACCGGACCCGCGCTGCCGATGCCGACGGCCGTCACCCGCCCCCACATCGGCGACCCGGACAGCTCGGCCAGGACCTCCCCCACCGCGCCCATGACCGCCTCGGCCCCCTCCCGTGCGGGTGTCGGCCGCTGCGCCCGCGCGAGGAGCCCGCCGCCGCCGTCCACCAGCGCGGCGGCGATCTTGGTGCCACCGATGTCCAGCGCGGCGACGAGGTCGGATTGCATCGGTGCGGCTCCGTGGGCTCGGGAGGGGGCGGAACGTGCCGGGTTCGGTTCGGACGCGGTCCGGCCCCGGCGGACGTCCGACCAGTCTCCATTCAGTTGACAACGTTGTCCAGGCCCTATGCTCGACGTGCACAGCATCCGGTCCGCGCCATGGCGCCGCTCACGGCCCAGGCCGGATCCCGCACCCGACGAAGGACAGCGCACCGTGGCCGAGACCGCCCGTCACCCCGAGCCCCGTTACGGCAACCGGCCGACCATGAAGGACGTGGCCGCACGCGCCGGAGTCGGCCTCAAGACGGTCTCCCGGGTGGTCAACGGCGAACCGGGGGTGACGCCGGACACCGAGCGCCGGGTCCAGGAGGCCATCGAGGCACTCGGCTTCCGCCGCAACGACAGCGCACGCGTGCTGCGCAAGGGCCGTACCGCCTCCATCGGGCTGGTCCTCGAGGACCTCGCCGACCCGTTCTACGGGCCGCTGAGCCGCGCGGTCGAGGAGGTCGCCCGGGCGCACGGCGCCCTGCTCATCAACGGGTCGAGCGCCGAGGACCCGGAGCGCGAGCAGGAGTTGGTGCTCGCGCTGTGCGCACGCCGGGTGGACGGTCTGATCGTGATCCCGGCCGGGGACGACCACCGCTATCTGGAACCGGAGACGAAGGCGGGTGTCGCCACCGTCTTCGTGGACCGGCCGGCCGGCCGCATCGACGCCGACACGGTCCTTTCCGACAGCTTCGGCGGCGCCCGGGAGGGCGTCGCCCATCTCATCGCGCACGGCCATCGCCGGATCGGTTTCATCGGCGACCAGCCGCGCATCCACACCGCCACGGAACGGCTGCGCGGCTATCACGCGGCCATGGCGGACGCCGGGACGGCGGTCGACGATTCCTGGGTGTCCCTCGGGTCCACCGAACCGGGGCGGGTCCGGGCCGCCGTGGAGAGGATGCTGTCCGGCCCCGAGCCCGTCACCGCGCTGTTCGCGGGCAACAACCGCGTGACGGTGACGGCGGTGCGCGTCCTCGCGGAGCGGGAACGCCCGGTCGCTCTCGTCGGCTTCGACGACATCGAACTGGCCGATCTGCTCGGCATCACCGTCATCTCGCAGGACGCCGCCGCCGTCGGCCGCACCGCCGCCGAACACCTCTTCCGACGTCTCGACGGCGCGGACCACTCCCCCGTGCGCGTCGAACTGCCCACCACGCTCGTCCCGCGCGGCTCGGGCGAACTGCCGCCCGCCTGAGCCGCGCGGCGCGTCCGAGGCGCCGCCGTCAGGGCGCGGTCAGCGTGAGCCCGGCGCGGCGAACGCGTCCAGGTCCGCGCGCGTCAGCCTGGTCAGCCGGGCCACCTCGGCGGCGTCCAGGGCGCCGCAGTCGATGCCGCGCAGGAGGTATCCGCCGAGCGCCTTGGCGGTGGCGGGTTCGTCCATCACGTCGCCGCCGGTCCTGGCGGCGTACGCGGCGAGCCGCGCGGCGGCCTGCTCCAGGCCCTCGCGGTAGAAGGTGTACACGGCCGCGTACCGGGTCGGCAGGTGCCCCGGGTGCATGTCCCAGCCCTGGTAGTAGGCGCGGGTCAGGGCGCGGCGGGTGAGACCGTGGTGGAGCCGCCATGCCTCGTGGACCCTGTGGGTGGGACCGACGGGGAGGACGTTGGTGGAGCCGTCGCAGACCCGTACGCCGGTACCGGCGGCGGCGACCTGCATGACGGCCTTGGCGTGGTCGGCGGCCGGATGGTCGCTCGCCTGGTATGCGGCGCTGACGCCGACACAGGCGCTGTAGTCGAAGGTTCCGTAGTGCAGTCCGGTGGCCCGGCCCCGCGCGGCGTCGATCATGCGGGCGACGGCGGCGGTGCCGTCGGCGGCCAGGATGGACTGGCTGGTCTCGATCTGGATCTCGAAGCCGATCCGCCCGGCCGGCAGTCCGTGCGTCTGCTCGAACGCCTCGAGGAGCCGCGCGAAGGCGGTGACCTGCTCGGGGTAGGTCACCTTGGGGAGGGTGAGGACCAGTCCGTCGGGGAGCCCGCCCGCCCGCATCAGACCGGTGAGGAAGATGTCTGTGGTCCGGATGCCCCGGTCGCGCACGGCGGCCTCCATGCACTTCATGCGGATGCCCATGTACGGGGCGGCCGTGCCGTTCGCGTACGCCTCCGCGACCAGCCGTGCGGTGCGGGCAGCGGTCTCGTCCTCCTCGGCATTGGGGCGCGAGCCGTATCCGTCCTCGAAATCGATGCGCAGATCCTCGACGGGTTCGCGCTCCAGCTTGGCGCGGACCCGGTCGTGGACCGGGGCGGCGAGTTCGTCCGGGATGCCGAGGACCGCGGCGAACGACGCCGCGTCGGGCGCGTGCTCGTCGAGCGCCTTCAGCGCCTGGTCGCCCCAGGAGCGGATGGTGCCGGAGGTGAACGTGTCGCCGGGGACGTAGACCGTGTGGACCGGCTGGCGGGTGCCGGGATCTCCCGGGTAGCGGCGGGCGAGTTCGGCGTCGACGGCGGTGAGGGAGGCGCCGATCTCCTTGCCGACCGTACCGGCGAGGCTCGTCGCCACCTGCTCCTGCTGACCCATTGCACACCCTCCACCATCAGACGGCTTTCGCTTCACGGAATCAACAATCCGGATAGTGAAGCTATAAGGCCGTCGATTCGGCGTCAACGGTGATCGGAAAAGGTCCGGGGCCGTGTGGTGGGAAGTCACCACACGGCCCCGGACCGGGACAACGGCAGGGAAGCCCGCGTTGTCAGCCCTTGCGGGCCTTGATCTCGTCGGTGAGCTGGGGCACGACCTGGAACAGGTCACCGACCACGCCGTAGTCGACGAGATCGAAGATCGGCGCCTCGGCGTCCTTGTTGATCGCGACGATCGTCTTCGAGGTCTGCATACCCGCCCGGTGCTGGATCGCCCCGGAGATCCCCGACGCGATGTACAACTGCGGCGAGACCGACTTGCCCGTCTGCCCCACCTGCGCGGAATGCGGATACCAGCCCGCGTCCACCGCCGCACGCGACGCACCCACCGCCGCGCCCAGACTGTCCGCGAGCGCCTCGATCAACGCGAAGTTCTCCGCACCGTTCACACCCCGCCCGCCCGACACCACGATCGCGGCCTCGGTCAGCTCCGGACGCCCCGTCGACTCACGCGCCTCACGCCCCGTCACCCGCGTCCCCGACGCCCCCGACGAGAACGACACCTCCAACCCCACGACCTCACCCGCCGCAGCCACCGGCTCCACCGGCGCACTGTTCGGCTTGACCGTCACCACCGCACCACCCCGCACCACCCGGGACCGCGTGGTGAACGACGCCGCGAACACCGACTGCACCACCACCACACCCCCCTCCCCGGCCTCCACATCCACCACATCGGTCAGCAGACCCGAACCCGTCCGCAACGCCAGACGCGC
>NZ_JBIAUE010000041.1:0-45307 GCF_042892615.1 Streptomyces sp. NPDC001750 | reverse complement strand
AAGGGGCTGCCGTTTAGGGCAAACCGCCCTGATACCCCTGTCCGTCGCGGAGATCCGCCGCCTCATCGGCCTGGTCCTCTGCCCGCACCGCCTCATGCCACAGCACCATCTGCGCTGGTCATGGTGGAGACGCCTCAGCCAGACCCGGGCCCGGCGCAGTCACTACAAACGCCGAGGCCACAACCTGCAACTGTGATTGCAGTACTAGGCATTACGGTCACGACGGCGGTCGAGGCGGCCGTGGTCGCCGTACTGGCCGGCACGACCTTGCTCGTCAGCGTCTACGGCCACGCCCTCATCCTGCGCCTCAGCCCCCTGTTCACCGCCGCACTGACAGCCACGCTGGTGCTACTGGCCGCCTTCGTCGTCACCCACGCCGAACCCGGCCAAGTCCCCGAAGCGCACTGCGCGGCGCTGACCTCGGTGCCGCAATGCTGATCGGCTTCGCGATCATGGCGTCCGTCCCGCTGTCGTGGGGGAGCGGCGCCGACTACGCCCGCTACCTGCCCGCCGACACCTCCCCGCGAGCCGTGGCATGGTGGACGACGCTCGGCGGCTTCGCGTCGGCCGTCCTGCTCAGCATCGTGGGCGTACTCGCCAGCACCGCCGTCGACATGACCGACCCTCAGACCTCGCTCAAGGACATCGTGCCCGGCTGGTTCTACCCACTGCTCCTGCTGGCCATCGTTCTCGGCTCCGTCGCCAATAACATCCTCACCACCTACAGCTCCGGCCTCGCCCTGCAGGCCGTGGGCATCCGCATCGGCCAGTGGGCCGCTGTCCTGCTCGACGGCCTCGCCGCCACCGCGATCACCGTCTATGCACTGTTCATCACCGACTTCCTCGACGCGCTCAACGAGGTCCTCGAACTCACCGTCGCCGTCCTCGGCCCCGGCCTCGCCATCAGCGTCGCCGACGTCATCCTGCGCCGGAACCACTACCGTGGCCCCGGACTCCACGACGAGACCCCCACCAGCGCCTACTGGTACCACGGCGGCATCAACATGGCCGGGGTCGCCGCCCAACTCCTCGGCACCGGCGTCGCGCTCCTGTGCCTCAACTCGCTGTACGTCGGGCCCGTCGCGTCGACGCTGAACGGAGCGGACGTGTCCGCGCTGCTCGGCCCACTCGTCGGCGGCCTGACATACACGGCCCTCTTCCGCTCCCTCTGCTCCCGCCAACTCGACCGGGTGCGCCAAAACCAGGTCGCGTATGGGCCCTGCTGCCAGCGAAGGCAGATTCCCCCGCGCGGCAGGGCCATCACGTGAGGTAGACGGGGGTGGGGCTAGTGCCGCGGCAGGCAACGTTTGCCCGTCAAGGAGCGCGTCCGGTACGTGCTCTCGGTGTGCCGGCCGGAAGCCCTCGTACTGGATGTACTTGGGATTTCGGCCGGTGCGGCGAGAGGGCGTGCCGGGCGTCGCGACGGGGCGAACGTTGCCTGATGCGGCACTAGTTAGCCGGGCCGGGGCGATGCACGTCGGCGTACACCCGTGCCCGGACCCCGGGCTCACCCGGAAGGCGCCGCACCGGGGCGATACCGGAGGTTGCCCACTGCCGCTGGAGGCCCTCCAACACCGCGCGCAGGGTGCTCTCGTCCGCGGCGGTGATGTCCAGGACTACGAGCCCCGGCCCGGCGATGTGCTGTTCGTCGATCTGCATGCCCTCACCGACGGCGCCGACCGTGCCTGCGGTTGGCCGGCCGGACAGGGAGCATCCGTACGAGGGAGCCCGGTCACCGACCCGACCAGTACCGCTCGCACGACTCGCCCCCGGCCCGTAGACACGAAGGGCAGCCGCGCCCGCCGACAGGACCGGGCCGGCTGCACCACTGCCCGGGAGCCGCGCCAATGCCCCAGCGAGCGGCCAGGACCCCCCGTAAGGCTGCACCGCTGCGCGGGCCTGCGGTCTTCGGGGCAGGGGCGGGTACAAGTACCCGTATGGCACATGAACGGATCCGGTGGCCGGCCGTCGTGGACCGGGCCCGCCAGATCGTGGAGAGCTACGAAGGCGGCGTCACGCTGCACCAGGTCATGTACCGGCTCGTCTCCGAGGGCGTGCTGCCGCACACCCCGTCGATGTACCGGCACCTGTCCTCCGGCCGCACCCTCACCTACCGATACGACGCCGCCGGGCAGCTCACCGCCCGGTCCGACGCACTCGGCCGGACCGTGTCCTACACCTACGACCAGCTCGGCCAAGTTGTCCGCAAGGACGTGGCAGGCAAGGTGACCACCTACGCGTACGACCGGGCCGGACGCCTGCTGCACGCGGCCGGACCGGACAGCGAGATCCTCTACGCATACGACCGGCGTGGCCGGACCAAGACCAAAATCCTCGACGGCCGCGCCATGAACTACGCCTACGACACCCTGGGCCGCCGGGCCCGCCGCATCACCCCACCGGCGCGATCACCCAGTACGGCTACGACGCCGTCGGCCGTGCCGCCCGGATGACCAGCGGAGGCCGCGAGATCGCATTTCGGGGGCCGCTCCCTCAGCCACCGCCACTACGCGCACCGCGCCGACGGCCGTCCCACCTCCATAACCGACGACCTTTTAGGCTCCCGCACCCTCGATCTGGACGCCACCGGCCCCCGCTCCTATACCGGAACCCCGTGATGTCCTGGAGCCTTTACAGCAGGTTGCGTGCTTCGGTGGCTCGCCCGCGCGGGGACGCGGCGACTGGGGGACCGCGAGCGCGGTGACCAGGTAGACGAGCGTCGGCACAGCGCCGGCGATGAGCATCCACCGCCGCGCGCAGGGGGTGAGGAACGCCCGCGCGTCCGCGCCTGCGAGTGAGCTGTCAGGGAGAAGAGGCGGAGGGCGGGGCCGGAGTCGATCGCGGCGACAAGGAAGACGGCGCCGACGGCCGCCATGGTGTGCCGGAGCCCGATGCGGCCGGCGATCCAGCCATTGTTGAACCCGCGCGCTTGCCCATCCGGCTGAACTGGAGTCAGCATCCTTGCAGCCAGGGGCACAGGCGGCCGCAGTGGCCGGCTGCTCACCCATCACCCTGCGGGTCCGTCTGCACCGGGCGGTTCATGGCGCGAAGCTCACCATGAGCACAGCCAGGGACAGCAGTAGCATTCCCAGGCAGTTGACCCAGAACGTGGAGTTCAAGGCTCGCGCGCGAATGTGGGATGCAGCGGCCGCCAGGAAGTAGACAACGATCGCAGCAGTGGTGGTCATGGCGACGCCGGGCACCCAGAGCCCGACGATGAGCCCCACTACGGATGTTGCCTTAAGGGTGATCAGCGCCCACCACCAGTCGCGCGGGAACCGTATGCCGTCCAGGCAGTCGACGATGAATCTCGGTGGACGGAGCATCATTGCGGCGTCGCCTGCCTGTATCGCGAGCAGGATCAGGATCGGCCAGACGGGAGACGGGAGTTCAGAGAGGGTCATCGGCCATCCTCTTCGTATACGGTGACGAATTCGGCGGTGCGCCGGATCCCGGTTGCCGTCTGCTGCCGGTCGGTGGACCCCGCAGCAAGCAGCATCAGCTCACCCAGGTAGCTGGTGAACATCACCTGCGCACCGTGCCGGGCGCGGGGGTCGGGTATTCCCGCCTTCACCATCGCAGCGGTGAGATTGTGCTCGGTCAGCGTGCGCAGCCCGCGGAGGGCCGCGTTCTCGGGTTGACCACGGGTCAGGGTCCGGAAGTACGCGCGCGCGAGTTCTTCGTTCTCGGCGAACAAATCGAGGAACGGGTCGAAGTAATGGGCCAGGTAGTCGACCGCGGAGGCCGCGGACTCCGCCACCGGTGGCGCGGGGATGCGGGCGGCGATGGCTTGGTCGTAGACAAGGCTCAGCAGAGACTCCTTGTCTCCCACTGCCATGACGGCACCCACGGAAACACCCGCTTCCGCCGCGATCTGCCGCACCGTTGTGCCCTGGAAGCCACGCTCCTGGAAGAGTCTTTCGGCGGCCTCGATGATGCGGGTGGTGGTCCGCTGTTTTCGTTCGGCGCGAGTTGCCTGAACGCGTTCAGTGAACATGTTCAGAAGATAGTCGGCGCGGCTACGCCGACGCAATAGTGTCGGTTACTGAGGTTGAACTCGTGGTGTCGTAGGGGCTGACGGCTTGTCGTTCGTGCGGTATCACCGGTGCATGCGGTATCCACAAGGGGGCGGGCTGACCGCCGAACGGCAGTTGTTCCGGGAGGAATTACGGCTTCAGGCGGCGGGTCGGTTCGCCCGGGGCGAGGCGAGTTCGGTGATCGCCAGGGACTTGCGGGTCAGTGTCCGCTCGGTGCAGCGATGGCGGCCGGCGTGGGAGGAGGGCGGTCCGCGGGCTCTGCGGTCGCAGGGGCCGGCGTCGCTGCCGAGGCTGAGCGAGAAGCAGTTCACGCAGCTGGAGGCGGAGCTGGCCAAGGGGCCGGCCGCGCATGGGTGGGAAGATCAGCGCTGGACCCTGAGCCGTGTGAAGACGGTGATCGGCCGGCGCTTCCATATGACCTACACCGTTCAGGGCGTTCGCAAGCTGCTGGTGCGTAACGGCTGGTCCTGCCAGGTCCCGGCCCGGCGCGCCATCGAGCGGGACGACGATGCGGTGGCCGGGTGGGTCAAGGAGGTGTGGCCCTGCGCGGAAGGCTCGCGGCGGCTCGTGGAGCCTGGCTCGTGTTCGAGGACGAGGCCGGTTTCTCTATGACGCCGCCGCAGGCGAAGACCTGGTCCCAGCGCGGCCGGACCCCGGTGGTCCGGGTACGGGGCCGGTCCGGGAGACGGGTCTCCATTGCCGCCCTGACCTGTTACAAGCCCGGCCACCGGTCCCGGTTGATCTACCGGCCAGGCCGGGACGACGGCCGCCGCGACGGGCGCAAGAGCTTTTCCGTAAGTTGTTGGGCGGCCCGGGAGGGACGGGTGTGGCTAAAGAGCTTTTGCCTTCAGTGGCTTGCCAGGAGTGGCCGCCCGGCTCTCCGGGGCGCCCTGGCTGCTGATTGAGATGTGCGCGCAGTATGCGGTCGCTGATTACGGAGATGACAGCGGGGTGTTCCTCGGGCCGACGGCACGCGGTGCGGAACGAGGAGGTGCGAGTGAACGAGCAACGGGACCAGCTCAGGGCCGGTATCGACGCGGGTAAGGGGCATCACTGGGCGGTGGTGGTCGACAAGACCGGCGCCACGCTGTGGTCCAAGAAGATCGAGAACGACGAGTCGGCGATCCTGACCGCCATGGGCGAGATCCTGAAGCTGGCGGACGAGGTGGCCTGGGCTGTGGACATCTCCGGCACGTCCTCCGCACTGCTATTGGCCCTGCTCGCGGCTCACGGCCAGCAGGCCGTCTACGTGCCCGGCCGCACGGTCAATCGCATGGCCGGGGCCTACCGGGGCGAGGCGAAGACCGACGCCCGCGACGCCTACGTCATCGCGGAGACCGTCCGCCACCGGCGGGACTTCGCCACCATCGACGCGCCCGCCCAGTTGGCCGCCGACCTGGCCCTGCTGACCGCTCACCGCAGTGACCTGGTGGCCGACCGGGTACGGATGATCAACCAGCTGCGGGATGTGCTGACCGGCGTCTTTCCTGCCCTGGAGCCGGCCTTCGATTACTCCGCCCACAAGGGCGCGCTGGTCCTGCTGACCGGCTACCAGACTCCGGCTGCGATCCGGCGCCGCGGCCGTGCGAGGCTGACGGCCTGGCTGGCCAACCGCAGCGTCCGAGGCGCCGACACGGTCGCCGGCACCGCGCTGGAGGCCGCCGAAGCCCAGCAGACCGCGCTGCCCGGCGAGGATGCCGCGGGCCAGACCGTGGCGAACCTGGCCGGGCAGATCCTGGCCCTGGACGACCGTCTGAAGGATACCGACCGGAAGATCCGCGACACCTTCCGAGCTCGCCCGCAGGCAGAGATCATCGAGTCCCTGCCCGGCATCGGACCGATACGCGGCGCCGAATTCGTCGTCGCCGCCGGCGACCCGTCGGCCTACACAGACGCTGGCCACCTGGCCTCGGCGGCCGGGCTGGTGCCCGTTCCGCGTGACTCGGGCCGTCGCACCGGCAACCTGCACCGGCCCAAGCGTTACAGTCGCCGCCTGCGGCGGGTGTTCTACATGTCCGCGCAGACCAGCATCATCCGCGAAGGCCCGAACCGGGACTTCTATCTCAAGAAGCGCGGCGAGGGGTGCAAGCACGTCCAAGCGGTCATCGCCCTGGCACGCCGACGGGCCAGCGTTTTGTGGGCGCTGTTGCGTGACAACCGGGTCTTCACCTCCGCCCCGCCAGTCACTCTGGCGACTTGACTTCATCATTGAGACTCCTGGCGTGACTACCGGGACCTGCTGACCGCCGCCCACCAGCAACTCGGAGGCCCGATCGTGCTCATCTGGGACAATCTCAACGTCCACAAGGCCGCCGGGCTCCGGGAGTTCGCCGAAGCCCCCCGACTGGCTGACCATCTACTACCTGCCGCCCTACGCACCCGACCTCAACCCCGTCGAAGGCATCTGGTCACTTCTGCGACGCGGCTGGCTCTCCAACGTCGCCTTCACCACCCCGGAACACCTCATCCAACGCATCCGACGCGGCCTACGGCACATCCAGTACCGCAGCCACCTCATAGACGGCTGCCTCGCCGAGACCGGCCTGACCATCAGGCTTACCTGACCGACCATGCGACACCACGAGTTCAACCTCAGTAACTGGTTTTCTGGAGTGATGCTGGAGGCTCGGCCGCGAGGTAGTGGGCGGCCTCGTGTTCGACGGGGGTGACGTGGCCGAGCTCGCCGTGGAGGCGGCGCTGGTTGAACCAGTCGATGTACTCGGCGACCGCGATCTCGATGTCGTTGATACCGGTCCACGGTCCCTTGTTGCGGATCAGCTCGGCCTTGAACAGGCTGTTGAACGCCTCGGCCAGGGCGTTGTCACACGAGTCGCCCTTGGAGCCGACCGAGGCCACGGCTGCCTCCTGTTCGAGACGTTCGGTGTAGCGGAGAGCTCGGTATTGGACTCCGCGGTCCGAGTGGTGTGTAAGGCCGGTGAGGTCGGCGCCGGTGTGCCGGCGGCGCCAGATCGCCATCTCCAGCGCGTCGAGGGCGAGGTCGGTGTAGAGACTGGTGGCGACCTGCCAGCCGACGACCATGCGCGAGAAGACGTCGATGACGAAGGCGGCGTAGACCCAGCCGGAGAAGGTGCGGATGTAGGTGATGTCCGCTACCCACAGGTGGTTCGGCGCGGTCGCGGTGAACTGCCGCTCGACCAGGTCGGCGGGCCGGGCGGTCTCGGGAGCCGGCCGGGTGGTGCGCGGGCTCTTCGCCCGGATCACCCCGCGCAGTCCGGCCGCTCGCATGAGACGCTCGACCGTGCAGCGGGCCACCTCGAATCCCTCGCGTACCAGGGCTGCGTGGACCTTGCGTGCCCCGTAGACACCGTAGTTGGCCTCGTGGATCCGGCGGATCTGCAAAGTGAGTTCCTCGTCGCGCAGGCTGCGGGCCGAGGGCGGGCGGGTGCGGGCGGCGTAGTAGGTGCTCGGCGCGATCGGTGCGTCCGTCTCGGCGAGAACGTCGCAGATCGGCTGGACGCCGAACGTCTCCTTGTACTGGTCGATGTAGGCGACTAGGACGCGACCCAGGGCAGGATCCAGGGCGCGACCCGGGGCGCGACCTGCCGGGAAGGTCACCGGCCACGCCGGGCCCGGACGTTGTCCGCGATGTCGTCCGTCGGTTGTCCGCGCGTTGTCCGCAGACAACCAGCAGACAACGCCCGGACAACATCGCGGACAACCTCTGACCTGGGAAGACAAGTCAGACAACCAAGTCTGCGGTACCCCCTCTCAGCCCGGAATCAGGGTGAACGGACCGCCTGGCGGCGCCGGGTTACGCCGCCGGCCTGGCGGACGCCCGGGGGCCGCTCACGAGTGCTTCCGTTTCCCCTGGCGGAGCAGGGCCTCGACGATGCGCTGGGCGACGGGGTTCCCCGATGAGCCCTTGGCGTTCGTGGAGTTGACCGAATAGACCAGCGTGCGGCTCAGGTCCGCGGTGGCGGCGATCTGCGTGCTGTAGCCGTAGCGAGCGCCCGACTTGAGCCAGTAGACCGTGTTCCCGTACTCGAACCGCTGGAGTCCCGCGCTGTAGGTGGCGTCGCCGATCCCCGGCGGGAGGGTGAACATCTCCCGCAACTGGGGCTGCGGCACGATCCGCCCCCGGAACAACGCCGTGACGAGCCGTTCCAGGTCCGCGGTCGTGGAGATCATGTCGCCGGCCGCCCAGCGGTCCGCCTGGTTCCACTCCGTCACGTCCACCAGCCGACTGGTCCCGTCCGGCCCCGGCACTGACTCGTAGCCGCGGTTGTGCGGTCCCCGGATGCGCGGATCGGTCCCCGGGAAGTACGTGTCGCGCATACCGGCCGGACGAAGCACCAGCCGCTCGGCCGCAGCGGCGTACGACTGCCCCGTCACCTTCTCGATCAGCATGCCGAGGATCGTGTAGTTGATGTTCAGATACTCCTGTCGCTCACCCGGGTCGAACGCGGGCCCCTGAGCCACCGCCGACGCCACGACCTGCTCGGGTGTCAAGATGTCGAAGCGGTGCGCGTACTGGTCCTTGAAGTCGTCGCCCCAGCCCTCGCCCGGCTTGATGCCGCTGGTGTGGTTCAGCAGCCGGCGTACCGGGACGGGTTCGAACGCGGGGGTCAGCAGCCCGGGGAGATAGCGCTGCACCGGCGCGTCCAGATCGACCCTGCCCTGTGCCGCCAGCCGCAGCACGACCGCCGCCGTCACCACCTTCGTCGTCGAACCCGCCCGGAAAAGGGCACGGGGGTCGGCCGCCCGGCCGCTCACCAGGTCGTGCACCCCCGCACTGCCCCGCCAACTGCCGTCCGTGCCCCCGACCCGTACCAGCGCGGCCGTTGCGTCGGCATCGGGCAGACCGGAGATGGCCGCGCGCAGGGCATCGGCGTCGGGGCCGCTCACCGCCCGCGTGACCGCCCCGGGGGTCGCGGCGGAGGCGGGAGCCGCCAAAGGCCCGGCCGTGAGGGCGAGCATGATGGCGGCGGTGAGAACAGTGCGGGGCGTACGCGGACGCATGAGCGCTCCTCGATGGTGTCGGTGCGTGATCGTCGATCATCCTGCGGCCCGCAGGCGCCCGCCGGGATCGTCCACGAGGAGGGCATCCGCCCCGGCCCTGACCCGGAAGCGCCCCCGGCCCGGCCCCGGAAGCCGTCGGGGTCGACCCCCTGGTGGGCGGAGACGTCGCCGACGGACGACGCCCTGTTCGCCACGACCGTCGAGGAGACCGACTCCCTGCCAGAGGCTTCGGAAGACTAGGAGTGTTTCGGCTTCGCTTGCTTCTTCGCCGGGGCCTTCCCCGCCGTCTTCTTTCCGGGTTTCGTCTCGTGGACGTCGGCGTGCTCGCCGGTCTCGCAGCGGGCCCGCGACGTCGACTACAACCCCGCCCGCGGTTGGCGCAGGCCGATCTCTGGTGCGCCGTGAACCGTCTCGCGCACGGCGGCGGCTCCGGCTTGGTGGCCGGCGTGGGCGTACAGCACGACCATCGAGCACGTACTGATGAAGAGCCGAGGCAGGTCCGGACCGCCGGCTCCTGCACACGTCACTGACGAATACGGCTGCGTACTGACCGGCAACGCAAGGCTGATACGATGGAGGGCATGGGACTGATTGAGGTAGACAGGTTCTAGCCACCGAACTGCCGGTGGCTTTCACTCGTGTGGGCGTCGTCCACATCGGTGAACGATCGTTTCTCGACGCACGCGCGTGAGTCCGCCCTTCCGGGCGTTGACACCGCCGCGTGAATCTCGCCGGCACGTTCGCATCGCATCGCACCGACCTTGGTCCCGGGTGCATGACTGCGAACGCGCGACTACGACCTGCTGAGAATGCAACCTCCTCCCGCCCGGCATTCGGGCAGCGGCTCCCATGCCGCAGGAGCGTGGCTCTTTGCCAGTTCCACTCGCACCTCTCGCCGCATCGACACACGGCCCCGTGGTCGGTTGTCCTGCCAGTTCCGCTGGCTCACACAACCCGTTCACGAATGGCATTCCCATGCAACATCGCACCTCGCGTTCCCGCACTCGTCATCGTCGAGCGCACTGGAAGACCGGCGCTCCGGCCCTTGCCACCTGCACGAATCCCGCCTGCGGCAAGGCCACGCCCTCGCATCGCGCCTGCCAGCACTGCGGCTTCTACCGGGGGCGTGAGGTCTTGCCTCCTACCGGTGGTGACGCATGAGCACCGTCCTGACCCCAAGGAGCCGTTGGATGCGCATTCGCGATCACCTCGCGCAGACGGGCATGCCCGCATTCCGGTTTCACCAGCTCATCACCGCGTGGCAGAGCTCGACGGCCGAGACCTTCGCCGATGTCCACGCCCTCCCGGCGCGCCTTCGCGGCGAGCTCGCGGAGCGGTTCGGGCCGCTGCTGCACCCGCTGACTCCGCTGGAGGTGCAACGGGACGAGCAGGTCGAGAAGGTGCTGTTCGCATCGGACGGCGGAGCGCGGATCGAGACCGTTGTCTCGCACTATCGAGCCGGATGGGACTCCATGTGCGTCTCGTCGCAGGCCGGATGCGGTCTGGGCTGCACCTTCTGCGCCACTGGGGCGGTCGGCCTGATACGCAACCTCACAGCGGACGAGATCGTCGCACAGGTGATGCATCCACGTTGGACGCGCACGGGCCTGCCGAGGCCGGCCAGCGTCGCGTTCATGGGCATGGGGGAGGCCCTTGCCAACCCGCATGTGTTCGACGCGCTGACGCTGCTGACGGACGCCGCCTACGCCGACATGTCCGCGCGACGGGTCACAGTCTCCACGGTCGGGTTCGCACCGAATCTCGCCCGCCTCGTGGATGAGCACCCGCAGGTGACGATCACGCTCTCGGTGCACTCGCCGTTTCCGCAGGAGCGGGCGCGGATCATCCCGCTCGAGCAGACGTTCCCGCTCGCGCAGAGCCTCGACATCCTCGACCGGCACGCTGCCACGCGTCGTCGCAAGGTCTACCTGGCCTATCTGCTCATTGCCGGCGTCAACGACAGCGACGACCACCGCGCTGCCCTCGCCGAGCTGGTCCACCGGCGCTCCAGGCCCGAGCTGTTCCACGTCAGCGTCATCCGTTACAACGAAGCGGTCGGCGCGGCGCCGGAGTATCGCGCACCGTCCTCGACCCGCGTGGACGAGTTCGTGCGCGGGCTCACCGCGCGCGGCGTGCACACGACCAGACGGCGCCAGTTCGGCACGGGCATCGAGGCCGCCTGCGGGCAATTGCACGCGAGGTATTTCGCCACGCCTTCCCCGGGGGCTGCCTCAGCCGACACAGAACTGATCCCCGTCACGCCCGTCGGTTGACGGACGAGAGAAGAGAGAAGCACTGACTATGTCTACGAAGTCCGCCGTCGTGCTGCGCGATCTGACTTTCGAGTGGCCCGAAGGCACCGTCGCGCTCGCCGGTGTCAACGGCACCTTCACTGCCGGTAGAACCGGGCTGATCGGCCGCAACGGCGCCGGCAAGTCCACTCTGCTCCGGCTCATCGCCGGTGACCTGCGGCCGACTGCCGGGCAGATCGACACCGTGGGCGAGGTCGGCTACCTGCCGCAGACGCTCACACTGCGGCAGGACACCACCATCGCCGAGCTGCTCGGCGTCCACGAGATCCTCGACGCGATGAAGGCGATCGAGTCCGGCGATGTCGACCAACGCCACTTCGATGCGATCGGTGACGACTGGGACATCGAGTCCCGTGCCGACGAAGCACTGCACCAGATCGGGTTCTCCGCCGCAGACCTCGGCCGCCGCGTGGCCGAGGTCTCCGGCGGAGAGGGCATGCTCATCGCGATCACCGGGCTGCGCATCCGTCGCGCTCCGATCACTCTGCTCGACGAGCCCACCAACAACCTTGACCGCGCCACGCGCGCCAAGCTCGCCGAGTTCGTCGACCAGTGGCCCGGGACGCTCGTCGTCGTCAGCCACGACCTCGAACTGCTGGAGCACATGGACAACACGACCGAGCTCTACGGCGGCACCCTGGACACGTTCGGCGGCCCGTACAGCGCATGGAAGGAGCACCAGGAGCAGGAGCAGGCGGCCGCGGCGCAGGCCGCACGCTCAGCCCAGCAGGCGCTCAAAGTCGAGAAACGGCAACGCATCGAGGCGGAGACGAAGCTGGCGCGCCGTGAGCGGACTGGGAAGAAGACCCAGAAGGACGGCGGCATCCCGAAGATCCTCGCCGGCAACCGCGCCAGCAAGGCTCAGGCATCCGCGGGATCACTGCGCTCCACTCTCGACAACAAAGTCCAAGCCGCACAGGCCGCCGTCGATGTTGCGGACGCACGCGTCCGCGACGAGGAGCACATCCATCTCGTCCTGCCCGATCCGGACGTCCCACGAGGACGACGGCTGGCGGAACTGGAGGACGAGGGCCGAACCGTGGTGATACAGGGCCCGGAACGGGTGGCGCTCGTCGGCGCGAACGGCGCCGGGAAGTCGACCCTGATCGAGCAGCTCGTTCAGCGTGTCGAGCCGACTCCGGGGCGACCGCGCGGCCGCCTTGTCACCGAACTCATCGGTTTCCTCCCGCAACGTCTCGATGGGCTCGATGATGACGCCAGCGCGATGGAGAACGTACAGGCTGTCGCCCCAGGCACGCCGGCCGGCACCATCCGTAACCAGCTTGCCCGGCTGCTCCTCCGCGGTGACAGCGTGGACCGCCCCGTCCGCACACTCTCCGGCGGGGAGCGATTCCGGGTCTCGCTCGCCCGGCTCCTCCTGGCGGCGCCGCCTGCCCAGATGCTGATCCTGGACGAGCCGACGAACAATCTCGACATCGCCAGCGTCGAGCAACTCGCCGAAGCCCTCGACGCGTACCGCGGCGCGCTTCTCGTCGTCAGCCACGACTTCGCGTTCCTCGAACGGATCGGCGTCGACACCATCATCGAGCTCGACGGAAACGGACGGATGCATCAGCGCCGGGACCTGGGCATCTGACCGTCTGGGATCGGGCACTACGACAAGCGGGCCAGGAGGCGGGTCGTCACATGACTGCCCCGCCTCCTCGTTCGCGCGCCGTTGTCACGCGCCGATCCACGCGCGCCATCACGCGCTCACCGTGCCGTGGGGCCGTGGCGTACGGCTGGGTGAGCCCCGTCTTCGTCTGCGGGATCCGCCATCTTCCACGGCGAGTTCGGTGAGTGTCAGATACGGCTGGGTGACCTGGCGGTGCTCGGCATCAACACCCTCTGCGGCAAGCCAACCGATCAGCCGTTTCTTCAGTCACGACGTCGTACCTGGATCACGGCACTGCACTGCCCGCTCAATTCCGAGATCTTCGGCGAACACATCGAGAGGAAGAAAGAGTATGAACAGCAACCGAGATCAGACGCGGCTCACGGCGCCGCCCGTGCCCTTCGCCCCCGAACTCAACGCGGAGTTGGAGAACCTGGGCACGCCCCAGGAGAACGCGCCGACGTCGGCCGACGACATCCCCCGGTGGCGTGCGCAACTCACCACGACGGACCCTTCACTCGAGGAGCTGCGCGATCACGGCAGGTTCGAGATCCAAGAGTTCCTCGCCCCCGGTCCGGACGGAGCACCGGACGTCTCGCTCCTCTTCGCACGCCCCACCGGCCTACGCCAACAAGCGCCGGTCATCTACCACATGCACGGCGGAGGCATGATCGGCGGATCCAACCGCACCGGAATGCAGACGATCCTCCACGAGTGGGCTGAGCCCCTCGAGCTGGCGGTCGTATCCGTCGGCTATCGGCTGGCACCTGAGCACCCGTACCCAGCGGCGATCGAGGACTGCTACGCCGGGTTGATGTGGCTCGCCCGCCATGCCGGCATGCTCAGCGTGGACCGCCAACGTGTCATCGCCGTTGGCGGCAGCGCCGGCGGAGGCCTCACGGCTGCTTTGGCCCTGATGGCCCGCGACCGAAAGGGCCCCGCCATCCTTGGCCAGTTGCTGATGTGTCCCATGCTCGACGACCGCAACGACAGTCCCTCGGCACACCAGATGACCGGACTGGGAGTGTGGGACCGCCGTGCCAACAGCCTGGGTTGGACCGCTCTTCTCGGCGAGAAACGGGAAAGCTCGCAGGTCTCGTACTATGCCGCGGCCGCCCGCGCAGCGGACCTGTCCCGGTTGCCGCCCGCCTATGTGGACGCCGGTGCCGCAGAGACCTTTCGTGACGAATGCATCCAGTACGCGACGCGCATCTGGCAAGCCGGCGGAGATGCCGAACTGCACATATGGTCAGGCGGCTTCCACGGCTTCGACCAACTGGTGCCACAGGCTGAAGTCTCCCGAGACGCCCGCCGGACCCGCTTCCGTTGGCTCTGCCGTCTGCTGAGACAGTGTCCTGTGCGGTGAGCCGGAGAAGTCGCTCGTAGCAGCACAGTGTCGCGGCGAGGCTGGGAAGGGCCAGGTCATTGCAGGGGAGGCGTTCGCAGTCTTCGAACGAAACGGAGATCTATCGTGTCTTAGCGTGCCCTGCGCATCCTGCTGATCCTGACCCTGCTGCTGGTCCTGGTCGTCGTCATCGGCCTGGCGATGGGCGGACTCGCCTACATGACGCACCAGCACCCCACCCTCGCCACGCCGCTGACGGTCGCCATGGGTGGTGCGACGCTCCTGGTGACGTGCCTCGGCGCCGCCGTTGCCATCGCAGCCCTCGCCACCCGATGACGACGCACACATGCTCCCCCCGGGCCGGCCCCGCCGCGCCGCGGCTCGGGAGCCGAGCCCCCCGCACGGGAGGTGCGCCCGGGGCCGCATCTACGGGTCAACGTAGCGGTGCTGCTCGCGGTCGTCATCGTGTTCCGGCCGCGCCGCCGTACCGAGGCGCGCAGTCGGCTGGACGAGAAGTTCACGGTGATCATCGTCCTGACCCTGGGCGTGCTCATCGCTCCGACGCCCGTGGGCCAGGGGATCATCAGCTTCCTCGGCCAGCTCGCGAGCGGCGTCACACAGTCCGCCCGCTGAACAGGACCCGGATCCGCATCGGTACCTGTTCACGTTTCCCTGGTGTCCGTTCAGGACGACGGTGGCGGCGGGAACGTGTGATCGCGGGCGTTCAGGTACGCGCCGATCCGCTCGGGGTCGTCGAGCATGAGCGCCGCCAGTTGCGAGCCCGCCCACAGGGCGAGGGTCAGGGCCATCTCCCGTGCGTCCTCGCCCTGGTGGCCGTCGCGGAGGTACCTCAGGTACAGGGCGCCGATGCGGACGAGCCGTTCGGTTCCGGCGGAGTCCTGCGGGCGGGGGCGGCGGTACACCTCATCGCCGAAGTCACGCAGCCACCGCTCCACTCGGGCCCGGTCCCCGACCTGCCCGGCGACGTAGGCGCACAGTTCGGGACGCCAGCCACTCGACCAGCAGCAGCGGGCTCTCGCGCAGCGTGCCCTCCTTCTGCCGGCTCTCCAGCTTTTCCGTCAGCGTGCGGTGCAACTCCCAGTTGGCCGGCAGCGGTCCGTCCGCGCCCGGAGCGTGCCGGGCGGCTTCATCGAGGGTCGCCGTCCTGATCAGGGGCAGCGCGAACGCGCCGGGCGCGAGCCGGGCGGCGGGCCGGGGTTCGGTGGCGGTGGGGCGGGACAGCGCGTGGTGGCCCTGGTGGATCGACGGCGCCGTCGCGGGTGATGGTGAGCCGGTCGGGGCAGGCCTGCATCCACGGGGTCTCGACCGGGTCGGTCCCGTGCAGCTCAGGCGGTCCGGCGTACCACTCTGCGCTTCTCGTCCCCGGCCGTGGGTTCGAGGGCCTGCTCGCACATCCACTGCTGCACAGTGGCGAGGTCCTGGCCGAGCCGGACCGAGCGCATGCGACGGTCCGCGGCGGCAACGACGCCGACGGGCACCCGCGACGGACACCCGGCACCGGAACCGCGACCCCGACGGTGCAGCAGCAACTGCGTCGGCACGGTAGATCCGAGGCCCGGCAGAAGAACGCCGACCGTATTTCTGCCGGTGGAACTGCCTGGGATCGTGCCCGTCCACCGTGATCGACTGGGTCTGCCGCGGGGGCGCTGCCCCCGCGCCGGCGGACAACCCCGCCGTCGACGCACAGCGCCCCCGCCTGGACCCCCTCGGTGGTCCAGAAACGAGAAGCGGGAAATGTCGAGCAGAGCGAAAGGCAAGAGCCAGCATGAAGCAGAAGATCATTTTGCTTGCCGGTGCCATGGCTGTGGCCGGTGGTGTCGTCATCGCGGCCGCGGCCGCGGCCACCGGCCAGGCGTCCGCGGCGGACCCCGGACAGCCCGTTTCCGCCCCCGCCCCGCACGCGACCGTGGCCTTCGACGACCAGCCCTCCGTGACCGATCCCGGCCTCGTCGCGCCGCTCGGCGAGTTCGGCACGGGTCGGCGGACGCCGCGTCCCTAAGTGCTGTCCCGTAAATGATCTACGGCATGCTGGTTGATCAGCGTTGTTTCCCGGTCATCCGGCGAGGGTGAGGTTGTGGAGGCGAGCGATGCCGAGCATGGCGTGGCGAACGCCGTCGCCTTTCAGGCGGCAGTCGCGGAGGATCTTCCAGGTCTTCATGCGGGCGAAGGCGTGCTCGACTCGGTCGACGATCCGGTCGGCCGCGGACTTCGACACCCCGAACAAGGGGGCGAGTTGGCGCAGGGTGAGGTTGGTCCGCCAGTACGCGGCGACCAGCAGGACCCGGTCCTCCAACGGCAGGCTCCAGGGCCGGCCCTTGCGGACTGGGTCGGCACCCTCACGCCGTAGCGCGGTGACCAACTTGCCGAACTGCCGAGGGCTCACCCCAGTGAACGGGGCTATCCAGGACGACTCCGACGCCGTGATCACACCAGCCACGGCGAGATCATCTCACCCCTGACCAGCAGTTACGGGACAGCCCTTAGGGGCAATACCGGTGACTTTGAGCTGTGTTGGTCGTTGGATGTGTTGTGCCAAGGCCTGGGCAGGTGAAGTCGTCGGGTGAGCGGTTGTCGGACCGGATCGCTTTGGGGGGTTGACGCGGGTGTTTCCACCCGGGGTGGTGGATGAGGTGATCGCGGAGTGCGGGCGCCGGGAACAGCGTTCCCGGCTGCTGCCGGCCCGGGTGGTGGTGTATTTCGTGCTCGCGATGTGCCTGTTCTCCGGGCAGGGCTATGAGGAAGTCGCCCGGCTGCTGACGCAGGGCCTGGAACGGGTGCGGCAGTGGGAGAAGCCATGGCACGTGCCGACGACGGGTGCGATCGGCAGAGCCCGCAGACGGCTGGGGCCGGAGCCGTTGAAGGCACTGTTCGCGCGGGTGTGCCGACCGGTGGCCGTCCAGGACACGGCCGGTGCCTGGTATCGCGGGTGGCGACTGGTCGCCGTGGACGGCACCGTCTTCGACGTCCCGGACACCAAGGCGAACAGCACGTACTTCGGCCGTCCCGGATCCGGCCGGGGACAGCAGCGCAGTGCCTACCCGCAGGTGAGGGTCGCTGCGCTGGTGGAGTGCGGGACACACGCGGTGTTCGCCGCGGCAACCGGCCCGCTGTCGGTTCATGAACAGCAGTTGATTCCCGGCCTGCTGGGCCGGCTCGGGCCGGGAATGCTGCTGATGGCCGACCGCGGCATCACCGGATTCGAGCTGTGGCGGGCCGCTTCGGGCACGGGCGCGGACCTGTTGTGGCGCGTCCGCAAGAACATCGTGCTCCCGTTCCTCGAAGCCTTCGAGGACGGCTCCTACCTGTCCGAGATCGTCGCGGCAGGCGACCGCAAGCGCCAAGATCCGGTCCGGGTCCGCGTCATCGAGTACACCCTCGGCCGTGAGGACGACGGCACCGTATACCGGCTGATCACGACCGTCTGCAACCCGCAGGAGGCCTCTGCTGCCGATCTGGCGGGCCTCTACCATCAGCGCTGGGAGACCGAGAACACCCTGGACGAGATCAAGACCCACCAAGGTGGCCGTCAGCTGGTCCTGAGATCGCAATACCCCGATGGCGTCGAGCAGGAAATCTACGGCTTCCTCCTCGTCCACCACGCACTTCGGGACGTCATGCACCACACCGCTCACCAGACCGGCCTCGACCCCGACCGGCTGTCCTTCACCCGCACTCTTCGCATCGCCCGCCGCCACGTCACCGACCAGGCGGCACTTTCCCCCCTCACGACTCAGCCAGGCCCTGACCCACACCATCCGTGAGCTGCTGGAACGACTCCTGCCACCCCGCAGGCAACGCTCCAACCCACGCGTCATCAAACGCAAGATGGCCAACTGGCACCTCAAACACACCCACCACCGCAACCCGCCCCGACCACCCACCAGGGCAATCACACTCGTCCCACCCACCAAACCAACCAGCAAGCACCAGAAAAACACCTAAATCACCGGTATTGGCCCTAGGAGCCGCCTTAAGGTGCCGCCATGTCGATACGAATTCATTTCAACAGCGAAGACCGCGGTGACAAGGGACACTACGAGTACGAGGACGGAGAAGGGCTCGAGTACCGGTACCTCGTGCTGGACAGCGGTGCGCTCGCGGTGTTCGAGAAAGAGACCGGCGGGTCCATTAAGGGCTGTCCCGTAACTGCTGGTCAGGGGTGAGATGATCTCGCCGTGGCTGGTGTGATCACGGCGTCGGAGTCGTCCTGGATAGCCCCGTTCACTGGGGTGAGCCCTCGGCAGTTCGGCAAGTTGGTCACCGCGCTACGGCGTGAGGGTGCCGACCCAGTCCGCAAGGGCCGGCCCTGGAGCCTGCCGTTGGAGGACCGGGTCCTGCTGGTCGCCGCGTACTGGCGGACCAACCTCACCCTGCGCCAACTCGCCCCCTTGTTCGGGGTGTCGAAGTCCGCGGCCGACCGGATCGTCGACCATCTCGGCCCGTCGCTCGCGCTCCATCCCCGCCAGCGGTTCCGCAAGTACACCGTGCTGACCGTGGACGGCACCCTGGTCCCCACGCGGGACCACTCGGTCGCCGAGAAGTCGAAGAACTACCGGTACTCCACCAACCACCAGGTCGTCATCGATGCCGGTACCCGCTTGGTCGTCGCGGTCGGCCTGCCGCTGCCCGGCAACCGCAACGACTGCAAGGCGTGGGAGCTGTCCGGCGCCAAGGCCGCTGTCGGTAAGACCACGGCGATCGCGGACGGTGGCTACCGCGGCACCGGCCTGGTCATCCCGCACCGCCGCGAACGGGGTCAGGCCGCACTCCCGGACTGGAAAGAAGAGCACAACCGTTCGCACCGCAAGGTCCGCGCCCGAGTCGAGCACGCCTTCGCCCGCATGAAGACCTGGAAGATCCTCCGCGACTGCCGCCTGAAAGGCGACGGCGTTCGCCACGCCATGCTCGGCATCGCTCGCCTCCACAACCTCACCCTCGCCGGATGACCGGGAAACAACGCTGATCAACCAGCATGCCGTAGATCATTTACGGGACAGCACTTACCTCACAGCCATGGTCCACGCGATCACCCAGTGGGCCGAAGACGCCTGGCCCCGCGCCGCCGGCCAGGCGATCCCCGTGATGGGTCCCGTAAATCTGCGCACGCCCGGTGAAGCAGGGGCGCCCGGCGACCGGCTGTTTCCGACCCGAAACGACCTGCCCGGCGGCACCATGCCTGTGGACTGGTGGCTGGCGCGTACGCGGGCCGTCACCGCTGCCCTGAAGCCGGGCCGGGGACACAGGACGGTGCTCCGAGCTGCGCTCACCCGCCTTCCCCGGTGGCTGTTCGAGCGACTCGTGGCCGCCAGGGCCTGTCCTGAGTCGTGATCAAGGTGTGGGGCGGAGGCTGCGTATCCGGATCACCGCCCCACCCAGGTGGAGGCCGGCGAGGTGGTTCTCGGGTGTCTTGTCGTAGCGGGCCGCGCGATGCCTCGCTGTTGCTTCAAGCGGTTGAAGCAGCGTTCGACACGTTGCGCTGCTTGCAGAGCTGCTTGTCGAAGGCCGGCGGGCGTCCGCCTCGGCTGCCGCGTCGGAGCCGGTTGCGGATCTGGTCGGCCCGCTCCGGGACGGTGTGGCTGATGCCGCGCCGTCGCAGCCAGGTGCGGGTGTCTCTGGAGCTGTGGCCCTTGTCGCCCAGGACATGGGCAGGCCGCCCGCTCGACTTCACCGTGACGGGCGGGAGCACCAACGACCGCACCCGGTTCACCGCCGTGATGGAAGCGATACGGGTGCCCCGGACCGGTCCGGGACGGCCCGGAGCATGCCCTCGAGCGTGCCGTCCAGGTTCCACCGGCGAAAGCGGGTGTGCAGTGTGGCCCGCGGGTCGTACCGCTCGGGCACGTCCCGCCAGGCCACCCCCAGTGCGGAACTTCCACACGATCCCGTTGAGCACCGTTCGGTCATTCAGCCGCTTCCGGCCCCGCAGTGACACCGGCAGCAGTGGCCGGACGAACTCCCGCTCCACATCGGACAGTTCATGGCGACGTATCACCCGACCCTGATCCACTACTCGGGATCATTTGAGGGGCACCGCCCAGTCCCGGGAGCATCGCCGATTTTTCCGAAGCAGCGATAGGGCGCGATCTGCGCACTCAGGAACATCCATGTGGCCTGCATCACATAGTGCTGGCGCGGTGACGCTGCCTCATGTTTCTCTCTAGATGTTCTAATGTCCAACATTTGGAGGTCTTTGATGGAGGGGCTGCGACAGCCGCGCCGGGCGTCGACTCTGGCTGCGCAAGTCGCTGACCAGCTGCGGGAACAACTGGCGTCCGGGCGGTGGCCGGTGGGGACACGGATCCCGGGCGAACAGGAACTGGCCGAAACACTCCAGGTGAGCCGAAATACCATTCGCGAAGCACTGCGAGCACTTGTCCATCTCGGCCTGCTGGAGGCGCGAGTCGGGGATGGTACCTACGTCCGGGTCACCAGTGAGCTGGAGGCGGTTCTACTGCGCAGGGCGGCCGCCACGGCGCCGGCGGACGTCCTGGAACTGCGGGCGGTTCTGGAGGAGCACGCCGCCGGACTGGCCGCCGAACGACGATCGGAATCAGACACCGCTCGGCTGCAAGAACTCCTCGCCGCGGCCCGCGAAAGCAACCGCTCGGGATCGATGGCACAGGTCGCCGTCGCCGATGTCGCCTTTCACCTCGCAGTCGTCCAGGCCAGCGGCAACGAGCTGCTCGTGGAGCTGTACGAATACCTGGGCAGCGCCCTGTCAGCTCTCCTGACGGTGCTGCCATGGGATGACGACGTTGCTGCCAAGCACGATCACTGGCACAGCGCACTCGTCGAGGCGATCAGCGCAGGCGATGTGGTCGCTGCCCGCCATGCGGCATCCATGTTGGTGCACATGACCGCCCGGCTGGCCGCAGGGCAGGACAGCGCGGTCGAACGGGACCGGTCGGCATGCGAGTGAGCCACTCCCACCACTCCCTGGACCAGGCGAGGCAGACTGCGCCGGGCAGGCGGTCCACGGTGTGGCTGCTGATAGGTGTTTTGCTGGTCGCGGGGAACCTGCGCGCCGCACTGACCGGCGTGGGACCGTTGCTTCCCAGCATCGAGAAAACGACCGGCCTGTCCGGTACCTGGGCCGGGTTGCTCGGCACTCTTCCGCTGCTGACGTTTGCCGCCACCTCCCCGTTGGTCGGCCGCACCGCGCACCGCTACGGGGCACCGCAGGCTCTGGGCGCCTCGCTGACAGTGCTGGCAGCCGGGCTGCTGGTGCGCTCCCTGCCCGGGGTGGTCTTCCTGTGGGTGGGCACTGTGGTGGTCGCAGCCGCGATCGCCTACGGCAACGTACTGCTGCCCTCGGTCGTCAAGAGCACCGTGCCAGAGGACCGGATCGGCCAGGTGACCGGCCTCTATGTCACCGCGATGGGCCTGCTGGCCGCCGTGTCGTCCGGGGTGTCGGTCCCGCTGGCCGACCATCTGCCCGGCGGATGGCGCACTGCCCTGGGCTGCTGGGCCGTGCTGGCCGTGCTGGCCTTCGTGGTGTGGGCGCCGCAGCACCGGCGTACGGACTCTCCGGCACCAGCACGTGCGTCGCGAGAGCGCATCCCCTGGCGTTCCTCCCTCGCATGGCAGGTCAGCGGCTTCATGGGGCTGCAGTCACTCGGCTTCTACAGCACGATCGCCTGGCTGCCCAGCATCGTGCACGATCACGGGGTGGGGGAGGCCGCAGCCGGATGGCAGTTGTTCCTCTTCCAGATCATCGGCCTCCTCTCCAGCAGTGCGCTCCCCCTCCTTGCCCGCAGGTGGAAGGACCAGCGGATCTTGGCAGCATCTGCATCGACGATCGGCGCCCTGGGCTTCGCCCTGCTGGCGGTAGCCCCCCAGTGGGCCGTCGTATCCAGCGTGCTCACAGGCTTGGGAGGCGGAGCGTGCCTGGTCCTGGCCCTGACCTTCCAGGGCCAGCGTGCGGCGGACGCATCACAGGCGGCCGCCCTGGCCTCGATGGCCCAGTCCGTCGGATACCTCGTGGCCGCCACAGGGCCGCTCCTCCTCGGCGTCTTGCACGACCTCACCGGCGGATGGACGCTGCCACTCCTGCTGCTGGTCGCCCTGACTCTCATCCAGGCCGTCGTCGGCTTTGGCGCAGGCCGTGACCTGTGTCTGCAAGCCACCTCGCGAACTCGCACACCCATACGCACCGGAGAGTGAATGTTATGACCATGACCGCCCCCTTCAGCTACCTCGACACACCGACGGCAGCACCGCTGTCGATCAGCGAACTCATGCCCGGTGTCTACAACCTGCTGGAATACGCCGCAGTCGCGGCGGGCGAGCAAGTGCTGATCCTGGCCGAGCACGGCACCGACCCGGTGGTCATCCAGGCCATCGCGGCGGCGGCCGCCTACCGCAACGCCGAAGTGCATGTACTGTCCCTGCCGCCGTTCAGCGCCGGCGGGTGGGACGCCGCAACGCCCTCACCGCTGCCGGCCTCCGCACACGCCGCCGCCGACGTGGTGATCTCGCTGACCTGGTGGGGCGAAGTGCACACAACCCAGCTTTTCTTCAACGAGATCGCCAAGCAAAAGGCACGGTTCGTCTCACTGCACCAGACAGCGACCGCTGCGGCGCTGGCCACCGGGGCGCGGTTCCCACTTGAGCTGTACTTCGCGCTGGAGGCCAGGGCATACGCCCGGATCACTGCGGCCCAGGAAATACGGGTAACCACCACCCTGGGGACAGACGTGACCTTCCGCGCCTTCACCACCCCCGGTCACCCGAGCACCCCCCTCACCAGCGGCATGTGGCGGCCCTTTCCCTACGGAGGCGCCAACTTCTACCCCGACCAGACCGACGGTGTCGTCGTGATGGAGGAGTCCACGGTCACAGGTGTACCCGCCGAGCGAATCACTCTCGAGCTGGCCGGCAACCGCGTGACCGCCATTGAAGGGAGCGCGGCTGCCGCCGAACTGCGCCGCTACGCACCGAACGGCTACTACATGCGGCACGCTCTCATCGGCCTCAACCCCAAGGTACGGTCCGCGGGCGGCACCCAGTTCGAACGTGAGAAGCATGCCGGAGCGTTCTACTTCGGCCTCGACGGCCTCACCACACAGGGCACGATCGACCGCAACGGTCCCGGACACGCGCACTGTGACTGCCAGTTCGACGCGCCCACCATCACCCTCGACGGCGAGCGTTTCGTGGACAACGGTCACCTGCTTCTCCTCGACGATCCGGAAATCCACCAACTCGCCCAGAAGTTCGGTCCCGCAGAGGTCCTCCTCAATCCCAATCCGCGGCTCGTCCTGCCGCCGCGCCACAGCCGCTGACCCGGCTGCGGCTAGTACTCCAGTGCGGTTTCGTGATCTATCCAGCGGGTCCATCGGCGGATCGTCGTTGGTAGTGGCTGCGTCGGGCTGTTGCCTGGTGGCGTCTGCGCCAGGTGGACCAATGCAGCAGTCTGGCGGCAGTCATGGCCGGAGGGATGAAGACGGCGACGAGCAGGTGACGGATCTCCGGGACGGTCAGCATGATCGGGTCGTGGCTGCGGGCGGGATGTTGCGGATCGGCAGGGGCGGGGTTCGCGTCGGCGGCGAGGGCGGTCAGGAAGGCCAGGGCCGGCATGGCGAGCGTGATGTGCCGGTGCCATGAGGTCCAGTGCCTGACCTGGTAGTGATCCAGGCCGACCTGGCTCTTGGTGGCCTGGAAGCACTCCTCGACACTCCAGCGGACACCGGCGACGCGGACGAGCTCGTGCAGGGTGACCTGGGTAGGTGACCAGCAAGGTAGAAGGCGAGTTCACTGGTGGTCCGGTTGCGGCGGATCAACAGGTGGCGATGGACGCCGGTGCCGGTGTGGATCCAGGCCCAGTCGTAGGAGCGCGGGCCCTTCGCGCCGGCTCCGGCGCTGTGCCGCTGCCGGGCAGAGGCGGGCAAGCGGTCGGCGAGGACATCGGCGCGGACAGGGGTGCGGCCCTGGTTGATCCGGACCCGGGTGGAGCAGGCGACGGCCATCATGTAGCCGATGCCGATCCGCTCCAGGCGTGCGCGTAACTGCGGGTCCTGGCCGTAGGCTTCGTCGCTGATCGCCATGCGGCCCGGCTCCCGCACCCGGCTGTGCCACCGCCTGCGCACCCACCCTGCGGGCAAGGGCAAATGCCGCAGCATGGGCGAGCGCGACTTCATCGCCCTGATCGACGGCGCCTATCAGCTTCTCAAGGCGCCGATCGTGCTGGTGTGGGACCGCCTGAACACCCACGTCTCCCACGCCATGCGCGAGCTGATAGACCAGCGCGAGTGGCTGACGGTGTTCCTGCTGCCCGCCTACTCGCCCGACCTCAACCCCGTGGAATGGGTCTGGGCACACGTCAAGCACAGCCTGGCCAACCTTGCCGTCGTCGCCCTCGACCGACTCGAAGCCCTCGTCCGCAACCGATTCAATCGCCTCCGGTACCGGCCCGACACCCTCGACGGCTTCATAGCCGGCACCGGCCTGACCCCCGACACCCCAACATCACCCTGACACGCCGAAGTCAGTACTGGCTCTTGAGGTCGTCGGCGAGGCGGCGGGCCGCTTCGGTCTCGATGGGGCCGCGTGGTTCGATCTCCTCGCCGGCGAGGCGCGCGGCCATGAGTCGGATCATCGCGAATTTGATCATTGCTTCGGCGTGCGCGGTCTTGCGCTCGTAGTCCCGTGCCAACCGTCTGCACCGTCCCAGCCAGGAGGTTGGGCACAATGTCCGCTCGACCACCCATCTGCGGGGCAGCACCTGGAACCCTTTCACATCCGCGTTGCGCGGCACCGCGACGATCTCCAGGTTCTCGCGCTCGGCCGCCCAGCCGACCAGTCCCGCGTTCGGCCACGTTCACGTAGCCGCCGTCCACCCAGATCAGCCCGACCTGCGGAAACAGGCTCCGGATCCCGGCGAGAACCAGCTTCGCGCCCGCCCGGTCCTGCACCGAGGCCGAGTGCACGACCGCCCGCAGCACGAGCCCGCAGGTGTCTACGAGCAGATGCCGCTTGCGCCCCCGTACGCGCTTGCCCGCGTCGTAGCCGATGGCCTGACCGCTCTGATGACTACGGGCGGACTGCGAGTCCAGTACGGCCGCCGAAGGCTGCGGGTCCCGGCCGTCCGCCACTCGGACCCGCTCGCGCAGTGCGTCGTGGACCCGGTCCCAGGTGCCGTCCGCCGTCCAGGCGCGAAACCACCGGTAGGCCGCGTCCCACGGCGCGAGGTCGTGCGGCACCAGCCGCTACGCGCAGCCGCTGACCAGCACGTACAGCACGGTATCCACGATCAGCCGACGCGGGAACTTCAGCTGACGGCCGCCCCGGCGCGGGTCCCGCACCGGCAGCAGCGGCTCGATCACCGCCCACTGAGCATCCGTCAACGACGAGTCATAGGAGGCCTTGCACACGCAGACACACATGGCGGTGATCGTTGCGGACAGCTCGACGCGAAGATCACCGCCAGTGCGGCTACCGCGCACACCAAGGTGAGCACACCGGACTTGACTGTGCTTCTACGGAGCCGAGAAATGTTCATGGATGGACTCTGCCGTTCCCGGCGCACTCGGCGCATTGGGACCAACGCCTGCCTCGGCAGGGGGTTTTCCCTACGTTCCGCGAGAGTCAGGTCGCCTGGCTCCTCCGCAGACCAGCGAACTGCCACCTAGCACCACCTTCGCCCGGCTGACGATGATTTGGTGGAGTCATCGCGGATATCACTCGGTACGTCACTCGGACTCAGGTAACGTCCTGTTCTCTCCTATCCGCGGTGGTCCGACGGCCGTCGTGATCTCAACTCGGCGGAACCGCCCAGTGACCGAGGAGATTCTGTGCCGTGAACCCCAGCAGCCTGCGCGCGGCCGAGGTGTCGACCGGCGCCGCGCGACCCGGCAGCGGGCGCCGCAGCACGGTGGTGGGGTGATAGCGGCGCAGCAGTTCCTCCGTCGGGTACGGCACGATGATCTCGGGGGCGCAGAGGTGTACCGCGTGCGCCGTACGGCCGGGTACGTCCAAGGCCAGTAGCGCGGCCCTCGCTGCGTCATGGACCTCGAGGTACGTCCACAGGTCTCTTGCCCCCGCGGCCGGGTCGGCCGTGAGCCGGGCGGCATGGGCGTGCAGCCGTTCCTCGAATCCGCCCACGTACGGATAGCGCAGGCACACCACGCTCATTCCGTACCGCCGCGCCATCATCTGCGCTGTCAGCTCGTCGACCTGTTTGGACAGGCCGTAAGGGTCGGCAACCTGGGAGGCCATCGCCTCATCGACCGGCGCGTATGGCGGATGCGGATCCGCGACATCCGTCCAGGGCAGGCCCGTGACACCCCAGGAGCTTGCCACCGCCGCATGCCGGATCCCGGCCCGGCCGGCCTCCTCCAGGACGGTGAAGGTGGAGAGGCTGTTGCCCGCGAAGACCTCACATGCGGTGTTGCGCTCGGGAGTCGGGATCGCCGCCAGGTGGATGACCGCATCGGCGCCCTCCAGAGCAGCCCGCACGGTCTTCGCGTCGGCCGCGTCACCGGTCGCGACCAGGCGCGCCGCGAGATCCCCGGGATCATCGAGGACCAAGGCGTTCGCCTCGATCCCGCGCTCGGCGAGCAGCGCGAGGACCGCTCGCCCGATCCGCCCGGCGGCCCCGGTGACCATCGCTCTTTTGACCATCCGGTCACTCTCCTGCGTCGGTGCTTCTACTCGTAGGCGCGAACGGCGACGACGTGCGCCGCCGCCGCCCCGTTGGTGGCTTCGACGACGACCCGGATCGCCGATGTGGTGACCGGCTCCGCCAGCGTGTGCGTCTCGCGTCGCCGCCGATTCTGCGCCGCACGGGCGATGACGCGCCAGGAGCCGTCAGTATCCAGTGCCTCGACGCGGTAGTCGCGAAGGAGGGTGGGGAGGGTGTCGAAGGGCGTGCGGTGGTGGTGCAAGTTGATCAGGTCCTCGTTGACGTCGTCGTCGGCGATGACCTCGATCCGGCCCAGAGCGACCGGTTCGGGCCAGGCCAGCTCGAGCCAGGGGGAAGGGACGTCCGCCAGTGGTGCGGAGACCCACATGTGCGGTCCCGCGTACGGGCGGGCATAGCCGTCGGTGGCCTTGGCGGGGGAGTAGGCCGCGGTCTCTCCCGTACGGAGGCAGAAGGTGCGGCGCAGCAGACCTGTGTCCGTCCACTCGCGCAGCGGCTGCGGCGATTCGTCCGACGGGCGCAGCGGTACGCGCGTGAAGCACAGGACGCCGGGGGTCGGGCGGTCGGAGCGGTGCAGAGCGAGGGCGTCGTTGGCGCGGACTACCAGGAAGGCGTTGCGCGGGGTTTCGGGAGACCAGTCCAGGCCCGTCTTGAGCCACTGCCGGGCACCGGCGGCGACGGGCAGGGTGGTGGAGGTGACGAGGCGGCGCGGGACGTAGTTCTGGCCGAGTTCGGGGTCGTACAGATCGATCACGATCTCGGTGTCGCGGTCGGCGTCGACGAGCAGTTCCACGCCGGAGAGGTCCGGGTCCGCGGGGAGGACGAGTCCGGCGTCCGCCGCGAGCGGCCATAGCTCGTCGGAGTCCTCGACTGCCAAGCCGCTCAAGGTGGATGAGGCGGTGGCCCTCGCCCGCAGGGCCAGGTCCTCCGGGTCCGTCGAGGCGAGGCCGATGAGCGAGGCATCCTGGCGCAGCAGCGCCCGGTGCAGCTCGGGTACGGGGAGTTCGCGCGGGGTGACATCTCCGGTGGCGCAGAGTGCCGCCGCCGTGCCGGCCGCCTGTCCGATCGTGGCGCAGGTCGCCATGACGCGGGTCGAGCCGAAGGCGACGTGGCTGGCGGAGATGTTGCGTCCGGCGAAGAGCAGGTTCGTCGTGTTCACCGAGTACAGGCTGCGGTAGGGGATGTGGTAGATCCCGTCCGCGTAGCGCTGCTTGGCGCCGCCCTCGTCGGCGTACATGCCCTTGGGCGGATGCAGGTCGATGGACCAGCCGCCGAACGCGACCCGGTCGTCGAACTCGGTCTGGCCGAGGATGTCGCCCTGGTGCAGGACGTAGTCGCCGAGGAAGCGTCGGTACTCGCGCTTGCCGGGCACCGAACCCACCCACTCCAGCGTCATGTTCGCCGCGTCGAACTCGCCGGAGTTCTTGATGTGGTCCCAGACGCCGTGGATCACCGCCCACAGCTCGTCACGGATGCGTTCGTTGTCGTGGACGGTGTCGAGCTCGCCGCCGAACTCGATCCACCAGTACGCGCAGCCGTTGTCACCGGACTTGATGACGCGGCGCTGCGGGATGGAGGTCCGGGTGATGTCCTTGGCGAAGTCCGGCGGCACGAACTTGACCGGATGGCCGGCGTCCTTCGTGTAGAAGAGGAGAGTCGATCCCAGGGTGATGTCGTCGGCCGCCTCCGGAGCCCATGACTCGCCGTACTCGGCGTGGGATTCCCGGCCGATGCGGTGGTGGGCGCCCGCAAGGTGGCCGATCAGGCCGTCCCCCGTGCAGTCGAGGAAGAGGGGGCTCTCGAAGCGTATCCGCCGCTCCGAGCCCATCATCCAACCGGTGACCGAGGTGATTCGCCGGGCCTCGTCCGGACCTTCGGCGTCGACCTCGCGCACGTCGGTGTTGAGATAGAGCGTGATGCCGGGCTCGGCGCGCACGGCGTCCAGGACCACGGCATCCCAGTAGTAGGGGTTCCCGTCCGGGTTGCGGAACTGGTTCTCCACGAGCAGCTCGCCCATGATGCCGCCCTCACGGGCATGGTGATTCTTGCCGTGGCCGGTCGCGCCGCACACCCAGACCCGGACCTCGCTGCTCGCGTTGCCGCCGAGCACCGGCCGGTTGTTGACGAGTGCCACGGTACGGCCCAGCCGGGCGGCGGCGATCGCCGCGCAGACCCCGGCCAGGCCGCCGCCGACGACGGTGATGTCGTGCCGTGCGGTTTCGTTCCTCATGTCGAACGTCACTTACTTCCAGTCGGGATTGGTGGCGAGGCCGTAGTAGATGCGCGGGGCACCGTCGAGGGTGAGGGTGACCTTGCCGTCGGAGGCTTTCAGGGAGCGTTCCTGGCCGATGCAGTTCAGCTCCCGCACCGTGCCGTCGACCGTCCCCGCGTGGGCCACGACCGGGGTCCTGGTCGTCCAGGTGTCGACCCAGGGCTCGGGCGACGCGAACCAGGGGTCCTCGCCGTGCTCGGAGTTGAGGACGTATCCGTCCTTGCGGCTCCAGATGACCGAGACCGGTCCGCCGGGAGTGGTGAAGAGGAGTCCCTTGATGTCCTGGTCGGCGAAGGCGAGATGCCGGACGAACTCGGCCTCGTCCAAGACCCGGGCGGCGGTCGCGTAGGCGAGGAGCGAGGGCTTGGCGCTGGTGTCGCGGTTCATCAGGCCGTAGTGGTACTCGGGGTTGGCGGGGTCGGCCTCCTGCGGGTGGTAGAGCACCGAGTCGTGCAGCTGGTACCAGTTGACGGCGCGTACGTTCTCGGACTTGGCGAGCGCGAGCGTGAGCAGTGTGTTCTCGGCGGCGTGCCGGTAGGTGTCGCTCCACCACGTGTTGGGCCGGGTCGGTGCGTACGCCTCGGTCAGCCACAGCTCCTTGTCGCCGCCGTACTCCTGAAGGACCTGGTTCGCCTTGCGCAGCGCGCCGAGGAAGTTCCAGTACGAGCCGGACGGTCCCTGCGTCCACTCCTCGGGCGGCGGCGCGAAATCGGGCGTGAAGTTGCCGCGACCGGGGTGGAAGGCGAAGGCGTCGATGAGGTCCCAGCCGCCCGCGGCACGGAAGTTCTCGGTCCATACGTAGTCCATGCCGCCGAGGCCGGCGTTCATGACCTTCATCCGCGAGCCCGCCGCGTCGAGGCGCGTGGTGACCTGGCGCAGACCGTCCCGGACGTAGGCGTCGGCGCCGCGGCCCGACATCCAGGGCTGGTTGACCTCGTTGCTCACCTCGAAGTACGCGGCCTCGGCGGCCAGGGCCTTGGCGACATTCGTGTCGGCCCAGGCCGCGATCTGCTCCGGGCTGCCGCCCACGGGGATGCCGCTCAGCTCCACGTTGTGCCCGATGCCGTTCGCGTCCAGGGTCGCGGTGTCGATGCCCGGGGCGCCTGCGTAGGCGATGCGGATCCACTTGATGCCGAGCGTCCTGACCAGCCCCAGTACGGCGTCCTTGTCGGGTTCGAGCAGCCAGGGGTAGTTGGCGAGGCCGAACATCGACTCCTTGCCCGCCTTGTACGCGAACTCCGGGAGCACGCTCAGATTCGTGCGGGCCAGCGCCCGGTCGTTGCCGCTGACCACCTCCACCCCGGTGAACACGATGTTCTGCGAGGGCGCGGTCAGAGCGAAGGAGGCGTTCCAGGCCGCGCCCGCCGCGAGACTCCTGCGGAGCGTCCCCCCGGCGATCCTTCTGCCGCCGAAGTCCCGCGCCCACCAGGTGAGCGTCACCTTCCTGGCCGTGGCGGAGCCGTTGACGACCTGCGCCTTCAGCGTCATCGTCTGCCCGGCCGCCTTGTAGAGGTTGAACGGCTGGTCGGTCCACACCTCCACGCCGAGCGGGCGCTCGGCGGCGAGCGTTCCCGCCCCGCGCGGCCGTAGATCGCCCAGAACCAGATCGGCCTCGGTGACCGCGGTGCCCGCGCCGGTCGAGGTGCCGGGGGAATGGACCCATGTGGCGTTCGTGTTCGCGGGGTTGGTGGACGGGAGGCAGAAGAAGCCCTTCGACCCGGCCCACGTCTCCACGTACGCGCCGCCCGCGTTCACCTCGTACGGAATGCCGCCCCGGGGGTCCTTCTCCCAGACGGTCAGGGCTTCGTACGACTCCGCCGCGCTCGCTCCGTACACCGTGCGGGAGAACATGAAGCCGGCCGGTGTGAGCGTGCCGGAGCCGCCGACCTCCCACTTCATGTGTGCCTTGCGGGAGGTGACGTCGAAGGTGCCGCGCACCGTGACTCCGGACGCGCTGCTCCCCATCGTGTACGTGACCTGAATCGCGGGCCGCCCGTCCGGGAGCGTGATCCGGGCGGGGGTGCCGCCGAAGGTGCGCTGCTGGCCGAGCGAGGTGTCCTTGATCATGAAGTGGCTGAGCAGGATGCGGTCGGTGCCCGCACCGTCCCGCACGAGGACGCTGCCGTCGCCACGGCCGACCAGGGTGATGCCGTCGGCCTCGATGGTGACCGGGTCCGCGGCGTACGCGGGAACGGCGGGCAACAGTGCGGCGCCGGTGGCGACGGCCGTGCCCTGGATGAATCTGCGCCGGGCGACTGACATGGAGGTGCCCTTCTCTTGGTCTGGGTGTTCCGGATGCTCCGGAGATTTCGGAGCGGAAGGTGCGGTGGGGGAGCCGGGGCTCGGCCGCCGTCTCCGGCGGAAGTCAGCCCTTGACCCCGGTGAAGCCGAGCCCGGCGACGATGTACTTCTGGCAGACGACGAAGACGAGCACCGGCGGGGCGACGGCGAGCACCATCGTGGCGATCAGCTGGTCCTGCGGGGCCTGCGTGGCGAGCTGGGACAGCGCGACGCTGATCGGCTGCCGCTCGGGGTCGGTGATGGCCACCAGCGGCCAGATGAAGTCCTTCCAGGAGTGCATCACCGCGAGCAGGCTGATCACGGCGAGCACCGGCTTGCTCATGGGCAGCACGATCTTGGTGAGCAGTTGCCGGGTACTTGCCCCGTCGACCCGCGCCGCGTCGAACAGCTCCTTCGGGAGGGCATCGAAGAACTGCTTGGCGAGCAGCACCGTGAAGGCGTTCGTGCCGGCCGGCAGCCAGATCGCCCAGTAGGTGTCGCCCAGGTTGAGGTGGAGGAACGGTACATCGATCATGGTCATGAAGAGGCTGACCATGTTCACCGTGTACGGCACGAACATCGTGGCGAGGATCGCCCCGTAGACGACCTTGCCGAACTTCGGCCTGAGCACCGAGAGCGCGAAGCCCGCCGTGGCCGAGACGAAGAGCTGCACGAACCACGATCCGCCGACCACCAGGAGGGTGTTCATCAGATAGCGGCCGACACTCAGATCGGTGTACGCCGTCGAGAAGTTGCCCAGAGCCGGCCGGTCCGGCCAGAGGGCCAGGGGCTGGGTCGTGAGCTCGGTGGGCGGGGAGACCGCGCCCTTGACCATCCAGTACAGCGGTCCGATGCCGATGAGCAGCAGCAGGATCAGGGTGAACACCTGGACGGAGCGCACTGCCGCGCGCACGCCGGGGCGTTGGCGGTCGTTGGTGGAGACGAAGGTGGTGAGCGTGGTCATGACGTGCTCCAGCTGCGGGTGGCCCGCAGATAGACCGCGGAGAGCAGGGCGAGGGCGAGCACCATCAGGAAGGAGAGCGCGGCGGCCTGGCCGTACTCGCCGTCCTGGAAGGCGTACCGGAAGATCAGCAGCAGGACCGTGAGGGTGGAGTTCTCGGGCCCGCCGCCGGTGAAGACATACGGTTCGGTGAAGACCTGCACCGTGTTGATCAGCTGGACCAGCAGCAACAGCCCGATGACGGAACGGAGCTGAGGCAGCATCACATGCCAGATGCGCCGCCAGATCCCGGCACCGTCCATCTCGGCGGCCTCATAGAGTTCGCCGGGGATGCCGACCATCGCCGCGAGGTAGATCAGAACGGCACCGCCCATGCCCGCCCAGGTGGCCTCCAGGACCAGCGAGAGCATGGCGCTGTCGGAGGACTCCAGCCACGAGTACGGGCCGAGCCCGATCTTGCCGAGGGCGTTGTTGAAGAGCCCGCTCCCGGGATCGTAGAACCACTTCCAGAGCAGGATCGCCACGACCGGCGGGATGACCACCGGCAGATACACCAGGAAGCGGTAGACGCCCGCGCCGCGCCGCACCGTCGACATGATCGCGGCCAGGACCAGCGGCGCCGGGAACCCGATCAGCAGGCCGAGGGCCACGAAGAACAGGGTGTTCCCGACGGCGGTCCCCAGCAGCGGATCGTCGAACAGGGCACGGAAGTTGTCCAGGCCGATCCAGACCGCGGGCTCGACGAGGTTGGTCTTCTGGAAGCTGAGCAGCAGGCTGCGCGCGATCGGCCACCAGGCGAAGAGCCCGAAGATCAGCAGTGCGGGGACGAGGAACAGCCAGGCGGTGAACTGTTTGCGGGCGCCGGTGCCACGCTGCCGAGGCAGGGCGCGCGGCACGGGCTCCTTGGACACGGCGGCCGGGCGCCGCGACGGAGTGAGCAGAGCCACGGGCCGGCTACTTCTGGTCCGCGGCGAGCTTGGCATTGACGTCCTTCTCGGCCGCGGGCAGCAGGGCGTCAATGTCGGCGTCGCGCTTGGTGAGCACTGCCTGGACCACCGGGTCGAGCACGGTGTACAGCTTCTGTGCCTGGTACGGCGGCTCCGGCTTCAGCTTCAGTGTGGAGAGGCCGTCGATGTACGGCTTGAAGTGCTGAAGCTTCACATTGACGTACGGCTTGATCGCGGCATCGATCTCGGTCTGCCGCTTCCTGTCGAAGACCGGCAGCGTCGGCACGCCCACCGCGGACTTCGGGTCGGCGGACAGCGTCTTGGCCTGCTCGGCGGCGATGTCGGTGCTGTACTGCGGCTTGGCATAGGCGAACGTCAGCCACTCCACGGCCGCTGCCGCGTGCTTCTTGTCGGCGGACTTCGGAACCATGTAGATGTCGCCGCCGGTGAGCGTCGCGTCGCCGCCGGACTGCGGCATCGGGGCCACTCCGAAGGCGTCGGTGTTCTCCATGCCGAACTGCATCTTCGCCAGCCGGTACGTCCCCGGGCTGCCCATGAACATGCCGACCTGCCCGGCCGAGAACTGCTTGATCACGTCGTTCTGATTGTTGAGCAGGGTCTTGCCGAGCGAGTCGTCCTTCCAGCGCATGTCCTTGAGCAGCCGCAACGCCTGCTTCGTCGGCTCCGCGGTGAGCGTGGCGGTGTACTTGCCACCCTGCTCCTTCTGTAGCTCACCACCGAAGGCGTACGACAGCATCGTCAGCTGCCAGCCGCCCTGGTTGTCCTTGGATTCATGGACGAACCCCGCCTTGCCGGTCTTGTCGCTGATCTTCTTGGCGGCGGTACGGACCCCCGCCCAGGTGGTCGGCGGGCGGTCGGGGTCCAGGCCGGCCTTCTCGAAGAGCTCGCGGTTGTAGACCAGCCCCTGGGCGTACGGGTTCTGCGGTACGCCGTACACGTCGCCGGCGCTGTCGGTCAGCGGCTGGAGCACCTGGGGGTTGAACTCCTTGAAGTGCTCCCACTCCTTGAGCTGCCCGGTGATCGGCTGCACCTGCTTCTGCTGGATGAGCCGCTGCGGCTCGGTCAGCGGCACCTTGATGACGTCCTCGACATTGCCGCCGGACAGCTTCGCGGAGAACGTCAGCGGGTCGAAGACCGTGGTCGAACCCTTGACCTTGATGCCCGGGTTGGCCTTCTCGAAGTCGGCCACCTGCTTCTTGAACAGGGCGACCCCCGGCTTGTCGGTGGCCGGCGGCATGCCCTGCACCCGCAGTACGAGATCGCCGTCCCCGCCGGCGCTGCTCGGAGTGAGGGAGGAACAGCCCGCGAGGGTCGCGGTCAGCGCCATGCAGCCAAGTATGGCCGCACAGCGGGAGTTTCTGGGCATAACGGCTCCAAGAAGGGCAGGAGTGGGTTCGGTGCGGCGTTGTGCAGTGCTTTGGTCGTTGCGGTGGTGTGCGCCGCGGGTGGGTCAGTGGGCGGGTGCGGGGCCCGTCGAGGCGCGGGGGATCAGGCGGGAGCCGATCTCCACGATGGGGGAGGCGGCATCGGGACCCCGTCCGGTGCGGCCTGTTGTGTTCGCGATCGTCTCGATCAGGAGATCCCCCGCACGTGTGGCGATCTCTTCGGGGTCGATCCGGATCGTGGTGAGGCTGGGGGTGGAGACGGAGGCGAGCAGTGTGTCGTCGATGCCGATGACGCTGACGTCGCGCGGGACGCTCACACCGAGGTTGGCCATCTGGTGCAGCACGCCCAGGGCGACAACGTCGTTGTGGGCGATCACGGCCGTCGCCTCGTGGGCGGCGACGAGGGTGGCGGCGTGCACGCCCGTCTCGAACCGTGGTTCGTACGGCCCGAGCTCGGACAGGGAGAGGTCGAGCGCTTCGAAGGACTCCTGGATGGACTTGCCGCGGCTCAGCTCGGCGCGGGACGCGTTGATGAAGACGCAGCGCCGGTGGCCGTACGCCTTCAGCTGTTCGGCGGCCTGCGCGATGCCGGCGGCCAGTGAGATCCGGACCTCGGGGATGCCCGGTACGTGACGGTTCACCACCACCAGCGGCATCCGGCCCGCGAGTTCGTGGAGCCGGTCCTCGGTGAGGGTGGAAGCCCACAGGATCAGGCCGTCGACCCGCTTCGACACGGCCGCGATGGCCGCCATTTCGTCGGCTTCGCGCTCGTCGCTGTCGGCGACCAGAACCGTGTAGCCCAGGTGCCGGGCGCGGGCCTGCATCGCCTTGATGATCGGCGGGAAGAACGGGTTGGCGATGTCCGGGACGATCAGGCCGAGCGTACCGGTGCCGCTGCCGCGCAGTGAACGGGCCGCCGGGTTGGGGGAGTAGCCGAGCTCGGCCGCGGCGTCGAGGATGCGCTGCCGGGTCGTCGGCTGCACCTGGTCGGGTGCGGTGAACGCACGGGACACCGTCGACACCGAGACGCCCGCGGCGCTCGCCACCTCCCGGATCGTTACTGCCACGGGTGGGCCTCCTCGTCGTCCTGAGCCGGGGGATCCCGGTCCTCTCGCATCTGGATCCTGCGAATGCGGTTGATGTTTGCGAACGTTCCCGGTGCGTGTCAAGACATGTGTCAGGAGTATTTCGCCGAGGAAAACCTGCTGCATGCATGGGTCTTGCCTTGCGGCCGAACTGCTGCCAATGATGTGTTCTCAAGAACGGCACTGAAATTGCGGGAACGTTTTCATAGAGGAGTGGCATGAAGATCACCGGCCTGGAAGTGCTGACTCTCCCCGACCACGGAGACAGCATGATGCTGGTCGTGGTCGACACCGACGAGGGCATCCACGGTCTGGGCGAGGTCGGCATCAGGTCGCGTCAGCGAGCGGTCGCGGGTGGTCTCGACCACCTCGCGGAGCTGATCGCCGGCGAGGACCCACGGCGCATCGAGCACCTCTGGCAGGTGATGTTCCGGCGCGGGTTCTTCCCCGCCGACCGCATACTCGGAGCCGCCATCGCGGCGGTGGACGTGGCCCTCTGGGACATCCGCGGCAAGGCGCTCGGCGTACCGGTGCACGAACTCCTCGGCGGCCGGGTGCGTGATCACGTGCCCGCCTATGTGCATGTCGGTGACGGCTACGACGACCGCGCTCGGTTCCTGGACCGCTGCCGCGGCCTGGTCGCCGAGGGCTGGCGCCATCTGCGGTTCGCCTCGCCGCACGACGCCGACGGCACGCTCGACGCCCGCCGCTGCCTGCGTGACTCGGTCGGCCTCTTCCACGAGGTCCGGGACGCGGTCGGCGACGAGGTGGAGCTGATCCTCGACGTCCATACCCGCCTGGATCCGCCGGAGGCGCTGACCCTGTGCCGAGAGATCGAGGCGGCCCGCCCGTACTTCGTCGAGGACCCACTGCGCTGTGAGAACCCGGACAGCTATCGCATGCTGCGGGCCCGCACGGGTGTGCCGCTGGCCGCAGGTGAGCAGTACGGATCCAAATGGGAGTTCAGGACACTCATCGAGGACGACCTCATCGATTACGCGCGAGTGGACGTCGGGGTGGCCGCGGGTCTGACCGAGGCGAAGAAGATCGCGGCGATGTCGGAGGCCCACCACATCAAGCTCGCCACCCACAACCCGCTCGGCCCGGTCACCGCCGCCTCCTCGCTCCAACTCAACCTGGCCTGCCCCAATATGGCGATCCAGGAGCACCAGACCGACCCCGACCCGGCCATCGCCGCCCTCTTCACCGCGAGGCCGACGATCGTGCCGGGACGGGTGGAGCTGAGCGAACTGCCGGGCATCGGCGTCGACATCGACCGGGAGGCGGCACGCCGCTACCAGGCCACGGCGGCCGAGCGCCCGCACTTGCGCACGACGGACGGTGCGTTCACCAACTGGTAGCCGGGCCGGAGCCGGTCGGCCGCGCGGGCCCGAAGCCCGTGTCCGTACTGCGAGCACCATCTCCGAGCACGACCTCAGACTTCAGAAGCGAGGGTAATTCCGTGGTGTCATTCACACGAGCCGCGAGACCGGTCGAACTGGTCCTTGTCGGCACAGCGTTCATGGGTGTGCTGATCGGCGCTTCGGCGACGCCGGCCGGCAGTCAGGAACGCGAGAAGCTACAGGTGACGGCCGTGTCGTCGCGGCCCGGCATGGTGTCGGGAGACGACGCCCTGATACGTGTCGAGGTGCCCGCCTCCGTAGCGGCCGACGGAGTCCGGGTCGAGGTGGCGGGCCGGGACGTGACGTCGAGCTTCCGGCCCTCCGGCGACCATGCGTTGATGGGCGTGGTGAAGGAGCTGTCCAAGGGCGACAACACACTGACGGCCCGGGCTCCGGGCGCCGACGCCGGACAGCTGACCCTGAAGAACCACCCCATCACGGGGCCGATGTTCTCCGGGCCGCACGAGCAGCCGTTCGTCTGCGACACCGCCGAGTTCAAGACGGTGACCGGCGACACCCTCGGGCAGCCGCTCGACAAGGACTGCTCGGTCAGCACTCGCGTCGACTACATGTACCGCACCACGGCCGGCAAGTTCGTTCCGCTGCCCGACGAGAGCGCCCGCCCCGCAGACCTGGCCACGGCCACGACGAGCACGGGCAAGAAGGTGCCGTACATCGTCCGCGTCGAGACCGGCACCATCAACCGCGGCATCTACGAGACGGCCGTGCTGCACGATCCGCAGTCCGCCGCCCCCGACCCGCTGCAACGTGAGCCGGGCTGGAACGGGCGCCTCGTGTACGGCTTCGGCGGGGGCTGCAACGGTGGCTGGTACGTCCAGGGCCGAAACACCGTCGGTATCATGAACGACGCGTATCTGAGCAAGGGCTACGGCGTCGCCTCGTCCACGCTCAACGTGTTCGGCAACAACTGCAACGATGTGCTGGCGGCCGAGACCATGAGCATGGTCAAGGAACGCTTCGTGGAGACGTACGGCGAACCGGCCTTCACCATCGGAAACGGCTGCTCCGGCGGCTCGTACCAGACTCATCAGATCGCCGACAACTACCCGGGTCTGCTGGACGGCATCCTCTCCGGCTGCAGCTTTCCCGATGTCGGCTTCGGAACGATACAGACGCTCAGCGACGCCCAGCTCCTGAACCACTACTTCAAGGATGTCGCGCCGGACGCGTTCACCGAGGAGCAGCAGCGGGCGGTCTCCGGGTTCGGCAAGTGGGAGAGCATCGGCAGCCTGGCCCGCGCCGCCGGCCGCATCGACCCCACGGTGTACTGCCCGTCCCAGCTGCCCGCGGCACAGCGCTACAACCCCGGCACCAACCCGGACGGTGCCCGCTGTGATGTCTACAGCCACACCGTGAACGTCTACGGCGAGGTACCGGAGACCGGGAAGGCGCGCAGGCCGCTCGACAACACCGGTATCCAGTACGGACTTGAGGCCCTGAACAAGGGGACCATCGACATGGCCCAGTTCATCGACCTGAACCGGCGCATCGGCGGCCTCGACGACGACGCCAAGCCCGCCGCGGCGCGCACCGTCGCCGATCTCAAGGCGGTACGGCTCGCCTACCGCACGGGCCGCATGCTGAACGGCGGTGGTGGCCTTGCCGACGTCCCGATCATCGACTACCGCGACTACACCGACGACGCGGCCACCGGCGACATGCACATGCGTTTCCACTCCTTCTCCACCCGGGCGCGCCTGGACAAGGCCAACGGCACCCACGCCAACCAGATCATGCTCACCCGCTCCAGCGGGCACGGATTCACGCTTGCCGGGATGCTGTCTGACATGGACCAGTGGCTCACCGGCATCAAGGCGGACCCCGGCGACGAGACGCCCATCGAGAAGATCGTCCGCAACAAGCCGCAAGGTCTTACCGACGCCTGCTGGACCCGTGGCATCGGTGCGAAGAAGATCGAGGAGCCCCAGGTCGAGGGCATCGACAACACCGAGTGCAACACCCTCTACCCGGTGTGGACCTCGCCGCGGATGGTGGCCGGGGCCGATGTGGACAACGACATCGTCAAGTGCCGCAAGCGTCCCGTGGACCGATCGGACTACCGAGTGCCGGTCACCGAAGGCGAGTTGAAGGATCTTACGGCGATCTTCCGGGACGGTGTCTGCGACTGGTCCAAGCCCGGGGTGGGCCAGCAGGACCTCGCCGGTACATGGCTCTCCTTCGACCGGAAGTGACAGGATCGCGGCAGGTGAGCCAAAACGGGGGCAGGTTATTGAGTGCGCGTACGGGACGTGGGGCGTGGGCGCACGGCTGGTATGAACGCTACCGCCCCGTCGGCGGGGAGGCCGGCCTGCTCAGCGCCCGCGACCGCGAGGTGTGGGAGCGGGCCCAGGTCCTGGCCCAGCCCAAGCACCGGGCCCTGGCCCGGGTGCACGCCACAGGACTGCGGGCTCTCGCGGTGACCGGCGCCGGGCACAACCGCCGCCCCACCCCGGCCGCGGCCGTCCTGGTCGCCGACCACCTGCGACGCCTGCCGCACACGCTGGCCACCAAGAACGAACGCCTGGCCGCCGTCGAGACCCTGCTCGCCACGCACCTGCCCGCCCTGACCCCGCTGCCGGAGCCGGCCGGGCGGACAGCCGGCGCACTCTACAAGGCGCACTGACAGCTGACCTGCCCCGGCCACACGGCGAACGATGCCGTGAAGGCGCTGCGCGCCGCCGGAGTCCGGGCCGGGCTGCCTGCCCGGCCGCTTCACGAGATGCCGCTGTTCACCGACCATGGACTCGGCTCCCTCCTCCGACTGCCCCGGCTGCCGGTGCCTGCCCCGGACAGTTTCCCCGGCACCGCCCGGCTTCTTGACGCACTGGTGGAACTCGACACCCGGGACCTGTACGAACCGCTGCCCGACGGCGACCCCGACCCCTACGACCGCGCGCTCGCCACGGCAGCCGAGCACCTCACCGCCACACCGACCTCACCGGAAGGCGAACACTGATGGACTCGTTGTTCACGCCGTTACGGCTGCGGGATGTCGAGCTGCGTAACCGGCTCGGCCTGCCCGCCATGAGCACCTACCAAGCCGGGCCCGGGGGCCTTGCCAACGCCCGCTGGCACATCCCGAGCACGAGGGCCGGCCCGGCGTCCTGCTGGCCGATGGCACCGAACCGGGCCCGGTCTACTTCGACACCGGGAGCGGGCCGACGATGCACCGGAGCACCCGTTCGCACGCAAGGCCGTCGAGGAGACGTTCGCCGCCGAGTTCGAGTACCATCGGTACACCTGGTAGACCCCCGGCAACAGGAACGGTCCGCTCCCACGCATCGTGGGAGCGGACCGCCTCAACGACTACCCCTCTACGCGCCAGGACCGGCACACGCCCCGGTCAGCCGCACCAGATCCGCGGCGAAGCCCGGGTAGCTGGTCGCCACCGAATCCCAGCCGTCGGTCACAGTGGTCCCCACGGCCGCGCACGCTCCGGCGACCGTCGCCGTCATCGCGATGCGGTGGTCACCGTGCGAGTCCACCCGCGCCGGCCGCAGCCGCGCGGCCCCCTCGATGACCATGCCGTCGTCGGTCTCCCTCACCGGCACCCCGAACGCCCGCAGCATCCGCGTGGTGGAGGCAATCCGGTCCGACTCGCTTCGCGCGCAGTTCCCCAGCGCCGGAGATGATGGTGGTTCCCTCCGCGACGGCGGCCGCCATCGCGAGCACCGGGACCTCGTCCACGATGGCCGCGTAGGGGGCCTGCCAGGCCGGGCCGGTGGGGCGGGCTTCGGGACGGGTGATGCCGCCGGAGGTGCAGTCGATCAGGTCGGCGCCGTCGGCGGCGAGCAGCGGCACGAGACGGATGGTGTCCTTGAGGGTCCAGCCGCCATGGACGAAGTCCGTGACGGACAGGCGTACGGCGAGGGGCAGGGCGTCGGGCCATGCGGCCCGCGCGGCGCGGACAGTGGGGTTTCATGTCGATGACGGTGGTGGTGGCGGTGTGGCCGAGCCCTTCGCGGGCGGCGTTGGCGAGCAGGCCGGTGTCGCCGTCGGCGCGGTAGGCGTACAGGCCGCCGAGGTTCTTGGCGCGGGCGTACTCGGCCTTGGCCTTCACGGTGCGCGGGGTGTCCAGCGAGATGAACACGCCGTTGTCGGGGTTGTGGAGGAAGTCGGCGTCGGCGGCGGTGTCGGTGCAGAGGGTGAAGCCGCTTCGGCCCTTGCCTGCCTGCAGGTCAAGGTAGTTGCGCAGCACGTCCGCCAGCTCGCTCTTGCCCGACTCGAACGAGCCGACCGTGGTGTCCGCGCTCGGGTCGTAGGTGCCCTTCAGCGGGGAGGTCTGCTGGACCTTCGCCTGCCGGGCGTTACGGGTGTGGGTGGCGTAGGCGAGATGGATGACGCCCGGGGCGACCCTCTGCTCGTCGACCAGGTACGTCACCGCGGCGTCCGCACTGCGCGGCTCCTGCGTACCGGAGGCGTGGCGCAGTGGGGTGTGGTGGTCCAGGGCGGGGGCCCAGAGGGTGCCGAAGCTGTCGAAGGCGAGGAGGTCGATGCGCTGCGCGCCGGCGTCGATGAGCAGCGGGATGTTCATGGCCTTGATCTCGTCGGTGTCGGCGGGGGCGGTGATGGCGATGGTGGCCTGGGGGAGCTTCTGCTTGACCGCCTTGATGAGCTCGGCGTAGTTCTGGGTGTCCTCGGGCCCGTACTCGTTACTGGCTGCGCCTGCGGAGTTCGGGTACTGCCAGTCGAGGTGGACGGCGGTCAACATCGGGAAGGCCGTGAAGATCCGGGCGAGGGAATCGGCGAACCGCTCACGCGAGGCGGCGTCCTTGGCGATGTGGTGGAAGGCCTCGCTCATCTCCCAGCCGCCGATGTTGAGTCCGATTTTCAGGTTCGGGTTCTTCTTCTTCAGGCCGGCGACGGCACCGAGCAGGCCGTGGGCCTTGTCCTGGGTGAAGTTCGCGGCGGCGTCGTCGCCGAGGTAGCCGTCGAAGCCGTAGCCGATGTAGGCGAGGACGTCGCCCCAGCTGTCGGTGAAGGTGGCCTGGCCGCTGTCGGTGCCGAGCTTGAAGTCCTGGGCCGCGCGGTCGATCTGATCCTTCCGCTCGCCCTGGTCGCCGACGATGCCGACGCCGCCGATGACGAGCTCGTCGAAGGCACCGGCCGGGATACGGGCGATGTCCGCGCCCTGCCCGCCCTGGCTGAAGTCGCCGTCGAGTCGGGAGTCGTAGGCGGAGTCCGACGCGACGTAGCCGGAGAGGGCCAGACCGTTGCCGCCCTGGTAGGTGTTGAAGACCGTCTTCGCCGCCCGGCGCGGGGTGTAGGACAGCCTGCTGTCCTCCCTCGAGGGGTCGAAGCCGTTCTCCTGGTAGGTCTTCTCGGCCGCGCCCTTGCCCAGTACCTCGCCGTTGACCTCGATACCCGGGTCGGAGGCATTGACCAGCTCACTCATGACGAAATCCTCATACTCTCGGCTGCACACGATGCGGACGTCGGCCGCCGGGCACCGGGCAGACCGCGACAGGGGCAGCCGGGCCGGGGGAATATGTGCCCGGATCCGTTCCGCTCGCGTGATGGTCTGCCGGACCGCCGAGCGACGTGTTCCAGGCATCGTCGATGACGAAACATCAGCGTTTCGGCCCGAAGTTCGATCTTCACTCGAAAGAACGACTCTCCGGTACCGCCCGGGCAAGTCGCTCAACCGGCCAAGTGAAGTGCTAAGTCACACCCAGGTGTGGTCGGGTAGCCGGAGATCAGCAGTGGTTTGCGGCTACCCGACCAGTGGTCCGGGGCTCGCTGGCGTATCGCGGGGTGGTCACGCGCGGGACGTCGTGTCTGACGCCGAGCGAGAGGTCGGCACCCTGCCGTCAGGCTGCGCGGCCGCGAGCGCCTGGTCGACGAAGTCCCGCACGAGCGCCGACGCCTCGGCGACCGTGATGTCCTTCGTCCACGTGTCCTCGTGCCACCAGCAGGACAGCTCGAAGCGGTACGTGCCGTGGACGAGTTCCACCCGCTCGATCCACGGCTCGTGCCTGCAGCGGCGGGTATGGACGGTGTGGCGCTCGGTTGCCTCCACGTGCATCCGGGCGAGGGCAGCGTGGTAGCGGGCGGGCAGGGTGCGCCGGTCCAGGCAGCTGCGGCATTCCAGCAGGTGCAATGCGGCGCCCTCCTTGTCCTGCAGGAAGGAATGCGCGGTACTCTTTCCCTCGTAGGTGTTGCAGCTGTCGCACAGCGGGCCGCGGATGTAGCCGTGATCGTGGCAGTGATCCCAGGCCGCCGCCCGAGATTCCGCGCACAGGCGGCACAGGTAGCCGTCGGCGCGGGTGCTGCGTGTGCGGGCCGACTCGTACAGCACGCCTCGCAGGTGCCCGGTGTACCGCTGGAAGGCCGCTCCCGCACACGGCGGGCACAAGGTGACGTACCCGAGCGGGCTCGGTGCGCGCCAGGCGCCCCAGCGTGGGCCCTGGGCGCGGCAGCGGCTGCAGATCCGGGCCCGGGCGAGCAAGCTTTCCGTCACCTGTTCCCAGCGGTCCAGAAGTTCGACGTAGGCCCTGGGCAGGAACAGATTCCCGCCGCGGTGGGTCATCAGCTCCAGCGGCCGGGTGTTGGCGACGTTCTGCCGATCTCCGGCGCAGACCGTGGTGAACTCCTCCCAGGTCAGCTCGCCGGGCAGCCCGTCGGCCCCGATCCGCCGCCAGCTGTCGTCCCGCTCTTCGTAGTGCCGCTCCTTCTGGTGCTTGACGCGGGCGTGCCGGTACATCCGGTAGGCGATCCTCCTCCGCCAGTCGGCCCCGCCCCATTCCTCCGGGTCTCGCTCATCGTGGTCGCGGTAGGGAGGCAAGTGGATCTCGACGACATCGTCGGGGTCCAGGCGAAGGTCGGCGAACACCTGGGCAGCGCGGCGGATGTCGCGTTCGTCGTACCTCCACTTCGACTTGTTCTTGTAGCAGCGGATCGCGACATCACCGATGACGACGTGGCCGTGCTGGCGTACCCGCGTCATCCGCACAAGGTCGTCCGGATCGAGTGGGATCGCGGAGCCGGCGGAAATCTCCGCGAAGTATGTGCGGGCGAGCTGGGGGCTGATCGGAGTCATGCCCGGATGGTGACAGCGGGGTCTGACAGCCTCCACCGTCCACTCGGATGCGTGAACGAGTGACCGTGTGGCCGTGCGAGTGCGGGTCTGCTTTCCCGATTCCCGTCGGCTTGACACGGGCCAGAATTTCTACGGCGGGGCACTCCCGCTCAGGCGGTCGGTTCAGGCGAAGTCGTCGGGCGGCTGCTCCTGCCTGCCTACGATGCTCTCGTGCGGAACACGAAGGCGTTCAAGGAAGCCGTTGCCCAGACGCTCGCGGAGCTGGCCCACCGAGGGGTGACGCTCGCGCCGTCGACCGTTGAGGACACCATCGAGAAGAACATCAACACTGTGGCCGACCGGCTCGGGATCCAGGTGCGCTCCGCCTGGCGGTACTTCGACGCCTCCGTCACGGCAGATCGCCTAGCGCAAAGCCTGGCCTCCTTCGAGGAGAGCAGCAACGAGAAGGGCGCCGGGCAGCCTCCGATGCCGCCGATCGGGAATCCGGAGCTCGCCCTGGTCCTCGCCGGGGTGCCCGACTCGCTGGCCCAGACCGGCGGCGACCTGTACGCGGTCATCGTCAACGTGGCTGTCAACGCCTGGATGGCCGGCCACATCCACGGCGAGGACGGCTGTGCCGGATGCGACGACAGCCGAGGCCCGGCCGGACACGACTGGGAAGCCCGGATGCACACCATCACAGAGATGCAGCCGAACATCACCAAGTGGTTCGACCGCGACGTGTGGACCGCCGCCGTCAACGACGCGGGTTTCACCGTCACTCGACGCTGACCTGCCCTTGCTGACCTACCCTTCAGGTCTCGTCGAAGCCGTGGTCGAAGCCCTTGAGGACGGAGTCCAGTTCCGCGGTTATGTAGCTTTCTTTGCTTGTTGTTGACTCGACCCCTGGTGAACACGATGACGCAGGCCAGCACCCACGAACGACGGGCGCTGGCCTGCAACA
>NZ_JBIAUE010000040.1:0-51638 GCF_042892615.1 Streptomyces sp. NPDC001750 | reverse complement strand
GAGCCGTCGCGGAAGGTCGACTGGGGTTCGGGGCGGGTGCGGTTGTTGACGGAGGGGCGGGAGTGGGTGCGGGGGGATCGTCCCCGTCGTGCGGGTGTGTCGTCGTTCGGGATCAGTGGTACGAACGCGCATGTGATCCTGGAGGAGGCCCCCGACGAGGACACCCCCGTGCACGACGGGACCGAACCCCACGCCCCCGCCGTGGTGTTGCCGCTGTCCGCCCGCTCCGCGCGCGCCCTTCCCGCCCAGGCCGAACGGCTGCACGCCTTCCTGGAGGATCGTCCCGGGCTGCCGCCGTCCGCCCTCGCACGTGCCCTGGGCACCCGCCGCGCCGCGCTCGGCCACCGGGCCGCCGTCACCGGCACCGACCGGGACCGGCTCCTGGCCGGCCTCCAGGACCTCGCCACCGGCCGCCCCTCGCCCGGCGTCGTCACCGGACGGGCCCGCACCGGCGGACGCACCGCCTTCCTGTTCACCGGGCAGGGTGCCCAGCGCCCCGGCATGGGTCTCGAACTGCGCGCCCACTACCCGGTGTTCGCCGCCGCCTTCGACGAGATCGATGCCCTCCTCGGGCTGGACCTGGTGGGCGTACTGGGTGGCGACGACCCGGAGGCGGTGCACCGTACCCAGTACGCGCAGACCGCCCTGTTCGCCTACGAGGTCGCCCTGTTCCGGTTGCTGGAGTCGTTCGGCGTCCGGCCCGACGCGCTGGCCGGGCACTCCGTCGGCGAGATCGCCGCCGCCCATGTCGCCGGGGTGCTGGACCTGGCCGACGCGTGCGCCCTGGTCGGTGCCCGCGGCCGGCTCATGCAGGCGCTTCCCGAGGGCGGCGCGATGGTCGCCGTACAGGCGGGCGAGGACGAGGTGCTCCCGCTGCTGGACGACCGGGTGGGGCTCGCGGCGGTCAACGGACCGGATTCGGTGGTGCTGTCCGGGGAACGCGACGCGGTGCTCGCCGCCGCCGCGACGTTCCCGAGGACCAAGCGGCTCAGTGTCTCGCACGCCTTCCACTCGCCCCTGATGGACGGCATGCTCGACGACTTCCGCGAGGTCGCCGGACGCCTGGCCTTCCGCGAGCCGCGCGTCGAGGTGGTGTCGGCCCTCACCGGGCGCCCCGCCACCGGGGAGCAGCTGCGCGACCCGGAGCACTGGGTGCGACACGTGCGCCGCACCGTGCGTTTCGCCGACGCCGTCTCCGCCCTCGCCGCCTCCGGCGTCACCCGGTACGTCGAGCTCGGCCCCGACGCCGTGCTGACCGGCCTCGCCCGGGATGGCGCGGGGGAGAGTGGCGGCGCCTTCGTCGCCCTCGGCCGACGCCGCGGCGGCGAACCGGAGGTCCTGCTGTCCGGCCTCGCCCGCCTGCACACCGACGGACTGCCCCTGGACTGGGCCGCGCTCTTCCCCGGTACGGTCCGCGCCGAACCGCCCACGTACGCGTTCCGGCACGAACGGTACTGGCTGAACGCCGACGTTCCACTCGTTCCCGACCGCCCGGCCCCGCAGGGCCCCGCCGGCGCCTCCCGGGCCACCGGATCCGTCGACGCGGACCACCTCACCGACACCATCGAGTCCGCCGACGCCACCGGATCCGCGGACGTCGCCGACCGCACCGACGCCGTCGGTCCCACCGGCGCGCCAGCCCTTCGGCAGCGCCTGGCACAGGCCCCGCCGGCCGAGCAGGAGGCCCTGCTGACCGATCTCGTGCGCTCCCGGGCCGCCGTGGTCCTGGGACACCGGGGACCGGAGGACGTCGAACCCGACGCCGTCTTCCTGGAGATCGGCCTGGATTCGGTCTCGGCGGCCGAACTGCGCGGCGCGCTCGGCACCGCGCTCGGCCTCGACGTCCCGGCCGGTGCGGTGTTCGACCACCGCACCCCTCTCGCACTCGCCGCGCATCTGCGCGAACGCATCCTCGGCGGCGGTGACGGAACGGAACCGGCCGACGCCGATGACCTCCGGACCGTCGGCGGACTGGTGCGGCGCGCGGCGGCCGACGGCCGGTGGGAACGCGCCCTGACGCTGCTGCACGCCGTGGCCGACATCCTGCCCGGCTTCTCCTCGGCGGCCGAGTTCGGCGACGTGGCCGAACCGGTGCGCCTGGCCACGGGTGACGCGGGGCCGCGTCTCGTCTGCCTGCCCTCGCCGATGGCGCTGGGCGGGGCCCACCAGTACGCCCGGTTCGCCCGGCACTTCCACGGACGGCGCGACGTCCTGGTGCCGGACGTGCCCGGCTTCGTGCCCGGCGAGCCGCTGCCCCGGTCCGTGGACGCGGTCGTGGAGGTGGTGACCGAGGGCATCCACAGGGCCGTCGCCGGGGACGAACGGCCTTACGTGCTCCTCGGCTACTCCTCCGGCGGACAGCTCGCCCACGCGGCGGCCGAGGTTATGGAAAAGGCCGGACGCCCGGCCTCCGGCGTGGTCCTGCTGGACACCTATCTGCTGGGTGACGGCGACACGGAACACCTCCGGCGCGAGATGTTCAACGGACTGCTCGACCGCGAATCGGCCGTCGGGGGCTTCGGCACCGCGCGCCTCGCCGCGATGAGCCGCTACAGCGACCTGATCCCGTACTGCCTGCCGGGCGCGCTCACCGCACCGGTGCTGTTCGTACGGCCCCGGGACCCCTTCGCATCCGGCCTCGACGACTGGCGGGCCGTCTGGAACGGCGCACACGAACTCGCCGAGGTGCCCGGCACCCACTTCACGATCCTGGAGGACCGCGCCGGATCCACCGCCGAGGCCGTGGAGAACTGGCTGACCGGCACCGCGGCGCCCTGACGCGGCGGCGCACGGGAGAAGGCCCGCGGACCGAAGGAGGCCCCTGCCGCCGGACCTGCCGCGGGGCGCCACGGGTCTTTCGACCCGCGGCGCCCCGCGGCTTCCTCATCCGCCCGCCAGTGGCTTCTCCGCCCGCCCGCTCGCGGCCTCTTCACCGCGCGCCCGCGGTTTCTTCACTCACCCGCCTCACGAAAATGCGACATCCAGGCATCTATATCGCACCGAATACTGTCCGGATCCACACCCAATCGAAAAGCGACTTCTTCCGCGGCTAATTCTGACCGCCAATCGCTCCGTTGCAGGGCCAACCACATCGTCGTGCCCCGCGGGCCGCACCTGTGACGCTTTCCGGTGCGCGGTGAGAACAGTTCCAGGTATCCGTCGGGGCGTACGCTCGCGATCAGCCCCTGGTCATTCCCCATACCGCACCGACCCCGTGCATGACGTGCGGTGCTGCCTCTCGGCCGTGAGGAGGCCGGCTGTCCTGGACACAGAGAATCCCATCCCTAGAGGGTTCGTCGGACGCCTCGACGTTACCCGTTTCCCATGCGCCCGGGCACTGGCGGTGCCTGCATTTTCCGAGGGGGGAAATGATCCGGACAAGGTGGTGGAACATGCCGTGGCCGACGGCCATTTCCACCCGCTTGACAGATCGCCCGTACGGCATTCGAAGACCTTTCCGTAGCGGGTCGGAAATCGTCGGACGACTCCGCTTACGTGCCGGATCGAGGTAGAGAAACCTCTACCTCGAATCGGCGGGATAAGGCCAATGTGCGGCGGCCTCCCCCCGCCTAATCTGATCCGCAGAAACCGCGTGGCAGGCGCGTCATCTCATTGGGGAGCCCGAGTGCACACAACACACGACCTCCGCCGGGCAGAGGCGGTACGGCTGGACGCCGTGTCGAAGATCTACGGCCGAGCCGACAGCCGGGTGACGGCGCTCCGGGAACTCTCCATGAGCTTCGCCGACGCCACCTTCACCGCCGTGATGGGACCCTCCGGTTCCGGCAAGAGCACCTTCCTGCACTGCGCCGCGGGGCTCGTCCGGCCCACGTCCGGCACCGTCACCGTCGGCGGCGCCGACCTCGACGGCCTCGACGACACCCGGCTGACCGAACTCCGCCGCGACCGCATCGGCTTCATCTTCCAGTCGTTCAACCTGCTGCCCGCCCTGACCGTGATGCAGAACATCATGCTGCCGCTGCAACTCGCCGGACAGCGGCCCGACAAGGCCCTCATCCGTTCCGTGGTGCAGCGCGTCGGCCTGGGCGAACGCCTCGGCCACCTGCCGTCCCAGTTGTCCGGCGGCCAGCAGCAGCGCGTCGCCATCGCCCGCGCCCTCGTCACCCGCCCCGCCGTCGTCTTCGCCGACGAACCCACCGGGGCGCTCGACACCCGCACCGCCGCCGCCGTGCTCGCCCTGCTGCGCGAATCCGTCGACACGGCGGGCCAGACCCTGGTCATGGTCACCCACGACCCGGTGGCCGCCTCGTACGCCGACCGCGTCGTCTTCCTCGCGGACGGCAGCCTCGCGGGCGAACTGCACCGGCCCACGGCCGACGCGGTCGCGGCCCGGATGACCCGGCTCGGCGCCTGGGAGGACGAGACCCGCGAGCAGCCCACGCCGCTCACCACCGGAGGACTGTACTGATGTGGCGGCTCGCCCTGCGCACCCTGAAGTTCCGGCGCACGAGCTTCGTCGCCACCTTCCTCGCCATGTTCCTCGGCGCCGCGATCGTCATCGGCTGCGGCGGCCTGATGGAGACCGGCATGCGGATGGCCGCCGACCCGCAGCGCCTCACCGGCGCCCCGGTCGTGGTCACCGGTGAACAGACCTACGATTCCCATGCTCTGACGGAACGTCACCGCATCGATCCGCGCCTGGTCGACGAGGTCGCCCGCGCCGAGGGCGTCCGCGAGGCCGTCGCCGACGTGTCGTTCCCCGCCACCGTCCTCAAGGACGGCAAACCCCTGACCGGTGAGGACGCCTCCTACGGCCACGGCTGGGCCGGCGCCCGCCTCACCCCCTATGCCCTCGCCGCCGGTGCCTCCCCCGTCACCGGCGGCGAGATCGCCCTCGACACCCGGCTCGCCGAACGCGCCGGCGCCCGCCCCGGCTCCTTCGTCGACGTCGTCGTCCGCGGCGAGACCCGGCGCTACCGGGTCAGCGGCACCGCGGCGCAGCGCGGCGGCCACAACCCCGACGCCGCCGTGTTCTTCAGCGACGACGAGGCCCGCGCCCTGGCAGGCGGACGCATCGACTCCATCGGCGTGCTGCCCGAGACCGGCGCCCCCACGTCCGCCGTCGCCGCCGCCGTACGGTCGGCCGTGGGCGACCGGGCCGAGGTCCTCACCGGCGAGCGGCGCGGCCTGGCCGAACTGCCCGGCACTCTCTCCAGCCGGCGCACCGTCGTGATCCTCGCGGCCATCTTCGGCTCCTCCGTCGTGCTGATCGTGATGTTCGGAGTCGCCTCCACCCTCGGGCTCTCGCTCCAGCAGCGCTCCCGCGAGATGGCCCTGCTGCGTGCCGTCGGCTCCACCCCGCGCCAGCTGCGCCGCATGATCCTGTGCGAGACGGCCGTGCTGTCCGCGGGCTCGGTGCTGCTCGCCCTGTACCCGGGCCAGTTGCTCGGCCGGCTGCTGTTCGGCGTGCTCACCTCCAGCGGCGTCGTGTCCTCCTCGATCGTCTACCACGCAGGCTGGGTGCCGATGGCCGTCGGCGTCGTCGTCACCGTGCTCGCCGCGGCCGGGGCCACCCGCTTCGCCGGCCGCAGGGCCGCCCGCACCGAACCCGTCGCCGCCCTGGCCGAGAACGACGCCGCCACCCGCTGGTTCAGCGTGCCCCGTCTGCTGCTCGCGGTGTTCTTCCTCGTCAACGGCATCGGCCTCGCGGTCGCCACCGCCACCGTGATGGAGGACGGCCCCTCCCTCGCGAGTACCGCCGGGCCCGCCTCCGTGCTCTTCTGCATCGGCCTGGCCCTGCTCGCCCCGGGTATCGTCAAGGCGATGACCGCCCTGCTGTGGCTGCCGGTGCGCGCCCTGACCGGGGTCTGTGGCCAACTCGCCCTGCGCAACGCCACCACCGCCAACGTCCGCATGGCGGGGGCTGTCGCCCCCATCGTCCTGCTGATCGGCATCGCCACCGGCACCCTCTACATGCAGGCCACCGAGGACGCCGTGTCGCAACGCTCCTACGACCGCAACATCCTCGCCGACTACGTCCTCGACTCCACCACCGGCGGCTTCGCCCCCGACGTCCTCGACCGCGTCCGCGCCACCCCAGGCGTGGCCGCCGCCTCCGAGTTCGTGACCAGCCGCGGCTTCGTCGACGCCCCCGACGGACCGGCCGACGTCGACCTGCGCGGCGTGTCCGCCGACGGTGTGGCCCGCAGTCTCGATCTGCGTCCCGTCGCCGGCTCGCTGACCGACCTGCGGGACGACACCGTCGCCCTCTCCGACAAGAAGGCCGACGAATACGGTGTACGGGTCGGTGACCGGCTGCCCATGCACCTCGGCGACGGCACCGCCGTACGCCCCACCGTCGTCGCGCTCTACACCGACAACCCCAAACAGCAGTACCTCACCCTGCCCGCGTCGGCACTCGCCCCGCACACCGGCGACGGGCTCCCGCACCAGATCCTCGTCCGGTCCGCGCCCGGTGCCCTTGCCGAGGTCCACGACCACCTGGCCCGGCTCGCGGCCGCGGTGCCGGGCACCGAACTCGACGACGGCTCCTCACTGGCCGGCCGCAACGACCAGATCCAGCAGATCCTGGTCGCCGCCAACTACACCATCGTCGCCATGATCGTCGGATACGCCGCCATCACCGTCGTCAACACACTGGTGGCCGTCACCCGCAAACGCCGTGCCGAGTTCGGCCTCCAGCAGCTCACCGGAGCGACACGTCGTCAGGTGCTCGGCATGCTGACCGTCGAGGGCGTGCTCGTCGGAGTCATCGCGACCGTCCTCGGCACGATCGCCTCCGCGACCACCATCGTCCCGTACAGCATGGTCAAGGCCGACTCCTACCTGCCCTCCGGATCCATCGGCATCTACCTCGCCGTCGTCGGCGGATCGCTGCTGCTGGTCTTCGGCGCCACCCTGCTGCCCTCGTGGCGCGGCATGCGCACGCCCGCCGTCGAGACGGTGAAGGCAGCGTGAGCCGAACCGGAGCCGGGCCGTCCCCGTCGCCCCCGTGCGGGGACGGCCCTTCCGCCGTCGCCCCGTCCCCCGTGGCCCCGTCCCCCGTGGCCCCGTCTCCCGTCGCCCCGTCCCCCGTGGCCCGGTCTTCCGCCCCCCGGTCCACCGCGGCCCGGGGATGGAATCATGGACGCATGCGACTGCGCCGCGCCGCCCTCGACACATTGATCGGCGTGCTGATCGCCGCCGGATCCCTGATCTCGCTGGTCCTGTTCCTCACCACCAGTTACTTCATCATCCTGTGCCTCATAGGGATCGGCTTCCTCGCCCTGCCCTACCTGACCACGGCGGTCCGCCGGGTCTGCGACCTGAACCGCCGGGCCGCCGCACGCTGCGGCGTCCCCGTGGAACGGCCGTACCGGCCCGAACCGGAGGAGGTCGAACGGGACATCGTCGGCTGGTCGCGCCGCTGCAAGTGGATCCTCGCCGACCCCGCGACCTGGCGGGACCTGCTCTGGCTCCTCCTCAATTCCGCCGTCGGGCTGCTCCTCGGCTTCGCCCCGGCCGCACTGCTCTACTACGCGGGCGAAGGACTGGTGCTGGCCTGCGGGCTGTGGCAGCCGCTCGCCGCCGACGGCGTGGGCCGGTGGTACGCGTTCATCACCGTCGACAGCGGGTCCGACGCCCTCGCCGCGGCTCTGGCGGCGCTCCTCGTGCTCGCCGGCTGGCTCCTCCTCAGCCCCTGGCTGCTCAAGGGCCACGCCTACTTCGTCCGCTTCCTGCTGGGCCCGACCGAGCGGGCCCGCCTGGCCTCCCGGGTGCGGCACCTGTCCGAGACCCGCTCCGGGGCGCTCGACATCCAGGCGGCCGAACTGCGCCGCATCGAACGCGATCTGCACGACGGCGCCCAGGCCCGGCTGGTCAGCCTCGGTCTCGAACTCGGCGCCGTGGACCGGAAGCTGGACCAGGACACCGAGGAGGCCCGGCGGCTGCTGCGCCAGGCACGCGCCTCCTCGGTCCAGGCCCTGCGCGAACTGCGCGACCTGGTCCGCGGCATCCACCCCCCGGTCCTGGCCGAGCGGGGCCTCGCCGACGCCGTGCGCGCCCTGGGCCTGGCCAGCCCGCTGCCCGTCACGGTCGTGGCGGACCTGCCCGGGGACCCGCCCGACCCCGTGGCGTCGGCCGTCTACTTCTCCGTGTCGGAACTGCTCACCAACGCGCTCAAGCACGCCGAGGCCCGGCACGTGGACGTGGTCCTCGGATACGCCGACGGCGTCCTCCACGGACGCGTCACCGACGACGGCCGCGGCGGCGCCGCGATCTCGGCCGGGAGCGGTCTGGAAGGCATCCGGCGACGGCTGGCATCCTTTGACGGGGCGCTGGAGATCGACAGCCCCCCGGGCGGCCCGACCGTGATGAGGATGGAGTTACCGTGCGCGTTGTCCTCGCCGAGGACCTCTTCCTGCTGAGGCAGGGGATCATCCAACTGCTGGAGGCGTACGACTGCGAGGTGGTCGCCGCGGTCGACAACGGGGAGGATCTGAGAGCCGCCCTCGCCGAGCACCGGCCCGACGTGGCCGTGGTGGACGTCCGATTACCTCCCACCTTCACCACCGAAGGGCTCCAGGCGGCCCTCCGCGCCCGCCGCGAACAGCCCGGCCTTCCCATCCTCGTGCTCTCCCAGCACGTCGAGCAGATGTACGCCCGCGAACTCCTGGCCGACGGCACCGGCGGCATCGGCTACCTGCTCAAGGACAGCGTCCTCGACGACGAGCAGTTCATCGACGCGGTGCGCCGGGTCGCCGCGGGCGGCACGGCCATGGACCCCGCCGTCGTGGCCCAGCTGATGGTCTCCCACTCCCGCGACGAGCCCCTGTCCGCGCTCACCGCGCGGGAACGCCAGGTACTGGAACTCATGGCGGAGGGATGCTCCAACACCGCCATCGCGCAACGGCTCACCGTCACCGAGGGCGCCGCGGCGAAACACATCTCCAGCATCTTCTCCAAACTGATGCTCCCGCCGTCGAGCGACAGCAACCGCCGCGTCCTGGCGGTCCTGGCCTACCTCAACGCGTGAACGCCGCACCCCGCCGGACCCGTTCCCGGTCGCGCCGCCACGGGCTGGGGACGGTAGGGGTGGAGATCCGCCCCCGCCCCGACGAGACTGCCGGGGCCCACCCCGTATCCACCGGCCCCGCAGCCCATCTCCCGTGCCCCCGCACCTCCCGTGCCCCCGGCACCACACCGCACCTCCCGTGCCCCCGGCACCACACCGCACACCCCGTACCTCCCGGTACCGCGCCGCCACGAAGGGAAACCGCGCCCCATGACCACGCCCGCCGAGCAGGACCGCCTGTGGATTCGCCGCTACCACCCCCGCCCCGACGCGGCGGTCAGGGTGGTGTGCCTGCCGCACGCGGGCGGTTCGGCGACCTTCTACCGGCCGGTGTCGGCGGCCCTGCCCGCCTCCACCGACGTACTCGCCGTGCAGTACCCGGGGCGCCAGGACCGGCGCGCCGAACCCTGCGTCGCCACCATCGAGGAACTCGCCGACCGGGTCACCCCCGTACTCCTGGCCTGGACGGACCGCCCGCTGGTCCTGTTCGGCCACAGCATGGGTGCCACCCTCGGCTACGAGATTGCGCGCCGTCTGGAGCACGAACACGGCATCGTCCCGCACGCCCTGTTCGCCTCCGCGCGCCGCGCCCCCTCCGTGTCCCGCACGGAGACCGTCCACCTGCGCGACGACGACGCACTCGTCGAGGAGATGCGGCTGCTGAGCGGGACCGAGTCGGCGATCCTCGACGACACGGAGCTGATCCGCATGGCCCTGCCCGCGATCCGCGCCGACTACCGGGCCGCCGAGACCTACGTCCACCGGCCCGGACCGGAGCTGCGCTGCCCCGTGTGGAGCCTGGTCGGCGACAACGACCCCAAGGTCGCCCTCGACGAGGCGCGGGCCTGGTCCCGGCACACCGAGGGCGCCTTCGAGTTCCGCGTCTTCGAGGGCGGACACTTCTACCTGACGGAGCATCAGCAGGAGATCGTCCGGCTGATCACCGACCGCGCGGCCGTCCCGGCGGCCACCACCGGCTGAACGCGGCCGGGGCGCGGTCCCCGGCCGCCGCGCGCGTGCCGGCTCAGAGCACCCTGCGCAGCCAGCCGTGCTTGTCCTCGGCGCGCCCGTACTGGATGTCCAGCACGTGCTTGCGCAGGGCCACGGTCTGCTTGCCCGGGGTGCCGTCCCCGACGGTGAACTGGTAGCCGGTGCCCTTGAAGCCGGTGATCGGGGTGATGACCGCGGCCGTGCCCGCGGCGAACACCTCGGTGATGGAGCCGTCGGCGGCGCCCGCGCGCAGTTCGTCCAGCGTGACCGACCGTTCCTGCGGGGTCAGGCCGAACTCGGGGGCCAGGGCCAGGACGGTGTCGCGGGTGACGCCCTCCAGGATCGTGCCGAGCTCCGGGGTCACGAGGTGCCCGTCCGAGGTGACCAGGCACAGGTTCATCGTCCCGGACTCCTCCAGCTTGCCGTCGCCCGCGCTGTCCAGGTACATGACCTGGTCGCAGCCGTGCTCCTCGGCCTCGATCTGCGCGGCCAGGCTCGCGGCGTAGTTGCCGCCGCACTTGGCGGCGCCGGTGCCGCCGTCCGCCGCCCGGGTGAACCGTTCGCTCACCCACAGGGTGACCCCCGTGACACCGGACGCGAAGTAGGGACCCGCCGGGCTCGCGATCACCGAGTAGACCACGCGGGCGGCGGGCCGCACCCCGAGGAACGCCTCCGAGGCGAACATGAACGGCCGCAGGTACAGGCTCTCCTCACCGGACGACGCCGGGACCCACGCCTCGTCCGCGCGGACCAGTTCCTCCACGCTCGTGAGGAAGTCCTCCTCCGGGAGCGCCGGCAGCACCAGACGCTCGGCCGAGCGGACGAAGCGCCGGGCGTTGGCCTCGGGACGGAACAGCCAGACGCTGCCGTCCGCGTGGCGGTACGCCTTCAGCCCCTCGAAGATCTCCTGCGCGTAGTGCAGGACGGCGGCGCTGGGGTGCAGCGAGAACGGCTCCAGCGGCCCCACCTTGTGATCGTGCCAGCCGGCTTCCCGCGTCCACACGGCCGAGGCCATGTGGTCGGTGAAGTGACGGCCGAAGCCCGGGGCGGCGAGAATCCTCTCGCGCTCGGCCGCCGGCGTGGCACGCGTGGTCCGGGACAGGGGGAAGCCAGTACTCATAGCCAATTCCTTACGCCGGAGCGGTCCTTCGGCGGGTGCGGATGCCGCCCGCCGGATCGGGCCCCCATGGTAATGGCCGTCACCCCCGGGAGGACCGGCGTGGGGGCTCGCCGATTCCGCCCACGACGGCGTGCAATCCGCCGTCGGCGTGGACCACTTGACCGGTGGTGCACCGTGCCAGGTCGGACAGCAGGAACAGCACCGCGCCCACCACCTGCCGGGGATCGGCGCGGTCCCAGCCCAACGGGGCCCAGCGCTCGTAGTGCTCGGCCAACGCGTCGAAGGTGCTGATCCCGCGCGCCGACAGCGTCTCCAGCGGCCCGGCCGCGACCAGGTTGACCCGTACGCCCAGGGGCCCCAGATGCAGTGCCAGGTAGCGGGCGACCGCCTCCAGCGACGCCTTGAAGACACCCATCCAGTCGTAACCGGGAAGGCTGCGGGCGCTGTCGACGGTGACGCCCACGACGCTGCCGCCGTGTTCGCCCGCGGTCAGCAGCAAAGCGAGCGACGCAGCCAGCCGCTGGAGCGAGTACGCCGAGATCTCGAACCCGCGCAGGGCGCTGGGGGCGGGCGTGTCGAGGAACCTGCCGCCCACCGCGTCGGGGGGTGCGTGGGCGATGCCGTGCAGCACGCCGTCGAGCGTGCCCCATCGCCGCCCCAGCTCCTCGGCGACCCCGGTGAAACCCGTCTCGTCCGTCACGTCGAGTTCCAGCACGTCCGGCGGGGACGGCAGCAGCGCCGCCGCCTTGCGGGTGATCCGCGCCGCCCGTCCGTACGAGCTGAGGACGACCTCGGCGCCCGCCTCCTGGAGCGCGGCGGCGACGTGCCAGGCGATCGACTCCTGGTTCATCACCCCCGTGACGAGGTAGCGGCGGCCCTGGAAGTCGAATCCGGTCATGGCGTCCCCCGTTCGTTCCCGGTGCTCCGGTCCGGTCGTGATCCCCGCTCCGGTCGCGGTGCCGCAGGCCCGCTCATGGTGCCCCCAGCACGAGAACGGCGTTGTGCCCGCCGAAGCCGAGCGAGTCCGACAGCCCGAGCGCCCCGCCGGGGCCCGGGGCGAGCCGACGGGCGGTGCGCACGTGGTCGAGCGCGCCGAGACGTTCGTCCGGACGGGCCAGGCCGTGCGTCGGCGGGGCGAGGCCGTCGCGCAGCGCGGCGAGCGTGACGATGGCCTCCACCGCGCCGCCCGCGCCGAAGAGATGCCCGGTCGCCGCCTTGGTGGACGACAGCGGCACCGACCCCAGGGCGTCGCCCAGGGCGAGCCGCAGCGCACGGATCTCCGCCTCGTCGTTCAGCGGCGTCCCGGTCCCGTGCGCGTTGATGTAGCTCAGGTCCTCGGCCGCGACGCCCGCGTCGGCCAGCGCGCGCCGGACGGCCCGTGCCGCCGGGATCCCGTCCGGGGACGGTGCGGTGAGGTGATGGGCGTCGGAGCTCGCGCCGTAGCCCCGTACCAGCCCGAGGATCCCGGCGCCCCGCGCGCGGGCACCGTCCAGGCTCTCCAGGACCAGGATGCCCGCGCCCTCGCCCATCACGAAGCCGTCGCGGTCCGCGTCGAACGGCGCGCACCGGCCCGTGGGGGAGAGGGCACCGGCCTGCGCGAAGGACTCGCGGACGAGCGGCACCGACGCGGCCTCGGCCCCGCCCACGACCGCGGCCGCCGCCTCGCCGCGCCGGATGGCCCCCAGGGCCGCGCCGATGGCCTGCGCCCCGGCGGCGCAGGCGCCCGCCGTCGCGTACGACTCGCCGCGCAGCCCGTAACGCCTGCTCAGGCTCGCCGCGGCGGCGTTGGCCATCATCAGCGGCACCGTCAGCGGTGTCGCGTCCGCCGCCCGCGGGCTCTCCGGGACGCCGCCCAGGCCGGTGCCCACAACGCACATGATCCCGTCGGCCGGGTAGGGCAGCCCCTCGGACCATCCCGCCCGACCGAGCGCCTCCGCGGCCGCGACGAGCGCCAGCCGGGCGAACCGGGCGTTGCGCCTGCTCTCCCGGCGGGTGAGGAAGTCCCCCGCGTCGAAGTCCGCGCAGCGCCCGTCCCCGTCCACCAGCCCCGGCCCGCCCGCGACGAGGCGGGAGACCAGGACGTCCGCGCCGACGCCGAGCGGGGTGACCGCGCCGACGCCGGTGACCGCGACCGGAACCGTCAAAGGCCGGCCTTCTCCGCGACGTCGGAGGCGAGCCGACCGACCGTGACGTCGGCGAGCTCGGCGCGCGGAATGGTGACCCCGTAGGTGCGCTTGATGGTGGCCATCAGCTCGGCCGCGTCGAGCGAGTCGATGTCCAGGTCGTCGAACTTGGCGTCGGGCTCGATGGTGTCCTCCTCGACACCGGAGTCGACGAGTTCGGCGCGGATGAGGTCCAGGACGGCCTCGGCGGTGACGGTCGCGGGCATGATCGCTCCTTGTGTGTTCAAAGGGCTCGGGTTCAGCGGCTGAAGTTCGGTGACTGGTGCTGCGCCCAGTACCACTGGCGCCAGTAGCTCTCGGCCAGGTCCATCCAGGTCTCCAGGCGCCGCTCGCTGTCGAGGAACCAGTTCAGACCGACCATCAGCCAGCTGTAGACGGCCTGGCTGTCGCGGCAGCCGCCGCAGTCGCCGGAGGTGCAGCAGAACTGCAGCGTCTCGTAGTCGGCGCCGTAGACGGCGAAACCGTCCAGCACCGGGTTGCCGTTGTTCACCCGCTGCTCGTGCTCGGGCATCTCGACGCTGATGCTGGGGCAGACGTCGTAGCCGAACCGTCCGCCCCAGTGTCCGCGCCCGGTGATCAGGGCCTCGATGAAGTACGGGTGGCTGACCACGGTGTCCGGGTACAGCTCCTTGACCCGCAGCGCCTCGGCGAGGGTGCGCTTCTCGTTCTCGATCCGCAGCGGATGGTCGGAGCCGTGCTCGCTGTAGAAGTTGAACGTCACCTGGTTGCCGTTGTCGCGGATCGCCCGCACCGTCGGCTCGACGTACGGGAGCCCCTCCTCCGACAGGGCGAAGACGAAGGTGACGCGCGGGTCCTCGCGGTAGTGCCCGAGCGCCTTCTCGAACAGCCCCGTGAACGAGGAGCCGTTCGGGCGGTGCGCGCGCAGCGCGTCGTCGAGCGGCCCGCCGCCGAACAGGCTGATGCCGACGGCGACGTTCTCGAACCCGTCGCGCGGCAGCGGGCGCAGGCCGTTGGTGGAGAGGGTGATGTAGGGCAGCGTCTCCACGAACGGGCGGACCCGGTCGAGGACGATGGTCGGCTCGCCGCCGATGAGGGTGGCCTGGGTGACGCCGTCCGCCGCCAGTTTCTCGGCGAACGCCCGGATCCGGCCGGGATCCGAGACCTCCTTCACCGCGGTGTCGAAACCGCCCTCGAAGTACCAGCAGCCCTTGCAGCGGATGTTGCAGGCCGTGGTGAGGTGGACCTCGCAGCCGCGCACCCGGACGCCCATGCCGCGCAGGGTCTTCAGCCGGGCGGCCAGGTCGGGACGGTCGGCCAGCAGTCCGCGCAGCCGGGCCTTGGCCTCGGCCCGGGAGGGCGGACGTGGGGTGATGAGCACGGGTATGGCCATGACTGCCTCCGCGGCTTATTCGGGGACGCGCAGGCCCAGGTTGGTGACGCGCGGAGCGACCTTCTCGCGCCACAGTGCGACGGCCTCGCCGTTGGTGGTCCTGCGCAGGCCGTAGCGCACGGCCTGCCGGGAGCGCTTGGTGTTGGCGCTGCCGAAGATCCCGACGAACATCGGCCACAGCCGGTCGAGCGCGGCCTGGAGCTGTTCGCGGCCCTCGTCCGTGGCCGCGAGGTTGCGGCAGACCCGGGCGCCGTGGGCGATGTGGATCTTCTCGTCGAGGACGATCGTGCGCACCGCCTCGGCCCACGGCCGGTAGCTGCTCTCGGCGAACTCGCGGAGCATCACCATCGCGGTCTCCTCGCCGATGTACGAGTAGATCCCGCGCTCGGCCCAGGTGGTGCAGGTGTGCATGCGCTCGTCCGCGAACAGCATGCGCTCGGACAGCGGCTGCGTCTCCATGTACGTGGTGTCGACGCCGATGTCCGCGAGAACGCGTTTGCCGATCTTGTAGTGGTCGTACTCCTCGGCGGCCCGTTCCGCGCACACCTGGCGCTCCTCCGAGGACGGCGCGAGCGGCAGGAACATCAGCGCGTAGTCGTCGCCGCCGGACAGTTCGCCCTCGGTGTTGATGGTGATCTGGCTGATCAGCATCTTCTGGTAGTCGCGGGGCATCCGGTGGAACTCCTCCGGCGTGCGCACCACGACTTCTTCGTCGTCCAGTACCGCGAACGTCATCGGCGACCTCACCTTCTCACGGACGAACAGAGCAGGACGAGAAGCGGAGGGAGCGCGGCGCACGCGCCGGGGACCGGTCCCGCCCCCGACGTGCGGCCCGGACCCCCGTACCCGCGGAGCGACACCTTGTCACACCGAGGACGGGCAGCACCAGGCTTCGCCGCCCACCCGTTGTTCTTCGCCAACAGATGTCCATTGCAAGGGAGTTGAGTGATCCATCCGTATGCGCGGGAAGTCGATCGGATGGAATGTGTATCGACACGCCCTTTGCAATTCAGGTAGTTGATGACCAAAGAATCTCAAATTCCTTTGCGGTGAGGGGTGATCACGCGATCGAACTGTTAACCTCACCGGCGATGTCATCGACTTCGGACACCGCCACCGCCGCCGGTCCGCTGCGCCGGGCCATGGAGACGATCAGGTCGCTGCGCGCGGAGCTGGACGCCGCCCGCGGCACGCGGCGCATCGCCGTCGTGGGCACCGGACTGCGCGCGCCCGGCGGCATCGGCGACCGTGAGACGTACTGGCGGGCCCTGGCCGAGGGGCGCGACCTCACCGGCGAACTCCCCGGGCAGCGACGCGGCGTGTTCGGCACCGCCTGGGACGGGCTGCTGTCCCGCGGCGGATACCTGGAGGACGTGTTCGGCTTCGACGCGAAGTTCTTCGGCATCTCACCCCGCGAGGCGAGGAACCTCGACCCGCAGCACCGCCTGCTGCTCCAGGTGGTCTGGGAGGCGTTCGAGGACGCGGCCATGCCGCCCGCGACCGTCGCGGAGTCCACCGGGGTCTACGTCGGCATCACCGGACAGGACCACCGGCACTGGGCCGAACCCGAACCGAGCGCCTCATGGCTGATCGGCAACGGGCACTGCTTCGCCGCGGGCCGGATCGCCTACACCCTCGGCCTGCGGGGACCGGCGATGGCCATCGACACCGCCTGCTCGTCCTCCCTGGTCGCGGTGCACACGGCGTGCCGCGCCCTGACGGCGGGGGACTGCGATGTGGCCGTGGCCGCCGGCGTGAGCCTCGTCCTCGCGCCGCGCTCCACGGCGGAGATCCAGCGCACCGAGGCCCTGTCGCCGGACGGCCGCTGCCGCCCCTTCGACGCACGGGCCAACGGCTTCGTCCGGGGCGAGGGCTGCGGTGCCGTGGTGCTCAAACGGCTCACCGACGCCGAACGCGACGGGGACCGCGTCCTCGCCGTGATCGAGGGCATCGGCGTCAACCAGGACGGCCGTTCCGCGGGCTTCACCGCCCCGGACGTCACGGCCCAGACCCTGCTCATCACGTCCGTGCTCGACGCCACCGGACTCACCGCCGACGACATCGGCTACCTGGAGGCGCACGGCACCGGAACCCCGCTGGGCGATCCCATCGAACTGGAGGCCGCCCGCACCGCGCTGGGCGGCACCGGCCGCACCTGGTACGTCGGATCGGTGAAGGCGAACATCGGGCACACCGAGGCCGCCGCCGGCGTACTCGGACTCATCAAGGCCCTGCTCTGCCTGGAGAGACGGCACATCCCCCGGCAGGCACGCTTCGAGCGGCTCAACCCGCGGATCGTGCTCGACGGCAGCGGCATGACGGTACCGACCGAGACGGTCCCCTGGGACCCGACGGCCTCGGGGCGGTGCGCCGCGGTCAGTTCCTTCGGCATGAGCGGCACCAACGCCCACGCCGTGCTCTCCCCGGCGGCCACCGCCCTCGCGCCCGCCCCGACCCCGGAGCACCCGTCGGGCCCGGCCCGGGAGAATCCGTCGGATCCGGAGACACGGCCCGTCACGCCCGCCTCCGCCCCCGGCGGACTCCTCGTCTCCGCGCACACCGCGACGGCACTGCGCGCCCTCGCCCTGCGCTACGCCACGGCACTGTCCGGGCCCACCGCCGAGGCCGACTACGCCGCCTTCGCGTACACCGCGACCCACGGCCGCACCCGGCTGCGGTGCGCCGCCTGGATCACGGCGGACAGCGCCGCCGAAGCCCGCGAGGCGCTGACCGCGCTGGGCCGCGGCGCCGACGACCCGCGGCTGCGGACGCTGCACGGGACGGAGACCGTCCCGGCCGGCCCGGCGCCGCGCACCGTGCGCTCGCTGCCGCTCTACCCGTGGGAGGAGACCACCCACTCCATCCGCCCGCTCGGCGGAGCCTGAGAGCCTGTCGGGTGACCTCCGACCGGGCGGCCACGCCCTGGCACGCACGCTTCCGGCGTTGCCGGAATGCCCTGGTAGCTCCTTCCCCAAGCTCTCAAGGAGCAGGGGAGACCCCATCCGAAGACATCCCGGCGCCTTGGAATCGCACGCACCATATCGCGTCCGCTTTCCGGCCGAAGGTCACCCGACAGGCTCTGAGTCTCACGGCGCGCGCCTCCTGCTGCCGGGAAAGGCGAAGTGCAGTGTGGCCAGGGCGACCGGGCGGCCCGGACCGTCCTCCACCCGTGCCGTGAACACGCCCGTCCGGCGCCCGATGCGCTCGGCCCGGACCCGGGCCCGCAGCTCACCCGGCTCCACCGCCTCCAGAAAGCTGATACTGCTCGACGTCAGCGTCGCCGACGGGGTCGCGCCCAGATAGGCGCTGACCGCGACGTACCCGGCCACGTCGGCGAACGCGAAGAGGGCCGGCCCGGACACCGTGCCGCCCGGCCGCACCGGCAGCCGCGACGGACACACGGTGAGGACCAGACCGTCGGCCGACACCTCGACCACGTCCAGTCCCTTCTCGCCCGGCAGATACTCCGCCAGCAGCAGACGCGTCTCCTCGACGCCGAGGACCGGGCAATCACCCATGCGCGGCGGACTCCTCCGTGTCGGACGTGCCGGACGTGTCGAACAGCTCGGACAACGCGGCACCCAGCCGCGCCAGACTGCCGTACTTCCACAACAGCGTCGGACTCAGCCGCAGCCCCAGCGACGCCTCCAGCCGGTTGCGCAGCTCCACCGACATCAGCGAGTCCAGCCCCAGCGACCTCAGCGGCACGTCCCGGGCCAGCTTGTCCCCGTCCACGCGCAGCACGAACGCGGCGTCACGGCGCACCACGTCCTCCACCAGCTCCCTGCGCCGCCGCGCGGGCACGTTCCGCAGCCCCGTGTCGACCACCGCCCGGTCCGCGGCCGCGAGCGACTGCCAGCTGGACTGCGAGGCCGTGGCCGGATACGTCTCCCGCCACCGTTCGGGGTCGAGCGCGGCATACGCGACGACCGCCTCGTCCGTCTCGATGAACCGGCGCAGCGCCCGCCAGCACGCGTCGACGTCGACTCCGCCCAGCCCCCGGTCCGCCAGCCGGTCGCCGCGATCGGCCGACCGCGCCGCGAGCCCGATGCCGGACACCGGACCCCACTGCACGCTCAGCCCGGGCAGCCCGGCCCGGCGCCGCTCCACCGCCAGGGCGTCCAGCGCGCTGTTGGCCGCCGCGTAGGCCGCCTGACCGGCCGTGCCGACGTACGCCGCCGCCGACGAGAACAGCACGAACAGGTCGAGGCCGTCGTCGGCGGTGAGTTCGTGCAGCACCCGGGCACCGTGCGCCTTCGGGCGCAGCACCCGCTCGATCCGGCCGGCGTCGAGACCGAGCAGGGTCGCGTCGTCCAGGACGCCCGCCGCATGGAACACCCCGCGCAGCGGAGGGAACCGCGTACGGAGCTCGTCCAGCACCTCCCGCATGCGCCGCTCGTCGGCCACGTCGGCCGACCACACGCCCACCCGGACCCCGGTGGCCCGCAGTGCCTCGATCCGGCCGGGATCGTCCGGCGCGGACCGTCCGAGGAGCGCGATCGCCCCGGCCCCCGAGGCCGCGAGGAACTCCGCCAGCGACAGGCCCAGCGCGCCGAGACCACCGGTGATCAGATAGGTGCCCCCGGCGCGCAGCCGCCCGTCCGGCAGGGGCTGCGGCCGGACCGGTCCCGACCGGGCCGGAGCGGTGAGCACGACCTTGCCGATGTGCTCGCCGCGCGCCATGGTGCGCACCGCGTCCTCGGCGTCGGCGAAGTCCCGGGCGCGCACCGGCAGGGGCCCGAGCTCGCCCGCCTCCACCAGATCCCACACGGTCCTGAGCAGCGACGCGAAACGCTCCGGGCGGCGGCGCAGCAGACCGGCGATGTCGACGGCCGTCACGGAGATCGACTTCTTGAACACTCCGAGGCCGACGGAGGTCCCGGCGTGGATGTCCCGCTTGCCGACCTCCACGAAGCGGCCGTCCTCGGCCAGCACCTCCATGCCGAGGGGCAGGGCGGCGCCGGACAGGGAGTTGAGCACCACGTCCACCCCCCGCCCGCCCGTAACCTCCCGCACCCGCGCGGCCCAGTCGAGACCGCGCGAGTCGAAGACGTGCGCCACACCCATGTCCCGCAGACGGCGGCGCTTGTCCTCGGTACCGGCCGTGGCGATCACCGTCGCGCCCGCCCGCCGAGCGACCTGCAGCGCGGCCAGACCGAGACCCCCGGTGGCGGAATGCACGAGCACCGTCTCCCCGGGCCCGGTCCTCGCCACCTCGACGATCGCGTAGTGGGCGGTGACCAGCACCATGGGCAGGGCCGCCGCCTCGACGGCGCTCAGCGCGGCGGGCACCGGCACGACATGCCGGGCGTCGACGGTGACATGGCTGGCGAGCGTCCCGAAACCACAGGCGACCACCCGGTCCCCGACGGCGGTCCCCGTCACCCCGGGTCCGACGGCGGTCACCTCGCCCGCGCAGTCCAGCCCCAGGAGTTCGCGGTCCGCCGAATCGTCCGGGTAGACGCCCATGGCCTTCATCACGTCGATGAAGTTCAGCGACGCCGCGTCGACGGCGACCTCCACCCGCCCCTCGCCGGGTGCCGACCGGTCCAGCGGCCACCGGCACAGCGAGTCGAGAGCGCCCGGCCGTGCGATCCCCTGCCGGAACGGCTGCCCGGCCCCACCGGTGCGCCACGGCGCGGGCGTACGGGGGGAGCCGCCCCGCACCCGCTGCCCGACCAGGCGTTCACCACCGCGCAGGACCACCCGGTCCTCGGCGGCCGACAGTTCGTCCACCAGCTCGGCCGAGAACGTGTCCGTCTCGATGAGCCGCGCGTCGAACTGCGGGTACTCCGCCTGCACCACGGCCACGAAACCCGCGTACAACCCGGCGGACTCCGTGCCCTCCCGGACCACCACCGCCAGTCCCGCCGAGGGGTTCTCGTCCAGGCAGCGGCGGATCAGCTCCGTCAGCTCCACCAGGCCCGCCCATCCCCGCTCGGGCGCGACGAAGACCACGGTGTCCGCCCCGCCGAGGTCCTCCGGACCGAGCGCGTCCCGCAGCGCCTCCGCCATCGCGCCCGCCCGCCCCCGGACGACGACACGACCGGCCGGACCCGTACGACCCGCCGCACCGGCCGGACCCGCGGAACCCGCCGCGTTCCCCGCACCGGCCGGATCGTTCCCCTCGTGATGCGGGGCCCGCCGCGCACGGGGCTCGAAGACCATCCGGTACACGTGGCGGCCGATGTCGTCCCGCTCCCCGCCGCCGCCCGGTACCTCGGCCAGCACCACCCCCGTCAGCCGGCCCACCGGCTCACGGTCGTCGTCGAACACCGCGAGGTCGAAACCGTTCCGGTCCGCCGTGCGCGCCGCGTGCACCCACAACCGCCGCGCACCGGTCACGGTCATCGCCGCGCACTCCACGGCGACCGGCACCGACGGCCCCTCGCCCAGGGCGAGAGCGGCCTGCAGAACGCCGTCCCACAGCACCGGATGGAGCGCCCCCGCCATGTCCCCGGACCGGCTCCCGGGCGGCAGCTCCAGCCGGACCAGGGCCTCGTCCCCGGCGAGGTGCCCGCCGGTCACCGACCGGAACGCCGCACCGTACGGAAGGTTCCGCCGCGCACAGTCCCGGTAGAAGCCGTCCGCGTCCAGGTCCTTCCCGTCGAGCAGGTGGTCCGGGAACGCGCCGGAGGACACCGGGGCACCCCAGGACGCCACCGCGCGGAAATGCCGCGTCCATCCGCCCTCGCCGTCCTCCTCGCCCCCGGTGCGCGAGGCGACGGACACCACACCGGCCGGGCCCGCACCCGGACGCCAGGTCACGGCGAGCCTCGACGGTTCCTCACCGACCGCCAGCGCCGTCGGCAGAGCGATGTCGCGCAGCACGAGCGGGCCGTCGCCACGCCCGCGCAACGAGTGCTGCGCCAGGGCGAGATGGCCGCCCGCCGGGAAGACGGCCGTGTCGTGCACCCGGTGATCGGCCAGCCACGGGTGCGCCCCGACGGACACCTCGACGGAGTCCTCCCACACCCCCGCCGCCGTCGACGGCGCCGGAGACACCGCCAGCCGGCCGCCCGTACCCGTCGCCGCCCGGCCGTGCCGGGGCGCGACCCAGTGGCGCTCGCGGCGGAACGGGTACGGCGGCACGGCCACCGGGGGACGCCGCGGCGGACGCGGACCCCGCGCGTCCAGACCGGAGACGTACGCCTCGCCGAAGGCCCGGTACAGATCCCGGTGCGTGCCCTCGCCGCGGCGCAACGTGCCCAGCACGACGGGCGGTTCGCCGCGTTCCTCACCGATCTGGCGCAGCGCGGTGCCCAGGCCGGGATGCGGACTGACCTCGACCAGATGCGTCACCCCGTCGTCCAGCAGCAGCCCCACCGCCTCGGCGAAGCGCACCCGGCCGCGCAGGTTCGCCGCCCAGTACCCGGCGTCCATCTCCGTGCCGTCGAGCCGCCGCAGATCCACCGTGGACAGCAGGGGAGTGTGCCCGCCGCGCGGGGCCACCGGTGCCAGCGCCTCCCGGATCGCCGGCACGATGGCGTCGATCTGCGGGCTGTGCGACCCGTAGTCGACGTCCACCAGACGGCAGAACACGTCATCGGCGCCGAGTATCTCCTGGAGCAGCAGCACCGAGTCCTCGTCACCGGACAGCACACAGGACCGCGGCCCGTTGTGCACGGCCAGCTCGACCAGCCCCTCGAAGCCCTCCAGCGCCTTCGCCGCGCGCTCCGGACCGAGGTCGACGGCCAGCATCCGGCCGCGCCCGGCGACCCGGCGGAGGATCGCACTGCGCCTGCTCACCACCAGGGCGGCGTCCTCCAGCGACAGCGCACCGGCCACCGCCGCGGCCGCGATCTCACCCTGGCTGTGGCCCACCACCACGTCCGGTGTCACACCGGCGTCCGCCCACGCCGCCGCGAGCGACACCGACATGGCCCACGACGCGGGCTGCACCTGCTCCACCCCGGACGGCACCACCCGGCCCGTGACGAGGTCGCGCACGTCCCACGGGACGTGCCGCAACAGGGCCCGGGCACACCGGTCCATGGCGTCGGTGAAGGCCGCGTCGTGCCCGTACAGGCCCGCGCCCATGCCCGTCCACTGCGCGCCCTGCCCGGGAAAGAGCAGGGCGACCCCGCCGACCTCCCGGGCCCGTCCGGACACCGTCCCGGCCGGCTCGGGGCCGATCAGCGCCCGCCGCTCCGGGAAGTGGTCCCGGTGCCAGGCCAGGGTCCGTGCCACCTCCCGGACGCAGGCACCCTTGTCGACCAGCTCACGTATGTCCGTGGCGCGTTGTTCCAGCGCCTCGGCGGAGTGCGCGCTCAGCGGCAGCAGGAACGGGGCGCCGGAGCCGGAGCCGGACTCGGACTCGGAGGAGTCGGCGGCTCCGGGCGGTCCGGTCAGGACGACGTGCGCGTTCGTCCCGCCCCAGCCGAACGAGTTGACACCGATGTGGCTGCCCGGCACCAGAGCGAGGGGTTCCCGGGCGACGGCCAGGTTCAGCCCGTCGAAGTCGATGTCCGGACTGAGCTCCTCGGCGTGCAGACTCGGTGGCACGACACCGTGCTCCAGGGCGAGCACCGACTTGACGATCCCGGCCAGCCCCGCCGCCGGTTCGAGGTGGCCGATGTTGGTCTTCACCGAGCCGATGTACAGCCGGCGCCCGTCCACGGCCCGGCCCAGCACCTCGCCGAGCGCCCCGGCCTCGGCGCTGTCGCCGCGCACGGTCCCGGTGCCGTGCGCCTCGACGTACGCGAGCCTTTCCACCGGAACGGTGCCCGCCCCGTACACCCGCCGCAGCAGATCCCGCTGGGCGGCCGGGTTCGGAGTGACGAGGCTGTCCCCGCCGCCGTCGTTGTTCACGGCACTGGCCACCACCACCGCGCGCACCCGGTCGCCGTCGCGCAACGCATTGCGCAGGGGCTTGAGATACACGACGACGACACCCTCGCCGCGCACGAACCCGTCCGCCCCGGCGCCGAAGGCATGGCAGCGCCCGGTGGGCGAGAGCCCGCCGAAGTGGGTGAGCCCCACCGTCACCTCGGGTGTCAGCATCAGGTTCGCCCCGCCCACCAGCGCCGCGTCGACCTCGCCGTGACGCAGCGCCTGACACGCCTGGTGCAGGGCGACCAGGGATGACGAGCAACTGCTCTCGATGGTCAGGCTGGGCCCGGTCAGGCCGAGCACGTAGGAGATCCGGGACGAGACGATGTCGAGCGAGTTGCCGACGATGCTGTGCTGCGTGGCCCCCGCGCCCGCGTCCTTGCGCAGCAGCTCGTAGTCGTGCCACAGCCCGCCGACGTACACCCCGGTGCGCGATCCGCGCAGCGAGCCGGCCGCCTCACCGGCGTCCTCCAGGGCCCGCCAGACGGTCTCCAGCATCAACCGCTGCTGCGGGTCGAGGACTTCCGCCTCACGGGGCGAGATGCCGAAGAACTCCGCGTCGAACAGGTCGACGCCGTCGATGAACCCCCCGACCGACTGGATCTCGCGCGTCGGATCGAGCACGTCCCCGGCGTCCCACCGCTCCGGCGGTACCGGTCCGATGGCGTCACCGCCGTCGATCAGCAGCTCCCACAGAGCGTCCGTGTCCGGCGCCTGCGGGAACCGTCCCGCCATGCCGACGATCGCGACCAGATCAGACCCCACGCCGTGCAACAGCCCTCCCCAAGTGGCCCTGCCGCCCCAACGGCCCCCCATACTGATCCGCCCCACCGCTCTTGTCGACCCCCGCGTCCGGGCGCACCGACGAGCGCGGTCGGACCGGCCTCGCCCCGCCCGGACCCCACGGCGTGCTCATCCCCGTCGTGGCCACCGCCGCCACGGCCGGCCCGACCACCGGACCTCGCGGACACGCATGCCGAACCGCACCTGGACGAAGAACCGGCGCCCCTCCAGGCGCAGTTGATCCATACGAACGACGCCCGTCGGCGGACACTCGGACGCGCTCGGCACCAGGTACTTCAAACGCACCCCGCCCAAGGGGGAGGACGGTCGTCCGGCCCCCGGTGGACGAAGCGACCTCCGAGGCCATGACGGATCTCCTGGCGGCGTTCGCGAGCGTCTCCGGGACCCGGCACGGGTGCCAGGTCTCCTGACGGGCACCGGTGAGTGACGGTGCGTCAGCGTGTGGTCGGCCGCGCCGTACGTGCGCGGCGGGCGGCCCGGTACGCCTCGACCGGTCGGCGGAGCATCCGGCGGCCGGCCGCCACTCCTCGCCGAACGAGGTGAAGGGGAACCAACGGCCGTCCGGCCCCGGGCGGAGCTGGACACCGGCGGTGGTGTCGGTGAGGGCGCCGTCGACGACGTCGATGCCGCCGAGGGACAGCGCCCGGGACGCGCGGACGGCGTCCCGGGCCCGTTCCAGGACGGCGTCCGGGACCGGGGTCGGGGCCAGGGCGGCATGGGCCCCGGCCGGGCCGCCGTGCCGGTATCCGATCATCGACGTGCGCAGCGCGGCCTCGTCCAGGGCCGGAAGGGCCTGTTCCCAGCCGAGCGCGTCGAGGCTGCCCGCGGTCCAGTGGGTGGCGCGGGCGGCGACGGACGTGTCGGCGCCGTACATCAGCCAGGTGTTGACCGAGGTGAGGACCGCGTTCACGGCGATGCCGGTGACGACGAACCGGTTGGTGGCCATGGAGCGCCGACCGCCGAGCGCGTACACGAGAGCGGCCGTGGCGAGGCCGCCGACGAGGGCGCCGAGCGCGGTCCGGGCGTATCCGGCGGCGCCGGTGAGCAGGACGGCGAGGGCGCCGGTCGGCGCACCGGTGTTGAAGCCGATCACGTCGGAGCTGCCGAGCGGGTTGCGGGTCAGGGTCTGGAAGACCGCCCCGGACAGCCCGAGGGCCGCTCCGAGGACCAGGGCGAGGAGCGCGTGGGGCAGGCGCCAGGTGAGGACGACCGTGGTGGTCGGCCGGTCCGCCCGCCCGCCGAGGGCGCGTACGACATCGGCTACGGGAACGGTGATGTCGCCCGCCCCGAGGGAGGCGAGCAGTACGGCTGCCGCCAGGGCGGTCAGGGTCACCGTGGTGGCGATCGCCCGTCGCCGGTGTGCGCGACGCCGGGCGCCGGAGACGGGGTCGGGTGCGGGGGCGGTGGTGGTCGTGGGGCCGGTCACCGGCTCCGCCTCCTCTCGGAGCGCAGCAGCAGGATGAGCAGAGGCGCCCCGAGGAAGGCGGTGACGACCCCGACGGGGAGTTCGCCCGGCCGCACCACGAGCCGGGCCGTCACGTCGGCGGTGAGCAGCAGGACGGGACCCGCGATCAGCGCGCCCGGCAGCATCCGCCGGGTGCCGGGACCGACGAGCGGGCGCAGCAGGTGAGGGACCATCAGTCCGAGGAACGACAGGGGACCGGCCAGCGCCGTGGCCGAGCCCGCGAGCAGGGTGATCGCGACGACGGCGACGGCCCGGGTGAGGTGGGTGCGGGTACCGAGGCCCGTGGCCAGGTCCTCGCCCATCGCCGTCAGGTCCAGGCCCTTGGCGACCGTCCGCGCGGCGAGGAGCCCGGCGGCGACGAAGAGCGCGAGGAAGGCGGTGGCGTCGGGCGGGATTCCGTTGAGCGTGCCGGCGCTCCAGGTGCGCATCGTGTCCAGGCTCTCGGGGTCGAGCAGGGTCAGGGCGGCCTGGATCCCGGAGAAGACGGCACCGAGCGCGACTCCGACGAGGACCAGTCGGCCGGGGTGGCGGTTGCCGGTGGCCGCCACGGTGACGACGATCAGCGCGGTCACGGCGGCGGCCCCGGCGAAGGCGGACCAGACGGTGCCGGTGACCCCGGTGGTCCCGGTCAGGGTGACGCCGAGGGTGACGGCGAAGCCCGAGCCGCTGTTGACGCCGAGCAGTCCGGGGTCGCCGAGCGGGTTGCGGGTCACCGCCTGGATCAGGACACCGGCCGCGCCGAGCGCGGCCCCGGCGACGAGCCCCGCGGCCGTGCGCGGTATCCGTACCTCCCGTACGAGGGTGACGACATCGGCCGGCCCGGTGTGGGCGAGCCCCTGGGCGACCTGATGGACCGTGAGGTTCCGTGAGCTGAGCGCGACGCTGGCGGCGACGACGAGCAGCAGGACGCCGCACCCGGCCCCCGTGAACGCGAGGGGGCGGTACCGGGACCGGGGGCCGCGCGATCCGGCCGCCGGAGAGAGAGCGGTCATGGGTCAGGAGACGGAGGTGAGGGCGGGGCGGAGTTCGTCGATCAGCCAGGGCACGGCGGCGGCGTTCGGGGACTGGAGCGCGGTCGCCGCCTCGATCCCGAGCGGCAGGTACCGGTCGGACTTGAGGATCCGGAGGCGGGATACGACGGGGTCCTTCTCGAACTTCTCCTTGAGCGCGTCGCTCTGGTACGTCATGAAGAGGACGTCGGCCCGGTCGAACAGGGCCGCGCGCTCGTAGCTGACGTCGACGGCGCCCGGGACGGAGCCCCTTCCGCCCAGGTTCGCGACGGCGGGCAGGGGGGTAGGGCCGAGCCGGTTCATGAACCGGGCGGTGGCGTTGGTCTCCTCGGTGACCATCACGGCGAAACCGTCGCGGGCCTGGCCGTACAGGTATGTCTTGCCGGTCAGACCGGGCAGCTCGGACTTGAGGTCCGCCACCGCCCGGTCCGCGGTGTCGAGGATCTTCCGGGCGCCCTTCTCGTCACCGAGGGCGCGCCCGATCCGCAGGTCTCCTCGGTGGTGTCCGCCCCGTAGAGCTGCTTCTCGTACGTGACGACGGGCGCGACGGTGTTCAGGCGCCGGTAGGTGGGCTCGTCGAGGGTGAACGCGGTGCTCGCGAGGATGAGGTCGGGTTCGAGCCCCGCTATCCGTTCCGTGTTGATCTTCATCGGGTCGAGCCAGGTCACGGACTTGTCGAGCGGCTCGGCGTAGGGAAGGTTCTCGTCCTTCGTCTCCCCGCTGACACTGCCGTAGCTCCTGACCGCTCCGACGATGTGCGCGCCCAGGGCACTCGCGACGGCGGTGTCCGCGTAGCCGAGGGTGACGACTCGCCGGGGCGCGGCGGGGACGGTGACGGTGCCCCAGGCATTGGTGAAGGAGACGGGGAAGCTCCCGCTCGTGGTGCTCCTCGCGCCCGGGGCGGAGGAGTTCTCCGAGTTCTGCGGGGCCTGCAGCCGCTCAGGACGACGGTGACGGTGAGCAGCGCACCGAGCGGGAGCGCCCGGCGGCTGGAGGGGCGGTGCATGGTTCTCTCTCTCGCGCAGGGGGACGGTGTCCGCGTCGAAGGCGGGGTGGTCGCCGGGCATCGGCGGGGCCGGGGACCGTGACGTCCCCGGATGTCGTCCCGCGCACCCGTCCCGGATAAGTAAGGGTGACCTTACCTTACGCGTACAATTACGTGTACGGTAAAAGGCATGCTCACTCCTGAGAGGCCCGGCACCTTACGGGCCCTGAACGGCTCGGTCGCGCGTCTCGCCGCCGGGGTAGGCTGCGCGGCACTCGCCGCCGGAGCGGGAACCGCGCTCCTGGTGGCCGTGGTCGAGTTCGTCCGTGCCCCGGCCACCCGCTGGGTGTGGTGGGGCGCCCTCGCCCTCACCGCCGCGGGGGCCCTGAACTCCCTGTCGTCCTGGCTGGCGCACGGAGCGGAGGCCGAGTTCGAGCACCGCCTCCGCCGCGCCCTGGCCGTACACGTCTCCCGGCTGCCCACGCCCGCACTGGCCCGGCTCGGCACGACGGGGCTGCGAGCCCGGCTCGACGGCGACGTCACGGCACTGCACCACGCGGTGGCCCACCTGCCCGGCGAGATCGCGACCATGCTGACCGCCCCGTTCGCCGCGCTCGTCCTGCTGACCGGGTACGCCGGACCGCTCGGGCTCGTCGCGGTCGTGCCCGCCGCCCTGGCCGCGGTGTTCCACCTCGTGGTCATCCCACGGCGGTCACGGCGCTTCGCGGCGGACCGGGGCCGGGTGGTCGCCCGTATTGTCGCGGCGGTCGACGACATGGTCCGCGGCGCGGTGATCACCCGGGTGCACGGCGACGAGTCCGGGGCCTCCGCCCGCTACACCGCCGCGACCCGGGAGTTCGCGCACGGATTCCGGGACTGGGTCGGGCGGGTCGCCACCCCGGCCGCGGTGGCCACCGCGCTGCTCCAGCCGAGCGCGACCCTGGCCGTGGCCTTCTGCGTCGGTCACCGGATGCCGGTCTGGCAGCTCACCGCCGTCTGCGTCTTCGGTCTCGCCGCCCTCGCACCGGTCCTGCGCCTCGGCCACGGCCTCGACCATCTCGGCGCCGCCCGGGACGCGGCCGGGCGCATCGACGCCCTGCTCGCCGAACCCGTACTGCACCCCGGTCCCGCCGAACAGCCCCCGGCCTCCGGGACGGACTCCCCGCCACCACCCCCGACCGGACCCCCCGTCACCTCCATCACCACCGGCACTTCCGTCACTCCCGTTGATGGCGACGCCGCTTCCGCCCCCGCACCGGTCCTCGACGCGGTCACCGTGACGGTGGACGGGCGGCCGGTCCTCGGCCCGCTGGACCTGGTGGTCGTGCCGAACGCGGTAACCGCGGTGACCGGCCCCAGCGGTTCGGGCAAGACCACGCTCCTGCGCCTGCTGAGCCGGGGCACCGACCCCGACGACGGCACGATCAGCCTCGGAGGCACCCCGTACCGGGACCTGCCGCTCGCATCGATGGCACGACGCGTGGCCACCGTCCCCCAGTCCCCCGGAGTCCTTCCCCGCAGCATCCGCCAGAACCTGCTGCTCGCCCGCCCGCACGCCACCGACGAGGAACTGCGGGCCGCGCTGGCGGCGGCGGCCCTGCCCGTTCCGCTCGACGCCCCGGCCGCACCCCTCTCCGGCGGAGAACGCCAACGCCTCGCCCTCGCCCGCGCCCTGCTGACCGGGGCCCCGGTGCTCGTGCTCGACGAACCGACCAGCGCCCTCGACCCCGACACGGCGCGGACCGTCATGAACACCCTGCTCTCCCTGCCCGCCCGCACCGTCGTGCTGGCCACCCACGATCACGGCCTCGCGGCGCGGGCCCACCACCGGATCGTCCTGGAACACGGGGAAGTGATCGCATGAAGTCCGCACTCGGCACCTCGGCCGTGCGGCGCGTACGCGCCGTGGCACTTGCCTGGACCGGTGTCACGGCCCTCGAAGCGGCGGCAGCGACGCTCCTCGCGTCCACGCTCGTACGGGGAACACCCCTGGTCTGGGCGGTGGGCACGGCACTCCTCGTCCTGGGTGCCACCGTTCTGGCCTCCCGCGGCGGCTACCTCGCCGGGGCCGCCGTCGCCACCGATCTGTACCGCCGCCTCGGCCACGCGCTGATCCGGCTGCCGTTCGGCCGGTTCAGCCACGACCACCGCGCACGCGCGAACCGGATCGCGGGCGAGGGCGTCCTCCGGCTGATGGGCATCCCCGCCCACCTCGTGGAACTCGTCGTCCGCGGCACACTGACCCCGCCGCTCGTCGTCCTCGGCCTCGGCATCGTCGTGGGCTGGACCCCGGCCGCCGCCCTGCTGGGCCTCCTCGCGGTCTCGGGCACGGCGCAGACGCTCGCCCAGCGGGCACTCGCGCGTACGGACGCACGCCGTCAGGCCGCCCGCACGTCCTCGGCCGAGGCGCTCCTGGAGTTCTCCGAGCACCAGGAGCTGTACCGGTCCGTGACCGGAACCACCGGAGCGGTACGCCGACTGACGGACGCCTGGAACCACGAGCACGCCGCCCTGCGACGCCTCAACGACGTCAGCGCCCCCGCCACCTTCGTCTCGGCGCTGGCCACGGCCCTGCCCACGGTCGGAATGCTCGCCCTGTGCGTCACCCTCGGCACCACCCCCCACGAGGCGTTCGCCGTGCTGCTGCTGACCCTGCGCGCCACCGCGCCGCTCGACGGACTCGCGCTCCTCGGGGTGACCCTCAGCGACACCCGTGCCGGAATCGACCAGTACGCCTCACTCGTGACCGCACCGCCACTGCCGGAACCGCCCCACCCCCGCCCCCTGCCGGAGGACACCGGTCTTCACATCGACCGCGTCACGCTCGCCCCCGCCCTGCACGAGGTGTCGCTGACCGCCCCGGCCGGATCGACCACCGTCATCACCGGTCCCACCGGCAGCGGCAAGTCCACCCTGCTCCACCTCCTGCTGCGGGGCGACGACCCGGACAACGGCCGCATCACCCTGGGCGGCACCGATCTGCGGGACCTCTCCAGCGCGGACCGGCTCAGCCGCTTCGCCGTGCTTCCCCAGGACCCCACCCTCTTCGACGGGACGATCGCCGACAACATCCGCGTCGGCGACCCGCACGCCGACACCGGCGCGCTGCGCGACGCCGCCCTGCGCGCGGGCCTCGGCGACCTGATCGACGCCCACCCGGACGGGCTGGACCTCCGTACCGGCGCCCGGGGCACCGCACTCTCCGGTGGAGAGGCCCAGCGCGTCGCACTCGCCCGCGCCCTGCTCAGGAACGCCCCCGTCCTACTTCTCGACGAACCCACGTCCGCCCTCGATCCCGCCACCGACGCACTCGTCACGGCCACCGTCAACGGCCTCGACTGCACCCGGGTCATCGTCACCCACCGCGACCCCGCACGCTGGCGACCCGACCAGATCGTCCGCCTCGCCGACGGCGCCGCCACCGTGTCGGGTCCCGGGACCGGGTTCTCCGGCCCGCTCGACGGGCCGGGGCGTCAGGCGGGCCCATGGGAGGCGGCCGTGCGGGAACGGCGTGGCGACGCGCTTCGTTGACGGGGCATGAGCATGAGCGAGGAGGAACACGGGGCGGGCGAACCACCGGTGCTGGCGGGTGTCGAGGACCTCGGTTCCGAGGGACGTTTCCGGCAGGCCCGGGCCACGGGCGGCACCGGAGCCGCCCCGCTGGAGATCTGGCTCGGCGAACCCGTCGTGCTCCAGATCGACTTCGTCCCCGCCCGCGACCACACCGCGGCGCCCGTCCGGATCACGGCGGAGACGTCCACGGGCCCCACACCGCTCGTGGACTCCCTGACGGGCCCGCTGACCGCCGGTGAGCCCACGACTCTCGTGGAATCGCTGCGGTTCGGCGCCCGGCACATCGAATCGCTGCGTTCCGTGCACGTGACCGTCGCAGGGACCGAACTGGCCCTCCGGTTCCCGGCACGGGTTCTCAGGATCTGAGGGGGGAGGGCCGACCGCCCCGACCCCGGGCCGCCGCCCTCCCGTACAACGACTGGACTGGTACAGACACATGACCGAGCAAACGCCCGTTGTCCGCGCAGCCACGCGCGAAGACCTGCCACGCGCCGTCCGCACCCTGGGCCGCGCCTTCCTCCACTACCCCCTCACCCGCCACACCATCGCCGCCGACGACCATGCCGCGCGGCTGGAGCGGTTCAACCACCTCTTCGTCTCCCGTATCGGCCTGGAGCACGGCAGGGTGTGGGTGAGCGACGACTGTGCCGCCGTCGCGGCCTGGACGACCCCGGCGACGGACCCCGCGGTCTTCGGTGAGATCGGCCCGGAGCTGGGCCGACTCGCGGGCGACCGCGCGCCGTTCGCGGCCCGCGCGGAGGAGACCATGCGCCCGCACCGGCCGACCGTGCCCACCTGGTTCCTCGCCACCATCGGCGTCGACCCCGGCCAACAGGGCCGGGGCCTGGGCCGTGCGGTGATCCTTCCCGGGGTGGAGGCCGCCGAGCGGGCGGGCGTCCCCGCCTTCCTGGAGACCTCCGACGAGCGCAACGTGCGGTTCTACCAGGGCCTCGGCTTCGAGGTGACCGCCGACTACGCCCTTCCGGACGGCGGCCCGCACACCTGGGCCATGACCCGTGAGCCCGGCGCCTGACCGACGGAGCCGGGCGCGGTCCGGCTCCACCGACGCCCACCCCGCGACGCCTGGTGCCTGAAGCGGGGGATGTCGTCCGCGGTGAGGTCCGTGCGGATCTCGCCCTGCTTCTGCCCCTCCCCGTCGTCATCCCCGTGATGGCCGCCGTCGGCTTCCTGCTCTGCTCGGCATCGCCGCCGCCATCGGCGTCACCACGGCGTTCTTCCAGTGGGGCTGGCTGCAGGCCCTGCTCGGTCTCGACGCGACCGTCTCCGTGGTCTCCCACGCCGGTGCCTGACAGGCCGTCGGCCCGTCCCGTTCCCGTCCGCGCCCCATCGAGATCTCCAACGGGAACGGACCGCGGCGGGCCGCTCGTACGCCGGCCGGTTCCGGCCGACGCCCCGCATGCGCTATAGTTGATCTTGTCAGTCCGCAGCAACTCGCGGCGGCCGGCAATGCGTTGGTGGTCCAAGGAAAGGCGCCCCGCTTCCTGCGGGGAGATGCAGGTGCAAGGCCTGCCCAGCGCTCGCTCACGGAGCCCTTCCCTCGCGGGGGAAGGGCTCCGTCGCATTCTCCGTGCGTCCCGAATTCGCGCGTCCGAACGGTCGCGCCCGCGAGCAGCGGGTCTACCGCGTCACCACCTGTCGACTCCCATCGCCTTCGCCGCGCTGTGAATCGCGTTGTAGTGCGGAGTCGACATGTCCGACTTCTTCTGGTTCGCCGGGAGATTCCGGTCGGCCTGCCGGAACTCGTCGCGCGCCGCGGCCAGCAGGCTGGTTCCGTAACCGACCGGCACATCGTCCTTTCCGTGCACGGGATGCGACTTGGCCGCCGTCTGGCTCCCGGCGTTGGCCAGGATGCTCCGCGCCTGGTTGTACGCGGCCGGCTTGATCGCCTTCGGATTGGCCGCGACGGCGTGCGCACCGGCAACTGCGCGGGCCCTCCAGGGGCCGAAGGCGGCGGAGGCGGGGGCGACGGCCGCCGCGACGACTCCGACCGCCACCACCGCGGCGAGCCCGGTCCGGACGATGAGTTTCATACGATGCCTCTCTTGCGCGACGGCAGGACTCCAGGTTGTTGCAGGAGGAATCCTGCCCACACGGGCGAAGGACCTCTGGTGTCGCCGGCCCGGTGATGGCTTCGAACCACCCGACCGGACGCCACATCGCCCGGGACCGGCGCTGACCGCCGTACTCCCATCAGGAGTTCGTACGGGGCCCGATCCCGGTCAGGGCGAGGTCGACCGCGCGTAGCACGGTCTCGGCCGGCAGCACGGTTCCGATGTGGGTGACATGGATGTGCAGCAGCCCCCCGAGTGTGAACAGGACCAGTTCGGGGTCGACGTCGTCGGCGATCTCCCCCCGGGCCTTGCCGCGGTCCAGGATGACGGCCGCCTTGCCGATCCGTTCGACCCAGAACTCCTTCCGTGCCGCCTCGACCTCGGGATCCCGGTCCGAGACGACCGTGCCCCGGACGAAGGCGATGCCCGTCGGCGTCGACACGAAGGCGGCGAGGTCGGTGAAGAAGTCGATCAGGTCCTGCCGGACCGACCCGGTGTCGGGGATCGGCACCGACTTCTCGGTGTGCGTCAGCAGCGCGTCGATGAGGAGGCGGGGGCGGGTCTTCCAGCGCCGGTAGATCGACGTCTCGTGCACGCCCGCCGTCCGGGCGATGTCGGCCACCCGGGTGTCGTCGATCCCGACCGTCTCGATGCGGGCGATGGTCGCGTCGAGCACGGCGGCCCGCAGCCGGGCCCCCCGCATTCCCCGGACCCGGTCGTCGGCAGAGGAAGTCATGCGAAGAAGTATCGCAGGTGCACTTGCGATACGTCTCGCGGAGGCTTTTACTTCACCTCAACGCAAGTCGACTTGCGTAAGGAGGCTGATCCGATGACGGTGGTGTCCACCGAGGCCGGAACATGGCGGGGAACCCAGGGCGACAAGGGCCGGGTCACGGTCTTCCGGGGGATCCGGTACGCGCAGGCCGGGCGGTTCGGGCCCCCGCGGCGGCCCACGCCGCACCCCGACGAGCCCGTCGATGCCACCGAGCCCGGCCGTATCGCACCGCAGACACCATCCCGCCTGGAAGGGGTGATGGGTGCGGCCGGCACGCTGCCGCAGTCCGAGGACTGCCTGCGCCTCACCGTCACCACACCAGGCATCACACCGGACACCGGACCGGAACCTTCCGGACCGTGGCCCGTCATGGTGTGGCTGCACGGCGGCGCCTATCTGTCGGGCAGCGGCGAGTGGGACCTCTACGACGCGCGACGGCTGAGCACGGAGGGCGGCATCGTCGTGGTGTCGGTCGGCTACCGCCTCGGAGCGCTCGGCTACCTGCGCGCACCCGGCGTGTCCGGGGGCAACCTCGGACTGCTGGACCAGATCTCGGCCCTGGAATGGGTCCAGGACAACATCCACGCGTTCGGCGGCGACCCCCGCCGGGTGACGGTGGCCGGCCAGTCGGCGGGCGCGCATTCGATCGCCGCGATCCTCGGGACGGCCGGCTCGGCGCGCCTCTTCCACCGTGCCGTGCTCCAGAGTGCGCCGCTCGGTCTCGGCTTCGCCACGCACCGGGAGGCCGAGAGGGTCGGCGAGTTGTTCCTCCAGCAGCTGGGGACCGACCCGTTCCGGGCGACGGTCGCCGAGATCCTCGCCGCGCAGGGCCGTACCGCCCGGTTGTCCGCCGGACGGCTGGGGCTCAACTCCGCCCCGCCGTTCCTGCCCGTGGCCGACGCCGGTCCGCTGCCGGACCCGGAGACCTGGCGCGCGTCCGTGCTGGACCGGGCCCACGAGGGACTGGACATCGTGCTCGGCACCACCCGTGACGAGATGAAGGCGTTCTTCGGTCACCACCCCGTCTTCCACAAGGTGAGAAGCGTTCCCCTGGCCGGGAGCCCGGTCGCCGACGGCGCGGAACGACTGATCCGGCGGAAGGTCTTCGACGCCCCGACCCGGAGCCTCGCCGATCTGCTGTCCGGGGCCGGTGCGTGCGTCTACCGCTACCAGGTCCACCGCTTCCCCGTCGGCGGACCGTTCGGCGCCTGCCACTGCATCGAACTCCCGCTGCTGTTCGGACAGGCCGAGGACGGGGACGACGGTGTCGGCGCCGCCTGGCGCGGTGCGCCGATGCTGTCCGGGGTCCCTCCTCGGACACTCGCGTCGGCCGGGACCCGGATGCGCGCGTTGTGGAGCGAGTTCGTCCATTCCGGCGTGCCCGACGGCTCCCGCTGGCGGCGGCACACCCCGGGCTCCCGATACGCGGCGGAGCTCCCGTAGAGGCACGGACGCACGGACGGCAACCACGGAGAGGATCTGACATGGGCAAACAACGGCACGCGGAGGTCATCGGCGCCGGCCTCGGCGGCCTCACCGCCGCCGCCGCACTCGCCAGGAACGGTTGGAGCGTTCGCCTCCACGAACGGCAGTCCGAGATCCGCGCGGCCGGAGCCGGCATCTACGTCTGGGACAACGGCCTCTCCGCGCTCGAAGCCGTCGGAGCGTTCACCGAGGCCACCCGGGGCGCGCACATCGGACCCGCCGTGGAGGGGCGGTCCCATCTCGGGAACACGCTCTACCGGATCGGCATCAACGCGGACGGCGCACCGCGCTGCTTCACCCTGCTGCGCGACCGCCTGATCCGCTCCCTCGTGGCCACCGCCGAGGACGCGGGGGTGGAGGTGGTGACGGGGTCCACGGCGACCCGGGCCCATCCCGACGGCCGGGTCGAGTTCAGGGGTTCGCCCGATGTCACCGCGGACCTCGTGGTCGCGGCCGACGGCGTCCATTCCCGGCTGCGCGACCAACTCCGGCTCGTGGAACGGCGCATCCGGATGAAGCAGGGCGCGGCCCGGATGATGATCCCGGCGTCGCCCGAGCACGTCCCGGCCGGGGACGCCCCCCTCCACCTGGAGTACTTCCGTGGCCGTCGCCGTCTCCTGTACACCCCGTGCACCCCGGACTCGACCTATGTCGCGCTGGTCTCGGACACCACCGACGACGCGACCCGCGAATCCCCGGTCAACGCCCTTTCCTGGCACCGAAGTTTTCCCACCCTCGGCCCGCTGATCGAGGAACTCGGCAGGGCGACGGCCCGGTGGGACACCTTCGAACTGATCAGACTCCGTTCCTGGTCGTGCGGCAGAATCGCCCTTCTCGGCGACAGCGCGCACGCCCAGCCGCCCTACCTGGGCCAGGGCGGCGGTACGGCGATGACCAACGCCGTCGCCCTGGCGGCCGAGGTGTCACGCCGTGACATCCCGCTCGGCAGCGCGCTCGTCGCGTGGGAGAACAAGCGGCGCCCCGGCGTCGAACAGACCCAGCGCACGTCGTACCGCATGCGGCTGCTCAACGCGGTGCCCGACGTGGTGCGCAACCCCCTGCTGTCCGCGGTGGGCCGGTCCCCGTTGTACGCCCGGCCACAGCTCGCGGCGACCCGCATACGTACGTCCCTCTCCTCATCCGCCATCCATGAACCGGAGCGCTCCCGATGATGAACACGATGACCGTCAACGGCGTACAGATCGCCTTCGACGACCAGGGGCTCGCCCAGGGCCCGGCCCTCGTCCTGCTGACCGGGTGGGGCCACGACCTGCGTACCTGGGACCGGCTCCTGCCCCACCTGCGCGAGGACCACCGGGTGGTGCGCGTGTGCTGGCGCGAGCACGGCCCGGACCGGACGCCCGTGGGGGACTTCGGCGTCGCCGAGCAGGTCGACGACACCATCGCCCTGCTCGACGCCCTGGAGATCGAGTCCTTCGTGCCGGTCTCGCACTCGCACGGCGGCTGGGCGGCGATGGGCATCGCCGAGAAGGCCGGCCGGGCCCGGGTCCCCCGGCTGATGCTGCTCGACCTGATCATGACGACGGCGCCGCCGGAGTTCGTCGCCGGGCTCCACGCGATCCAGAACAAGGAGACGTGGGTCGCCGGACGGCAGGCGCTGGTGGACGCCTGGCTCGCGGGCAGCGACAACGAGCCGGTCCGCCACCACATGATGTACGAGGCCGGCGGCCACGGGTTCGCGATGTGGGCGCGCGCGTGCCGGGAGATCGAGAACGCCTACAACACCTGGGGATCGCCCATGGGCCGCCTCGAGAAGCTGACCGAGCCCCGCCCGGTCCGGCACGTGTTCTCGCACCCGAAGGACGAGAGCTACCACGTTCTGCACGACGAGTTCCGCGCGAAGAACCCGTGGTTCAGCTACACGCGACTCAACGGTGAGACACACTTCCCGGGAGTCGAGCTGCCGCGTGAAGTGGCCGCGGAGATCGAGGACTTCCTCGAAACGGAGTGATCTCGTCTCCCCGGGCCGTTCTCCACCCGACCCCGGATGCCCGGCCGGCCCACTGGGCCGGCCGGGCATCCGGGTCTGCGGCGGAGGTGGTCAGACGATGGCCAGGCGAACCTCGGCCTTCTTCCCCGGGAAGGTGAAGGCGAACTGTTCCCGGACACCCGAGCTGCACGCCTTCTTCGTCTTCTGCGTGCCACCGCCGACGACGCGAACGACGGCACACTTGCCGTCCATACGGGTGTCCTCCACCCAACCGGACACCCGTACGCCCTTGTTGGTGCAGGTCAGGCTCCACGAGGCCTGCGCCCCGTCGATCTTGGCCTCCTTGGACGTGTTGCACGTGGCGGCATTCGCCTGGCCGGCGGCACCGACGGCCAGACCGCCGGCGAGCACGATCGCCGACAGGAGGGAGGTGAGGGCCTTGCGGGCAGTGGGCATGGTGCACTCCTTGAGGAAGAAACGAAGGGCGGAACGCGCGCAACCAGGCCCGGACGCGTACCTTCGATGCCCTCCGACGAGGGAGGTCCGTCCGGGGCCGTTCGGCGCAGCATCAGACTGCCCCACACGAACGGCCGGGAAGGCCTGTCACCGTCTGCCCTTGTAGGCACGTGTATGCAGGGCGTTTGAGCTGCGGTTATGCAGTAAGGCAGCGGAGACGGGGCCATCCCGGACCGTCGGCCCCCGTCCTACTGGGGCACCAAGGCCACCGCCGCCCGTCACTGGCCGACCCTGCGCGATTCCGGCATCACGCGCGAGCAAGAGCACGGGCGCCACATGGCCGTCGCACTGCGCCGCGACGACCTCGGCACCCGCTTCCCCGGCCCGCTCGACACCGTCCTGGCCGCCGTCCACCCGCCATGGACCTCCCGGGCACGTCCTCGCCGGGTTGGTCGTCCTGCGCTTTCCCCGGGCGGGTCGGTGACCGGAGGCGTCCGGGCCTCGGCAGGGGTGGGGCGGTGTGGGTGCTCACCGCCCCTCGGCGGCCGTGCCGCGGAGCGTCATGACGGTGCTGGTGACCGTGGCGACCGGCTTGTTGTCGCCGGTGCGTAGATCTCGCGGATGTAGTGGCTGATCGTACGTCCGGGGTGTTCGGGGCGGGGGCGGGGAGAGGAGCCGCGCGTGCTCGGCTCCCCGGCGACCGGGCAGCGCGCCCGCGATGCCGGAACAGCGGCATCCAGATGCTCGTTGCAGGGCGATTCATCGGGCCGACCGCTCTGCGGCTCCTCGACGAGCGCGAGTCGACCGTCCGTGACGGCACCGGGCACCCTCGGGCATGCCTTGGCCCGCCGGCCCGACCTGGAAGAGCCCGGCACGGCTGTACGGAGTCCATTGAGATCCAGGCCGGGTACGGGTCTTGGCCTGGATAAGCTGCTCGTCATGAAACCGGCGACAACCAGCGGTGCGACCACTGAGCCCACCGTCCTCGATGCCACGGGGCTGGCTTCGGATCCGGAGCTGGAGGCCCGGTTCGCGGAGTCGGCTCACCGGATCCTGGCGGACCTGGTCGGTGGAGGTGCCGCACTGGGCTGGGTCGAACCACCCTCGCGGGACGAGGTGGCGGAACTTCTCGGCCACGTCCTCTCCGCGGTGCAGGCCGGGGACGCGGCCCTGCGTGCCGCCTACCTCGACCGTCGGCTTGTCGGGTTGGGGTACTGGCTCCGCTACGCTCGCCCGACCCATCGGCCACACGCTGATCTGGAGAAGGTCGCGGTGGCCGCCGCTGTCCATGGTCGTGGCATCGGCCGGGCGCTGACGACTGCCTTGATCGCTGATGCCCGGGAGGCGGGCATCGAAGTCCTCACCCTGGACGCCCGCGGCGACAACGCCAATGCCTTGCGCCTCTACCGGTCGCTGGGCTTCACCGAATACGGCCTTCTTCCCCGGTTCGTGGCTGTCGGCGAACAGCGCTACGACAAGGTCTTCTACATGCTGGATCTTCGTCAGTACGGCTGACTGCTGCCACGCACGAAGGCTCGGCGCAGTGGCGCCGCCCGACCCGCCCAGTGCCTCGAACGGACCCGTGGGCACCGTCGGCACCGGACGGAGCCTCGCCGTCCGGTGCCAACGTGCCGTCTACTGCTTCCAGTTCGCGGGCTGGCCGGGATCGAGTGTCCGCCAGTGGGCGAGGACCTCGGGGTCCTGTGCATCGAGCCAGTCGGTCAGCTCGCGGAAGGACACGCAGCGGACCTCCTTGCGGGGACAGATCTCGCGCATGGTGTCCTCGACGGCATCCATGTAGATCCCGCCGTTCCAGTCCTCGAAGTGGTTCCCGATGAACATCGGCGCACGGCTTCCGTGGAACACCCGCTCGAAGCCCGCGACGTACGAGTCCCGTGCCTCCTTGCGCCATGCCTCGTACTTCGCGGGGTCGCCGTCGGTGCTGCCCTCCGACTGGTTGTAGAGGAAGTTGAAGTCCATGGACAGCACCTGGAAGTCCTTGCCGGGGAACGGCAGCATCTGCAGCGGCAGGTTCCAGATGCCGTTCTTCTTCGACGGCCAGACCTGGAAGTCCCCCGGGGAGCTCGCGTCGTAGCGCCAGCCGAAGGGCTTGAGGGCGGGCAGCAGGGTCTTCTGGCCCTCCAGGCAGGGGGCACGCCCGCCGACGACCTCACGGGTGGGGTCGAACGGCAGCGGATCGAGGTCCTTGAAGCCCGTGTTCGTCTTCCAGTTCTGGACGAAGGAGTAGAACTGGTTGATCTCGCTGGTCCACTCGTCCTTGCTCCAGTCCCCGCCGCCCTTCTTCTCGCAGAAGTGGCCGTTGAAATGGGACCCGATCTCGTGGCCTTCCTTCCAGGCGCCGCCGAGCTGCTCCAGCGTCGTGCGGATGTGCTCGCGCGTCGGGTACGAGATCGCGGCGGATCCGGCCTTGTGCTGGGGCGGCCGGTAGAGGTTTCTCTTCTCCTTCGGGAGCAGATAGATGCCGGTGAGGAAGAACGTCATGTGCGCGTTGCTCTCCTTCGCCACACGGCGGAAACGCGAGAACGTGCGGTCGTCGCCCTCGAGCGCACCGTCCCACGAGAACACCACGAACTGGGGCGGCCGTTCGTCCGGCTTCAGGCGTTTTGCCTTCACCCGGCCCGGCTGCGGTCCGGTGTAGGACGTGGAACCGTCCCCCAGGATCTCGACCTTGCCGTCCCACTCCTCGTCCTTCGCGTCTCTCACGTCGCGACTGTCCCGGCTGGTCGGCGTCGGTGCGGCGACGGTGTGCGTGTCCCGTGCCGGCGTACGGCTGTCCGCGGAATCGTCGGGCAGCAACGGGACGAGCGCCGCGGAGCCCGCCACCGCGAGGCAGGCCGCGAGTCCCAGGGCGACACGGGGGGTGAGACGGATCCGCTTGCGGCGGGACGCGGACTTCGCTCGTGCTCTTGTCATTTCGTCATGGCCTTCGTGTACGTGTTCCAGATCTGGGCCGGGAAGTCCCGGTCGCCCGCGGAGGCACCGCCGAGCCCCTTGAGCGGCAGCGGCGCGAGGCTCCGGTTCAGGTCCATGCGGTACACGACGACGGCGGTGGCGGCGGCCGGGTCGTATCCGACGTACCAGCGCGCGGTGTCGTCCTCGGTGGTTCCGGCCTTGGCGGCGACCGGAGCGGACAGGTCCCCACCGCTTCCGCCGGGCCGGGTGAGTGCGGCGGTCACCTCGTCGGCGACGTCGGACCGGACGGCGCGCTTCGCCCGAGGCAGGTCGAGCCGGACCGGCGCGCCGTTGCGCGTGGCCTTGCGGACCGAGTACGGGTCGGTGTGCATGCCGTGGGCCGCGAACGTTCCGTACGCGTCGGCCATGCGAATGGCGCTGGGCGTCGAGTTGCCCATCGCGAACGCCGGAACGGGCGGACCGAAGCTCGACGGGAGCAGTCCCGATGCCTCCGCGGTGCTGCGGATCCGCTTCAGGCCCGTGTCCATGCCGAGCTGGAGGAAGGGGGAGTTCACGGATTTGGCCATGGCGTCGTGCAGGCTGATGCGACCGTAGGAGCGGTCGCCGTCGTTGTTGCCCTTGACCATCTTCCCGCTGCGGTCCCAGTAAGGGCCTTCGGGAGTCGTGATGGGGATGTCGTCGTCGCCGTCGTACACGGTCGACGGGGTGACGGCGGACCGTGGACCGTTGCGCTTGCGCGCGATCCCGTGCTGCAGACCGGCGGCGTAGACGAAGGGTGTGAACGCCGAGCCGGCCGGGACGGTGCTCGCGTTGGACTCGTTGAAGGCCTGGCGCTCGAAGTCCGGCCCGCCGTACACGGCGAGGATGCGGCCGTCCGGGGCGACGGTCGAGGCCCCGAACCGAACATGCCGGTCGGCCTTGCGTCGCTCGGGATCGAGCGCGCCGCGCGCCTCGCGTACGGACCGGGTCAGCGCGGTCATCCGCGGTTTCTCGAAGGTCGTGTAGATCTGGTAGCCGCCGAGGTCGAATCGCGCGTCGGAGATGTGCCCGGCCCGCTTGGTGTACGACTCGGCGAGCTGGACGAGGTACCCGGTCTGCCCGCCCGTGCTGCTGGGCCCGTGCGGCCGCTTCGGCTCGGGGAAGGTGGTGTACTTGGCGCGCTCGGCCCGGCTCAGCCTGCCGATCTCCACCATGCGGTCCAGCGTCCACCGCCACCGTTCGACGGCCCGTGCGCGGTTGCGGGGGTTGACGGCCGGATCGTAGAGCGAGGCCCCCTTGAGCAGGGACGCGAGGAACGCACCCTCGCTGGCGTCGAGCTCGGTGACCTCCTTGCCGTAGTACGCCTGCGCGGCACGCTGGAGACCGTAGGTGCCGCGGCCGAACCAGCTGGTGTTCAGGTACTCCTGGAGGATCTTGTCCTTGGCCACGTGGCGGTCCAGTTTGACCGCCAGCAGCATCTCGGTGAACTTCCGCGAGAAGGACTGGTCCTGCGACAGATAGACGTTCTTGACGTACTGCTGGGTGATGGTGGACCCGCCCTGGGTGTCACCGTCACTGACCGTGCGCCACAGCGCGCGGGTGATCCCTTGCATCGATATGCCGTGGTCGGAGTAGAAGTCGGCGTTCTCCGCCGCGAGCACGGCCCATCGCACGTGGTCGGGGATCTTCGACAGCGGCATCTCCTGGCGGCTCACCCAGCCGGTACGGGCCATGGGGGTGCCGTCGGCCCAGTAGTAGACGGTGTCCTGCTGGGTGGCGAACGCGTTGAGGTCCTTGGGAATGTCCGTACGCGCGTAGGCGATACCCACCACCGTCAGCAGTATCGCGACGAGCGTCAGGCACGAGCCCAGGACCAGCCGCCACGAGGGCACCCATCTCGGCCAGCCGCTCCGGCCGGCGCGCGGATAATCCGGTCTGCGCGGCAGACGGCCGCGCGAACGCCTCGCCTGCTTGCGACGCCCCGTCCCTGGGGCCGGCATCCCTCGTGAGGCCCGCTTCGTCCTGCCAAATAAGTTGTGCTGCGTCATTCCGTCCAGCCATGACAGTCCGGGCCGGCCTCGAACTCTGACAGTGCCCGTACACGTGCAGTGGTCATTGCCCGTCCGCCGCCCCGAGCCGGCACGGCCGGCCCTCCCCGGGGCCTGCGGACGCCTGCCCGCGTCGAGCGGGCAGCGGGGTCACTCGTCCCGGCCGGTGCGTGCCATGCGCATCCTCAGCTTCAGGCCAGCCCGTTCGGCTGCAGGTCGGGACCGAAAAGCGCCGGGGGCAGTCGTGCGCTTCGCCCCGTCGACTCCACCACAGCAAAGGCCAAAGCATGACCGAGAGTTCCGTGGCGAAGTCACGCAAAGATAACAGGCATTCGGGAGCCGCTCCGCCCCCTGTCGTCATCGGTGGGCGCACCGAGCCGGCCGGGGCACCGGGCATCACGCCACCGAACCGGTCAATTCGGTGCACCGACCCGCCTCCGGCCCGACGGAACACCGCGGCCGGGCGCCGCAGGCTATGCGGGGCGCGGATCGGTGGCATGTCTGGCACAACCTGAGCGAGACCGCCGAGCGGAGGCGTTACCCAGTACCGCTGGGGCCGAACACTGTGGCGAGATCGTCCAGTTGGCAGTCCGGGGCAACGGCGAGCAGGTCGTGGTGGAGTCGGCTGGTCGGGGCCGGTGAAGCGATCGCGGCCTGGCACGAGGGGCTTGCCGTAGGTCAGGATGACCGGGTGAACGATGACATCACGAAGCCGGCTCTGCGTCCGGTCCGGGGAGCGGCGCGTTGGGCGGTCGCCGGTTTGGCCCTCGCCGGCGCCGCCTGGGTGGCGCGGGCCGTGTGGCAGGTCCGGCTTGCCACGGCGGGGATGCCGTCTTCCGGGCCGCCGGACCAGGGCGACGGCCGGCACCGTCCGCTGACCGGGCTGGAGGACGCCTACCACGTCGTCAGCGACCTGGGGGACGCCGCCACGCTGCTGTGCGCCGTCACCTTCCTCGTCTGGCTCTCGCGCATGAGGGACAACGCGCTTGCTCTTTCGGGCCAGGCGCCGAGCTACGCCCGGCCATGGGTCTACGCGGGCTGGATCGTCCCCGTCATGAACCTGTGGGTGCCCCGCGGGATCGTCGCGGACGTCCACGGCAAGAGCGCCCCCGGCCAGCCGCTGCCGCGGGCCGTGAACTGGTGGTGGGGGCTGTGGCTGGCCGGGATGCTGAGCGGACTGGGGCTGATGTACACCGGCTCCACGGACGGCCTCATCCAGCGTGCCTACACGGACGCGCAGTTCCTGGTGATGGTCGACGCGGCCGTCGTGGGCGCAGCCGTGGCAGGCATCGTCGTCGTCCGTGCACTCACCGGGGTGCAGCAGGAACGCATGGATGCGGCGGGACGGCACGGCGAAAGCCCCGCGGCACTGCCCTGATCCGGTGCTCCGGCCGATCGGTGGCGCCGGGCCGGGCCCGCGCCGAAGCACCCGCCGAGGGCGGCCGAGTCGACGGGTGCGGATCATGCCGACGAGAGTGAACGAGGCATGGAACGGCCACTGGGAAGGTCGGCGGACCAGCGATCGCCACGGTCTCGCCGACCCGGACCGCTCCGCGACGCGACCTGCTCGGCGCGCTGCCCCCGACGTCCGACTGACGAACGCCGACGACGGCACAGCCCTTACCGTTTCCTGCGAGAGCTTTGAGACGTGCCCGGCACTCAGGAAAGAGAATCCTCGGTCAGCAGGTCCTCGTCGTCGTCGGTGGCGACCTGCCGGGCCACCTCCACGAAGGACTCGGCCCTGCCGCCGCTGACATGGGCGAACAGATGGGACTCGAAGGTCAGCTCCGCCCCTTCCGACGAGACCGTGCGGAACAGGAACCGGCCGGCCGCCATGTCGTCCGTGTCGATCAGTTGCAGCGTGCGCAGCTCTCCGCCGTCGGCGATCCGCGCCCGCATCTCGCGCACATGCGCGGCGAATTCGGAGCGCTGGTGCACACGGCCGTTGATGCGCTGCACGAAATCCGGTGTGAGCCACCTGTCCAGGGTGTCTTCGAGCGGCTCGGTCGCTTCGTCTCCGTAGAGCAGTTCGGTGAGCACGGCCTTCAGATCGAATTCCTGGTTCATGGGCATCTCTCCTCCGCTGTCCAGTGCTTGATGAAACCGAGAAGTGCGTGGCCGACTTCGTCGCGCGCCACAGCGGTCCGTGCGGTGCGCCGTCGATCTCGACGTATTTCCGCGGCTGGTACGACGCCCTCGAAGCGCCCGCCGGTCGCGTCGACCGGCAGGACACGGTCCGCGGTCTCGTGCGGAATCATGACCGGCTCGCCGTTCTCCCGTGGGGCCGGTGCCACGACGTGGGCGACAACCGGGGCCGAGCGCGTCGCCGTGCTCCGATGGGCGGTGACCACCTCCTGGCTGATGCGTTCGCCCAGGTTCACGTCCGGATTGTAGAACTTCCCGTAGAAGGCGGTGAACCGCGCATACCGGTCAGTTTGCGCGGCGTGAACGATGTCGTCGAGCATGGACCGCGGCACGCTCTGCGGGTCGTCCTCGCGACCAGCCGGCCGCAGCCTTCACAGGCCACTGACCACGTCGGAGGTGAGGGGAGAGGTTGCCGACCGCTACGACCTGGTCGGCATGGACCCGCGCTTGGTCGCCCGGCTCTCCCCGTTCGTCCACCACCGCATCAACATGCTCGGCCGCTACTCCTTCGCCCTCCCCGAGCTGCCGGGCGGTCTACGGCTCCTACGTGACAAGGACGCCGCCGAGGGATGAGAACCGATCGGCACCGCCGTTGGACCGGCGGTGCGGAACCGTGCTGCCAGGGGATTGGAGTGGTGTCATGGCTGCCGCCCGCACGTACCACCATCCCGACGCGGATGAAATCGCGCTCCCCCGCGTGCTGTTCGCGCTCAGTGAGCCCCTGCGCCTGACGATGGTCCGCATCCTCACCGAGCGCGGGGAGGTCGACAGTCTGGAGCTCGGCCCCGACCTGCCGCGCTCGACGCTGACCCACCACACGAGTCTGCTACGTGAATCAGGCGTGGTCTTCGTCCGCGCCGAGGGGCGCAAGTGCATGATCAGGCTGCGCGCCGAGGACCTCGAGGCCCGGTTCCCCGGCCTGGTACGGACGGTCCTGGCCGGCTACGAGGACGAGGGCACGGCCGGGGCCGAGGGGGGTGCCGTGTGATCGGGAAGGTCTGGCCGCTGGTCGTCGCCGCGGTCTCCCTGGGCATCGACGCCTACGTACTGGCCGGTGTCCTGCCGGACATGGCCGACTCCCTGGCCACCACGGCCGGTGCGATTGGGCTGGGCGTCACCGCGTTCACCGCTGCCTATGCGGCTGCGGGCCCGTTTCTCTCCCGCGTCCTGGTCGGCAGATCGACCCGTACCGCGCTGCTGGTCGCGCTCGGTACGTTCAACCTCGGCAACCTCGCCACTGCGCTCGCACCTACGCTGGGCGTCTTCCTGGCCTCTCGCGTCGTGGCGGGCGCGGGGGCCGGCGTGCTCACCGCGGTCGCCACGGCGACGGCCGGAGCCCTGGTGGCGGACCACGAACGCGGGCGCGCGATGGCGATGGTGACCTTCGGCTTGTCCACGGGAACCGTCGCCGGCGTGCCGCTGGGCATGCTGATCGGCGAACAGGTGGGATGGCGCGGGACGATGGGCTTCGTCGTGCTCATCGGCGTCCTGAGCATGTTCGCCCTCGCCCTGCGCTCCGGCACGCTGCCACAGCTTCCCGCCTCCCGCAGCTCCGGGAACGGCGCCGTACTCAGGAATCGGCGCGTCGCGCTCGGCATCGCGCTGTCCTTCGTCCTGGGGATGGCCAGCCTCGGTCTCTACACCTATCTGCTGCCGGTGGCCGACGAAAGCGGCCTGAACAGCTGGGGCTTCGCACTCGTATGGGCCTGGGGCATCGGCGGCGTACTCGGCTCCGGTCTGATCGGCAGACCGCTGGACACACTGGGCCCCCGACGGCTGATGCCGGTCGTCCCGGCCTTCCTCCTCCCCTCCTTCCTCGTCGTCTGGCTCGTCGACACCCCCGCGGCATGGCTGATCGCCACCGCGGTGTGGGGCGCGAGCGGCTGGATCAGCGTGCCCGTCCTGCAACAGGCACTCACCCGAGACCGCACCGAGCACGCCATGCCCATCGTCGCCTTCCAGATGGCCGCGATGTACCTCGGCTCCGCCGCGGGATCGGCTCTGGGCAGCGCCCTGCTCGCCGGAGGTGTCAGCGCCGACGCACTGCCGGGATGGGCCGCACTGGCCGTCGCGGCCGGCGTGGTGCTCGCCGTGCTGGTCGCCCGGCTGACGCCTCGGTCCGCACCTTCCGCTACGCCTGACGCCCTCGCCCCGCGGACCCCGACGGCACAACACACCCCAGCCGAGTCACGCTGCCCGTAGCAGCAGGCGGCGCCACCATCCGACAGCAACTCCTCGAACTGCCCCGCCCCGGTCGTCGCGGACGCTCTCGGCTACCACGACAAGACCACCAGCCGGCTCCTCAGAGAGACCGGTGGGACCTGGAGCCGGTATGCCCCCGGAGATCACGGACGATCGCTTCCAAGCTGAACCCACGGGTCACTCCCAGCGGTTGGCGCCGCAAACTCACCGCCAGGCCCCCGTCAGCTTGCCGGAGTTGATTGACTGATTCCATGACCTCAACAGCGTTCGAGACCGCCACCCCCGACCCGATCGCCTACCTCGATCGGGTCGCCGCAACCGACCTCGGCCGCGCCTATAAGGGGCGCATGCTCGACGAACTCGACATCCGTCCAGGCCAAACGGCGCTCGACCTGGGCTGCGGCCCCGGCACCGATCTCACCTCGCTCGCCCAAGCTGTCACCGCGACAGGCACGGTGATCGGTGTCGACCACGACCAGGCCACGGTCGGCGCCGCCAGGGAACGCACCGCCGACCAGCACACCGTCACAGTGCAACTCGGCGACATCCACGACCTGCCGCTGCCCGACCACACCGCCGACCGTGCCCGCACGGACCGGGTACTGCAACACATCGCCGACCCCGCCCGAGCGCTCCGGGAGATTCACCGCGTGCTACGACCCGGCGGGCGGCTCGTCATGGGGGAGCCGGACTGGGACACCCTGACCGTCGACCATCCGGACAGCGACCTTTCGCGCGCCTACACCCAGTACGTCACGGACAAGGTCGTCCGCAACTCCCGCATCGGCAGGCAGCTCCCCCGACTGGCAACAGAGGCCGGATTCACGGTGCCCTCGGTCATCCCGATCACCCCCGTATTCCGAGATGCCCAGGCAGCCGACAAAGTCCTTGGACTGGAGCGGACAACGCAACGCGCCATGGCCGCCGGGTATCTCACCGAGGAAGCGGCAGGACGCTGGCTGGAGCACCTCTCCACCGGGCCCTTCCTCGCGGCGGTGACGTTCTACATCGTCGTAGCCGAGTCGTAGTCGCCAGTCCGGCAACGACAGCCCGCCGGGAACAGCTCCCGGTGGGCACGGAAAGTGACCAGACCCGCTTGCACTCACCCCGAACTCACGACACTCGAATACGCGAGCCCACCAGTATCGACCCCCTTGCCCCAGCGGTGGGTGCTCCAGGTGCGGCGGGTGAGGTTGCGCACGGTACGCCTTCAAGTGGCCGTTGCCCTTGGAGGCGCTCGCTCGGTGGGTCAACGTGCTCTCGTCGTCCGGTCGTGGCCGCGACCTGTCACGAACTCAGATGCCGCGGTGAAGGCTTGTACGAGGGGACGGTCGTCTCCTCGGCGGGTGGCCATGAAGATCCGGCTCGTCGTGGGAGGCCCGTCGAGTTCGAGCCGTCGGGCGCCTGCGGGGAGCAGCGTCGTGACGCTGTAGGGGGCGATGGTGACGCCAAGGCCGGCGGCGACGAGCATGATGATGGTGTGCCAGTTCGAGCACTCTTGCGCGATCTGGACGTCGATGCCGACATCCCGCAGCGGCTGTGTGTTCACGTCGAACGCTTGAGCGCCTGCTGTACGTGGGAACAGGATCAGCGGGTCAGTGGCTAGGGCCGTTGCCTGCACATGGCTACCCCCTGCGGCGGGGTGCTCTGCGGGGAGGACGGCGACAAACCGTTCGGTCGTCAGCAGGGAAAGGTCGATATCGTCTCGCTCCTCGGCATCCCGCACGATCCCGATGTCGGCCGTGCCCCGCTCCAGGGCCGCCAGGACATCGACGGTGAAGCCGTCGTGCAGCTTGATCTGGACGTCTGGACGGCGGCGGGAGAATTCACGGAGCCGTTCGCTGATGATCGCGGTGGCGGACGTGATGAAGGCGACGTCCAGGCGACCGGCCTTGCCGCGCCCGACACGGCCGGCCTCGTCGAGGTCGGCCGCCAGGCGGCCCAGAAGGTCCCTCGCCCGTGGATGGAACGTCGCTCCCGCGTCTGTGAGGCGGACGCTTCGAGAGGTCCGCCGGAACAGCTCGACACCGACCATCTTCTCGAGCTGTCTGATCTGCTGGGACAGGGCCGGCTGGGCAATGCTCAGCCGCTGGGCGGCACGGCCGAAGTGGAGTTCCTCTGCCACGGCCAGAAAGTACCGCAGATGGCGGAGCTCGATGCGCTGATCCATAGCTCCATGTTATTGATGGAGAGAGGATGCTGTATTGGACATATGGGTGAGTGGGGTCAGAGGCTAGTGCTGTGGCCGGAAGGGTTTGCCGGGAAGCTCGCGGCGTCCGGTGCGGTGCATCGCAAGGCGGAAGATCCCCTCGTACGGGACGTACTCGGGTGATGCGACAACGCGGCGAGGTGCGCGCCGGGCGTCGCGAGCCGGTGGACCTTTCCGGTCGCAGCACCAGCGGGAAGCTGCACCGGAAAGGAAAACCGCCTGATGTCGTACGCCTCTGCCCCGACCGTGGTCTCCTCGATCGCTTCACAGAGTGATGCCGACGCGTTCCGCGCGTTGAACGAGGAGTGGATCTCGCGCCTGTTCGCCCTGCAGGAAGAGGACCGGGCGGTTCTCGGGGATCCGTTCGGCCGCATCGTGGGCCCGGGCGGCGACGTGCTCCTGGCGTGCGAGCCGGGCAACGGCACCGTCCTCGGGTGCGTCGCACTCCTGGCCTACCCGGACGCCGTGTTCGAGCTGGCGAAGATGGCCGTGGCCCCCGCCGCGCAGGGACGCGGCATCGGTCGCCAACTCGTAGCCGCAGCGATCGACCGCGCCCAGGCACTCGGCGGGGCCCGGCTGTTCCTCGGCACGAACAGCAAGCTGGCTCCCGCCATCCACCTCTACGAGGAAGCCGGGTTTGTCAGGATCACCCGCGACCGTCTCCCGGTGGCCGACTACTACGCCCGCGCCGACGTCCTCATGGAACTGAGGTGACGCCCCGGCCCGGGGCCCGCAGCCTGCCTTGCCACGGCCGTCTTCACCAGCACGTCGGTTCCCCCGCCGCTTTCGTACGCCGTGCCCGTTCTGATCGAGCGGACGGTCTCGGCCGGCACTGCCCCGATGGCCCGGCGCCCCTCCGGCCGACCGCTGATCACCCACGAGTCGCGACTCGAAGTGGTGATCATGGAGTGGGTTGATCATTGGTCGTGGGGACAGGCCGCGCGGAAGTTCTTCCGGGGTACGCGGAGAATGTGACGGAGCCCTTCCCCCGCGGGGGAAGGGCTCCGTGAGCGAGCGCCGGGCAGGCCTTGCACCTGCATCTCCCCGCAGGAAGCGGGGCGTCTTTCCTTGGACCACCAACGCAGTGTCAGCCGCACCGGGTTGCTGCGTACTGTCAAGATCAACTATACCGCATGCGGGCCGTCGGCCGGCCCTGAACTCCTGGATCTGCTCGGGGTCGGATCGATCACCGCAGCCCGGATCCTGGTCAGCCGGTAAGCGTCCGGGCCGATTTCGCTCCGAGGCCGCCTTCGCCTCGTTCGCCGATACCGCCCCGATCCCAGCCTCCTCGGGGCCGCCAGCTCTTCAGGGTCCTCGGACGAAGGAACCAGCCGGACGTGGAAGAACTCCCTCGAGCGGATCGCCACGGCATGGCAACCGCTTGGGGCGGCTGCGCGTTGGTTCTCGGCCCGGACGCCGATGGGGTGGTCGACGCCCCGCGCAGGTCCGCCTGCACCGGGCCGGCCTATTCGCGCGATTTCTATGACTGGTGCGGAGTCCACCGGGCGAATCGCATCCGGTGGGGGCGGGGAGCTGAGGCCCCGATCAGCGTGAACACCGGTGGCGGGCCTTTCCCTAGGGCACGTATTTGGTTGTGATCAATTTGCGGGACTGGCCCTCGCGGCTGGGCCTGATCCGGTAGATCTTGTTGTGTGACACGGATGCAACTGACTGATGCGGAGTGGGAGTTCATCGGCCCGTACCTGCCGATCGGCGAGTACGGGCCGTACCCCGAGCGGCTGAGGCAGCAGTTCGAGGGCGTGATCTGGCGGTTCCGGACAGGCGGGCAGTGGCGGGAGATGCCGCAGGAGTTCGGCGCCTGGTCGACCGTCCACAACCGCTTCCGGCAGTGGCGGGACGCCGGGGTCTTCGAAGCCCTGCTGGAGGGCCTGATCGCGGAAGCCGCGAAGCTCGGTGAGGTGGACTTGTCCCTGGTCAGCGTGGACTCCACCACGGCCCGGGCCCACCACGACGCCGCAGGGATGCACCTCGGTCCCGACGTCATCACCGCCCTGGAGAAGGCCGCTGCCGAGGA
>NZ_JBIAUE010000039.1:0-51873 GCF_042892615.1 Streptomyces sp. NPDC001750 | reverse complement strand
CTCGGCCAACGCCGAAGGGGGTCCCCCTGGCCCTTAAGGCCTTGGGGAGTGCGTGCCGGACGGTGCGACGGGGCAAACGTTGCCGGGAGCGGCACTAGCGGTCAGATCAGCGCGGGCACCTCGGTGGTGAGCGTGGCGGGGCCGCCGTCGGCGGGCGCGTCCAGCACGGCCGGCACACCGAGCGGAATCGTCAGCCCCGTCGGCCCGTGCCCGAAGCCCAGCTCCTCCACGACGGGCACGCCCAGCGCGCCGAGCCGGTCCGCCAGGACGGCCCGCACCTGCTCGTAGGGCCCGCAGCCCTCCCAGGAGCCGCAGGCCACGCCGGCGATCCCGGCGAGCGCCCCGGCCCGCAACAGGTGGGTGAGGATGCGGTCGACGCTGTACGGGTCCTCGGTGGTGTCCTCGATGACCAGCAGCCCGCCCCGGGCGGAGGTCCGGGCGTGCGGGGTGCCGATGCCGGCGGCGAGCAGGCTGACGCAGCCGCCGAAGGTCACGCCGCGCGCCGTGCCGGGCACCAGCGTGCGTGCGCCGGGCAGCCCGAGCGTCCGCACCGTCTCGGGCTCGAACAGGGTGGCCCGCAGGGACTCCTGGGTGTCCGGGTCCTTCAGGAAGGTCTCGGTGCCCACCATCGGCCCGTGCAGGGTGGCGAGGCCCACGCGCTCGGCGAACGCCTCGTGGAGCACGGTGATGTCGCTGTAGCCGATGAACACCTTGGGCCCCGCGGCGCGCATCGCGGCCCAGTCGACCAGATCGACCATGCGGTGCGCGCCGTAGCCGCCGCGGGCGCAGATCACCGCGTCGACCGAGGGATCGCACCATGCCTCCTGGAGGTCCCGTGCCCGCGCCTCGTCGGCGCCCGCCAGATACTCCAGCTCAGGATGGACGGCGCGCGCATGGGGCGCCTCCACCGGTTCGAGGCCCCAACGGCGCAGGATGTCGAGCCCGGGCTCCAGGCGGTCGGCGGGGACGGGCCCGCTCGGCGACACGACGGCGATCCTGGCACCGGGGCGCAGCCGGGCGGGGCGGGTCAGGGGTTCGAGCGTCCGCGGTGCGGACTTCCGCTCTTCGGGGGTGCGTGCTTCGGGGGTCACCGCTTCAGCTCCAGAGCCGGTACGTCGGGGCAGTCGAATCCGAAGGTCTGTGCGTACAGGGAGAGTTCGGCCTCCAGGGCACGGATCATGGTGTCCGCGCGGCGGAATCCGTGCCCCTCCCCCTCGAAGGCGAGGTAGGCGTGCGGGACGCCGCGTCCTTCGATCGCGGTCAGGAACCGTTCGCACTGGACGGGCGGGCAGATCGGGTCGGCGAGTCCCTGGAGCAGGAGGAAGGGTGTGTTCAGTCGTTCGGTACGGCTGAGCGGGGACCGTTCGCAGTAGCGTTCCGGGACCTCGGCGATCGGGCCGACCAGGGACTCCAGGTAGCGCGACTCGAAGTCGTGGGTCTCGTCCGTGCCCCAGCCGGTCAGGTCGAGGACGGGGTAGATGATCGTGCCGCAGGCGTAGACGTCGGTGCCGGTCAGCGAGGCGGCGGTGGTCCAGCCGCCTGCGCTGCCGCCCCGGATGGCGAGGCGGCGGGGGTCGGCCGTGCCCTCGGCGGCCAGGGCCCCGGCGACGGCCGCGCAGTCCTCGACGTCGACGACGCCCCACTGTTCGCGCAGCCGGTTGCGGTAGTCCCTGCCGTAGCCGGTGGAGCCGCCGTAGTTGACCTCCACGACGCCGATGCCGCGCGAGGTGAAGTACGCGATCTCCAGGTCGAGTACGAGTGCGGCGTGCCCGGTCGGGCCGCCGTGCGCCCACACGACGTAGGGCGGCAGTTCGCCATCGGGACCGGTCCGCCCGGGGTTGCGCGGCGGATGGACGTGGGCGTGGATCTCCCGGCCGTCGGGTCCGGTGAAGGTGCGGGACTCGGGCCGCGGGTAGTAGGCGGGGTCGACGGCGTCCTCGTGCGGTGTGCCGATGACGCGGGTGCGGCCGGTCGCGGTGTCCAGCTCCACGACCTCGTAGGCGCTGGACGGGCTCGCGGCGATGCCGATGATGCGGCTGCCGTGAGCGGCGAGGGAGGCGGCCCACGCGGTCCAGGGCCCGGCGACGTCGGTGAGTTCGCCGGTCCGCGGGTCGAGGATGCCGAGGGTCGTGGTGCCCGTGCCGTGGACGGTGGCGACGAGGCCGTTGTCCAGCGGCCGGAACCAGCGGCAGCCGATCGTCCAGAGCGGGCCGGCGAACTCCTCCTCCCGGGCGCACAGCGGCACGGCGTCCCCGTGCGGGTCGGCGCGGTACAGGTTCCACCAGCCGCTGCGGTCACCGGCGAACAGCAGCGATCCGTCGGCGTCCCACTCGATCTGCGGAATCGACTCCTCGGGGCCGCCCGCGAAGCTGCGCACGTCCCGGAACGTGCCGTCCTCGGTGACCTCGGCGAGCATCACCTCCGTGCCGTCCCACGGCATGCGCGGATGGTCCCAGGCGATCCAGGCGGCCCGGCGCCCGTCGGGCGAGAGCTTCGCCCCGGTGACGAACCGGTGGCCGTCGTCGGTGAGTTCGCGGATCGCCGTGCGATCGTCGGCGGCCGAGCCGTCCAGGGGGACGGCGGCGATGACCCGGCGCAGGTCGGTGGGCGCCTCGCCGGTGAACTCCTCCAGCACGCACCACACTTCGCCCCTGAGGAGGTGGAGGCTCGGATCGACCCAGCGCAGCCCCCCGCCGACGGCACCGACCGGGGTGAGCGGCCGGGGGCCGCCGGGCTCGTCGGGGGCGTACGCGTACAGCCGCTGGTCGGCGAAGTCGACGAAGACGACGAGCGGTCCGCCCTCGGCGCGGGCGGCCCCGGCCCAGGGCTGTCCGCCGTACTCGACGACCCGGCTCCGTACGTTCCACGGGGCGGGCAGCACGCTCGTGGTCGTCCCGTCCGCGCGGCGGCGGACCAGGGCGCGGCGGCCCGCCTCGGCGGGGCGCGGTTCCGTCCACCACACCTCGTCGCCGACGGTGCCGACGTGGTCCGGGCGGCCGTCTCGGGAGGCGGCGAGGGCGGCGTCGATTGGTGACGGCCATGTTCCGTGGGCCCCTGTGGGCAACATGTTCACATCCCCCTGTAGCGGGTCGGGCGGTGGTGGCGGGTCAGGCGGTGCGCAGGTAGTGGTCGAGGACGCGGACGCCGAAGTGCAGCGCCTCGACGGGGACACGTTCGTCGACGCCGTGGAACAGCGCCTGGTAGTCGAAGCCCGCGGGCAGCTTCAGCGGTGAGAATCCGTAGCCGGTGATGCCGAGCCGGGAGAACTGCTTGGCGTCCGTGCCGCCCGACATGCAGTACGGCACGACGTGGCCGTCCGGGTCGAACCGTTCGACGGCGGCGCGCAGTTTCGCGAAGGTCGGCGAGTCGACCGGGGCCTGCAGGGGGACCTCGCGGTGGTGGAACTCCCAGTCGACGTCGGGCCCGGTCAGCCGGTCCATCGTGTCGTGGAACTCGTCCTCGCCGCCGGGAAGCATCCGGCCGTCGATGAAGGCGGTGGCCTGGCCGGGGATCACGTTGACCTTGTAACCGGCCTGGAGCATCGTCGGGTTGGAGCTGTTGCGGACGGTCGGCTCGACCAGGGCGGCGGACCGTCCGAGCTTGCCGAGCAGTTCGTCCACGTCGAAGCCGGGGGCGTCGAGGTCGGGGCGGATGCCGTGCAGTGCGGCGATTTCGGTGAGTGCGGCGCGCACGGTAGGGGTGAGACGGACGGGCCATTCGTGCGCGCCGATGCGGGCGACGGCCGCGGCGAGCGCGGTGACCGCGTTGGACCGGTTGACCTTGGAGCCGTGCCCGGCCCTGCCGCGCGCGGTGAGCTCCAGCCAGGCGGTGCCACGCTCGCCCGCGGCGATCGGGTAGAGCGCCAGGTCCGGGGTGGCGTGGAAGGTGAAGGCCCCGGACTCGCTGATGCCCTCGGTGCAGCCCTCGAAGAGCGCGGCGTGGCGGTCGGCGAGGAAGCCGGAGCCGTCCTCGGCGCTGGCCTCCTCGTCGGCGGTGTACGCGATCACGATGTCGCGGCGCGGCCGTACCCCGGACCGGGCCCAGGCGCCGACGACGGCCAGGGCCATCGCGTCCATGTTCTTCATGTCGATGGCGCCGCGCCCCCAGACGACGCCGTCTCGGACCTCGCCGGAGAAGGGGTGCACGGTCCAGTCGGCGGCCTCGGCGGGAACGACGTCGAGATGGCCGTGGACGAGCAGGGCGTCGGCGGACGGGTCGGTGCCCTCGATCCGGGCGACCACGTTGGTGCGGCCCGGGGTGCGTTCCAGCAGGACGGGTTCGAGTCCGGCCGCCGCCAGCCGCTCCGCCACGTACTCGGCGGCCGGGCGTTCGCGGCAGTCCCCGCCGCCGCGGTTGGTGGTGTCGATCCGGATCAGTTCGGAGGTGAACGTCACCACTTCGTCGAGCGCCCGCGCGTCGACGGCGTCACCGGGACAGGACTGCTCAGCCATACTGTTCCTCCACGGCGGACGACACGATCGTGGTCACCGCCTTGAACGTGCGGATGCCTTCGTACATCGTCGCGCTGGTGTAGGCGACACGCCGTTCACCGCTCGGAGCCACGCCGGGGACGACGGTGGCCGCGCCCGCCAGGTGCTCGGCGTCGAATTCCAGCTCGACGGTGAACGGACCGCCCTCCACCGGGGCGTGCCGCACGGCCAGCGCGGCCGCCTCCCCGGCCGCGGCCCGGATGTCCGCCGCGGTACGGGCCGGGGTACGGCACACCGCCGCGTACCGCGACACGTAGTCCTTCACCGCCACCTTGCGTGCCGCGGGCGCGTAGCCCTCGGCGTCCGCGCAGGTCAGGTCGTCGCCGGTGACGAGGACGACGGGGACGCCGTACTCCGCCACGACATGGGCGTTGAGCAGCCCCTCGCTCGCCCTGACGCCGTCGAGCCACACACCGGTGACCGAGTTCGCCAGATACGTGTGGGCGAGGACGCCCTCCGCTCCGGCGCCGGTGTGGTAGCCGACGAAGGCGATGCCGTCGATGTCGCCGTGCTGGACGCCCTCCACCATGGAGAGGGACTTGTGCCGGCCGGTGAGCATCTGCACCCGGTCGTCGAGCCGCTCCAGCAGGAGGTTGCGCATCGACCAGTGGGCCTCGTTGACGAGCACCTCGTCGGCGCCGCCGTCGTAGAAGCCGAGCGCCGCCGCGTTCACGTCGGAGGTGAACATGGCACGGCACCGCTCCCACTGGGGGGTTCCGGGGAGCACGTCGGCCGGCCAGGTCACGCCGGTGGCGCCCTCCATGTCCGCGCTGATCAAGATCTTCATGCGGGGTCACGCTACGCGCCGGGGAACCGCCGGGCCAGAGGCACATCAACGTTCAGAGGTCCAGTCCTCCGAAGAACCCGCACAACGACCCGGAGCGCCCGCATGCGGAACGCGACTCCCAGCGGCCCGCGCCCGGACACGAACGCGGGGCGGCACGCGGCCTCCCCGGACCCGCCTTGACAGGCTCCCTGCACCAAGACCATGATTCCATTAATTGACTAATGGAATCAGAGGGAAGTGCATGGCAGACGCATTCACTCCGGACGGCGCCCTCGGCGCCTGGGCACTGGAGGCCCGCGGCCTGGGACGGCGCTACCGCCGCGGCTGGGCCCTGCGGGACTGCTCGTTCCGGCTGCCGGCCGGGCGCATCTGCGGTCTCGTCGGCCCCAACGGAGCGGGAAAGAGCACCCTGTTGGGACTCGCCACCCGGCAGGTGCAGCCGACCGAGGGCGAACTTCGCGTCTTCGGCGTACCGGTGGACGATCCCGCGGTGATGCCGAGGTTCGCGTTCCTCGGGCAGGACAAGCCGCTGTTCAAGGGGTTCACCGTGGCGGAGACGCTGCGCATGGGCGCCGAACTCAACCCCGGCTGGGACATGGTCGCGGCGGAGCGGATCGTACGGTCGGGCCAGGTACCGATGCAGGCCCGGATCGGCACGCTCTCGGGCGGCCAGCGCACCCGGGTCGCGTTCGCGCTCGCCTTCGGCAAGCGGCCCGATCTGCTGCTGCTCGACGAGCCGATGGCTGATCTGGACCCGCTGGCCCGTCACGACCTGAGCAGCCTGCTGATGTCGGAGGCGGTCGAGCGCGGCACGACCGTGATGATGTCCTCCCACCTGCTGTCCGAGCTGGAGGACATGTGCGACTACCTGCTGGTCCTCGCCGAGGGCAGGGTCCGGATGGCGGGTGACGCGGACGCGCTCGTCCCGGCGCACGCGCTGGTGACGGGGCTGGCCACCGGCGCGGACCCGGCCGCCGTGCTGGCCCCCCACACCGTCGTCGAAATGCGGGTCCAGGGACGGCAGTTCCAGGCGCTGGTACGGCCGAACGGCCCGCTGCCCGCCGAGTGGGTCGTCACCGAACCCAGCCTGGAGGAGGTGCTGCTGGCGCATCTGCGCTCGCCGGACGCGCCTGCCCTGTTCACACCTGGCGCCCGTTTCGAGGACGAAGGGATCCACAGCTGATGAGCACCACCCTCGCCGACGCCTCCCGGACGACCCGCCAGGAGCCCGGCCGTCGCCTGCTGGGCGGATTGAACTGGCTCGTCGTCCGCCAGCACCGGGCCGCGCTGCTCACCCTGGCCGCCGTGGCCGTCCTCGGCGCGGGGTGGCTGGTCCACCAGCGCGGCCGGATGGCCCAGGTCCTCGAAGCGGCCGGCTGGCCGGACAAGCCCCTGCCACAGCCGGCGTTCTCCTCGGGCGGCGTCGGTCTCACCCTCACCGCCCTGGGCATGCTGCCCGTGCTCCTCGCCGTCTTCCTCGGGGCCCCGCTGATCGCGGCGGACCAGGAGCACGGCACCGCCCGTCTGGTCACCACCCAGTCGGTGTCCCGGCGCCGCTGGATCACGGCCAAGCTCGCCTGGTGCTACGGCTCCGTGCTCGTGGCCGCCTCGGTGCTCTCGGCGCTCTTCACCTGGTGGTGGAAGCCCTATCGTTCGGTGTTCCAGGCCCATTGGTCGGAGGGGGCGATCTTCGACAACACCGGCCCGGTGCTGCCGGCCCTGTGCCTCTTCCTCACCGCCGCCGGGATCACCGTCGGCCTGCTGCTGCGCCGGGTGCTGCCGGCCATGGCGGTCACGTTCGTCTTCTCCATGTGCGTGGAACTGGTCTGGGACCGGATGCACTCCCTGCTGGCGCCCGCGCGCATGTTCTCCTACCCGCTCGACGACGACCTGCCCGCGCGGTTCGACGAGGCGTACGAGCTGGACCGCTGGATCGGCTCCGCCGACGGCCACCTGTACGGCTGGGGCCTGTGCGCCGAGGAGACCGAGGCCGCGTCGAACGCCTGCGTGAAGGAGCACGGCATCGTCGACAATGTCATCCAGTACCTCGGTTTCGACCAGATGCCGGCCATGCAGTGGACGGGTGCGGGCATCCTGCTCGCGGCCGCTGCCGTGCTCACCGCGTTCACGGTGTGGCGGGTGTCCCGGAGGCCCCTCCGGTGACACGCCGTCACGGGTACGTATCGTTTCGGCAGCCCGAAGGGGGTGATGACGGTGGTCGTGTTCCGCATCGACCGACGCAGCGGAGTGGCCACGTACCTCCAGATCGTGCGGCAGGTCGAGCAGGCGCTGCGGATGGGCGCGCTGGAGGCGGGTGACCGTCTGCCGACAGCCGCGCAGGTCGCCGCGGACACCAAGGTCAACCCGAACACGACCCTCAAGGCGTACCGCGAACTGGAACGCGCGGGTCTCGCCGAGGTGAGGCAGGGGGCGGGCACCTTCATCACCCGCTCCCTCGCGCCGGCGCAGACGGGTTCCGAGTCGCCGCTCAGGGCGTCGCTGGCCGAATGGCTGAACGAGGCACGCTCCCAGGGCCTCAGCGGCCAGGAGGTGAGCGCCCTCTTCCAGTCGGTCCATGCGGCGGTGTATCCGACGGAGTCGGCCCGCGCGGCCGGCCGAGAGCCTGGCGAGTGACCTTCGCCCGGAACGTGGACGCGGCATGCTGCGTGCGATTCCGGGGCGCCGGGACGTCCAGGGACGGGGTCTCCCCCGCCGAACGAGGCCGAGGGAGCGGGGAAGGCGCCACCAGGGTGCTTCGGCAGCGCCGGAAGCGCCCGTGCCAGGGCGCGACCGCCCGGTCGGAGACCACCCGGCAGGCTCTGAGTGGCCACGGGAGAACCGGGGCGGCCGGCCGGGGCCGTCCGGTCCGTGACGGTCGCCGCCGCACCGTCCGCGTCGCGGTGCCCGGACGCGAACGGATCCGTCCCCACTCCGACCGGTTCCCTTCAGGCCAGTTCCCGCAGGAGGGTTTCCGGATCCTCCATCAGGAAGAGGTGGCCGCCCTCGGGGACGATCCTCAGTTCGGCGCTGGCGATCTGCGCGTGTGCCCAACGCGCCACCCCCACGGGAACGTTGCCGTCCGCGTCGCCGTGGAGGAACACGGTCGGCACGGAGACCGAGGCCAGCGGGGCCGGCAGCGGGTGGGCGTAGCCGGTCAGGTCGGTCAGCGCCGCGTCCATGCCCTGGCGGCGCCCCTCGGTCGTGTCCAGGTCGGACAGCGCCCGGTACTCGGGGGTGCTCATGACCAGCCGGTCGGCCCTGGGCCAGGCCGCGAGGTTCGACTCGCGGCTGCGCACCCGTTTGAAGACTCCCGTGCCCGCGAGCATCGAGCCGCCGACCGGTGGGGCCCAGCGGACGATGCGGTTGAGCCATGTCACGATCGGGATCCGGCCCACGTACGCCTCCTTGGGCGCCCCGGGAATCGCGGCGGCCGCGAGGATCAGTTTCACCACCCGCCCGGGGTGGGCCTGGACCGCGGACAGCGCCTACCCCCCGCCGCCGGAGATCGCCACGAGCGTCGCCCGTTCCTGGCCGAGGTGGTCGAGCAGAGACAGGAAGTCGTCGTTCCAGCGATGGAAACCGCGGCCGGGCACCGGATCGGTCCCACCGTATCCGGGCCGGTCCGGGAAGATCAGCCGGACGCCCGCGTCCGTCGCGGCCCGCTGCAGCGCGACGCCCTCGTAGCGGCTGCCCGGGGTGCCGTGCAGCACGATCGCGGGCGCGGCGTCGGGGTCCCCGTACGAGCAGTAGGCGATGCGGCGCCCGCCAGGACCTTCGATACGGACCGTCTCGGGCGGTTCGGGCAGGTCGTGCGTCATCTCTGCTCCTCGTGCGGTACAGGGGTGGCGGCCGCGGTGATCCCGGCGACGACGAGATCGAGGCCGTAGGCGAACCGGCGGTCGTAGTCGTGGTGTTCGACGAAGACCGACATGGCCCGGCGTTCGGGCGGCAGCGGGAGCCGTTCCGGATCGCCGCGGCCGATCCGGATCGCCACGTGTCCGGTGACGAAGTCGTGCAGGGCGCCGTACGCGTACACCGCGGCCCGCTCGTCGAGCCCGGCGGTGCGCAGGGCCGCGACGACCCGGAGTGCGGCGTCGTCGGCGCCGGGCCCCACGAGGGGAGCGCGACGGTGCGCCTCCAGCACGACGGGGTGGCGCATGAGCAGGTCCGCCCGTGGACGCCGAGGTCGCCGCCGCCGTCGAACGCACCGGCCGCGCACTGGCCGGGCTCGGCCACGACGTGTTCGCCCGCGACCAGGCTCCGGACCCCGAACTCACCGAGAACTTCCGGGTGATGTTCACCGCGCTGGTCGGCTCCAGGGCCGCGGCGTTCGACGGATCGGTGATGCGACCGATCGTGCGTCATCTCCGGTCCGCCGCGCATCGGTCGAGCGCGGCCGAGCTGGCCGCTTCGATCGGTGTCGTGCAGGCCCGCGCGCGAGCCTGGATCCTCGACCACGCGGACGCGGACCTCGTGATCACACCGACCGTGACCGCTCCGCCGACCCGCGTCGGAGAGCTTCGCGACGACTCCGATCCGGCCGCGGAACTGGCCGCGATGACCGCGTTCACGGGCAACACCGTGATCGGGAACGCCACCGGGTGTCCGGCCATCAGCCTTCCGCTGGGCTGGAGTTCCGAGGGGCTGCCGCTCGGGGTGTCGCTCACGGCGGGCTGGGGCCGCGAGGACCTCCTGTTCGCCGTCTCCGCGGCATTGGAGGAGGCTCTGCCCTGGGCCGACCGCTATCCCGGGCGGAGCGGGGCGGCGCAGGCATCGGCGGCGGTGGCCGACGCCTCCTGACATCGGCGGCGCCGATCCGCGCATGCGGGTCGGCGCCGCCACCCGGCGCCGTCCTCACCCGGCGTGGCCGCCGGGTGGGCGGTCCGGCGGTGCCCGTACCCCCTCCCGTCCGTCGCCGCGCTCTGCTGTCCGCCGCGGCCCGCCCGCCGAACGGTCAGTCCTGGTGCCCCAGCAGGAGGTCGCGTTCGGTGCGCCCGCCGCCCGCGACCTGGAGGACCGTGGCCACCGGCGGATACCCGGCCGCGATCACCGTGTACTCGCCCGTGGACAGGTCCACGAACCTGAACGCCCCGTCCGGCCCGGTGGTGAGCGTGTCCACGACGTTGCCCGCCGCGTCCAGCAGGGTGACCCGGGCGTCCTCGACCGGCCTGCCGCCACCGGCCCGTACGACACCGCGCAGCACCGCCCCTCCGGCGAGTTCGATGTCCTGCCGGGTCTCCCGCGCGGCCTGCACGCTCACCGGCAGCGCGGCGGGCCGGAACGCGGGGGCGCTGGCCGCGAGGGTGTACTCACCGGCCACCAGTTCCTTGATCACATAGCCGCCCTCGCGTCCGCTGCGCGTGGAGGCGACCACCTCGCCGCGCACATCGGTGAGGGTGACGGCGGCGTCCCGCACCGGGAGCCCGTCGGCGGTGACGACGGTCCCCGCGAGCCGGCCCGCGCCGCCGAGCACCACGTCGAGTTCGACCGGCCGTTCGCCCACGGTGACGCTGACGGCCTGCGGCTGGTGACCCCCGGCCGCGGCGATCAGGACGTACGCGCCCGCGCCGGGCACGCTCAGCGCGTAGCGGCCGTCGTCACCACTCGCGCCCCGGCCGACCTGCTGCCCCTGGACGTCGATGAGGGTGAGCGCGGCACGCGGGACCTTGGTGCCGTCCGGGTGCTGGACGCTGCCGCACACCGGTACGCCCGAGAGGTACGCGGTCGGGGGGACGGCGGGGGTAGCGGCGCGGGCGGCGGGGACCGGCGCGGCCCCGGTGGTCGGCGGGGCGGCTGTTTCGGGGCCGTTGTGGGACACCAGCGGTTTCTCCTTGAGGAAGAGGGCGAGGACCAGGCCGAGCACGAGCACCGGCACGAGGTAGAGGAAGATCCGCGGCATCGCGTCGGCGTACGCGCGGATGTAGGCGTCGCGCAGCGCGGGTTCCATGGCGTGGACGAGCTGCGGGGTGATCGACTCGGGGTCGGGCAGATCGGCGTCGGCCGGCAGGCGGGCGGCCAGCGCGTCGGCCAGACGCCCGGCGAAGAGCGTGCCGAAGACGGCGGCGCCGACGCTGCCGCCGATCTGCCGGAAGTAGTTGTTGGCGCTGGTGGCGGTGCCGAGGTCGGCGGGGGGTACGGAGTTCTGCACGGCGAGCACCAGCACCGGCATGACCAGGCCGATCCCGATGCCGAGCACGGCCTGCGCGATGCCGTTCTCGAGCGGTGGGGTGTCGGTGTCGAGCCGGGAGAGCAGCCACATCCCCACGACCGAGACCGCGCTGCCGACGACGGGGTGGGCGCGGTAGCGGCCGGTACGGGAGATGAGCTGGCCGGAGACGATGGACGCCACGACGATGCCGCCCATCATCGGGAGCATCAGCAGACCGGATTCGGTGGCCGAGGCGCCGTCGACCATCTGCAGGAAGGTCGGCAGGTAGCTGGCGGCGCCGAACAGCGCGACGCCGACGACCGCGCCCACGAGCGCGGTGACGTTGAAGATCGAGTCGCGGAACAGCCGCAGCGGGATGACCGGTTCGGCCGCCCGTCGCTCGGCGACGAGGAACAGCAGGGCCGTCGCGACGGCCCCGGCGCCGAGCCCCAGGATGACGCCCGACCCCCAGGGGTATTCCGTTCCGCCCCAACTGGTGAGCAGCACCAGACAGGTCGACGCGGCGGCGAGCAGCAGCGCGCCGAGGACGTCGAGGCGGGGGCGGACCGCGGGCCGGGGCAGTTTCAGCACGACGGTGATGACGGCCAGGGTGATCAGGCCGAACGGGACGTTGATGTAGAAGCACCAGCGCCAGGAGGCGTGGTCGGTGAAGAAGCCGCCGAGCAGCGGGCCGGCGACGGAGGCGAGACCGAAGGCGGCGCCGATGAGCCCCATGAACCTGCCGCGTTCCCGGGGCGGGACGACGTCCGCGATGATGGCCTGGACACCGATCATGAGTCCGCCGCCGCCGATGCCCTGGAGGGCCCGGAAGGCGATGAGTTCGTCCATGGTGCGGGACCAGCCGGCCAGTGCGGAGCCGATGACGAAGACGACGATCGCGAACTGGAAGACGCCCTTGCGTCCGAAGAGGTCGCCGAGCTTCCCGTAGAGCGGCAGGCCGATGGTGGAGGCGAGAAGGTACGCGGTGACGGCCCAGGACATCTTCTCCAGGCCGTGCAGCTCCCCGACGATCTTCGGCAGCGCAGTGGCGACGATCATCTGATCGAGCGCCGCCAGCAGCAGCGTCAGCATCAGCCCGAGGAAGACGAGCCGGATGCGGCGGGGGCTGGTCTCCGGTAAGCCGGGCGGGGCGGCGGACTCCTCCGCCGCCTGCGGCGTTCCCCCGTCCGGGGACGGAGACGGGTGCGGGGGTGGTGCGGCCGCCGATCCGGCGGTTCCCGAACCGCCGCGAGTACCGTCCCGGTCGTCCCCCAGCAGTGTGATCCCACCCACCACGTCGCCGCTCCCCTCGTCGCGTCTGCGCCGCCCTTTCTCGCATCGCGCGACGAGGGAGGGCAAACGCCGACGAGGGGGCGCCGACGGCGTACCGGGGGCTTAATCCCCGGTGGGAGGTGCTGCGGCGCACCACCGGAGGGACCGGAAAACCACCCGAACCGGTGAGGTGAACCGATCGGGTCGAGGGGCTACTTCTCGACTTCGGTGGCGAGATTGCGCAGCAGTTCGTCGTAGATGCGCGCGAGTCCCTTGGGGGCGAAGGTCCGCTCGAAGAATCCGCCGATGCCCCCGGCACCGTTCCAGACGGTCGACACGACGGCCTTCGAACGGCCCTCGCCGGCCGGGGTGACGGTCCAGGTGGTGACCATCGAGGAGTTGCGGTCCTTCTCCACGAGCCGGCCGTCGGTGGGCTCGGTGACCTCCATCAGGCAGTCGCGAACCCGCTTGCTGGTGGCCTGGAGCTTCCAGTGCACGAGGGTGCCCTCGCCGTCGCCGCCCTCGCGCACCTCGTACTCGCTGAACTGCCCGGGCAGCACCTTGCCGCGGGTCCGCTCGTAGTCGGCCAGCGCGTCGAACACCGTGTCCGCGTCCGCCGCGATGACTCGTTCCGTGGTGGCCTCGACCTGCGCCATGGCTGTTCCTCCAGCACTCGGAATTCGGGGGTGTGCCGAGCCAATCACCTTCGGCGCGCCGCTCAAAATCGGGGCCGCTCCCGGTGCCGCTCCCGGCCGGGACCCCGCCGGGACCCGGCCGGGAGGCCCTCGGCGCCCGGTCGCGTCCGGCGCGGGGGCACTCCCGGACGAAGCGGAGAAAACGATCATGGGAACAAATGTTCTATTCTCTCGACGAGCGCTACCGAGGAGGCGTCCATGCGCTGGAACCATCTGGTCGAGAACCCCGCCACGGCCGGGAGCAGCGCGCTCTTCGCCGCGGACGCGGTGACCACGCGCACCTTCGACACCCCGGAGTTCCGGGGCATCACCTTCCACGAGATCCGGGCCCGCTCCATCGTGAACCGGGTGCCCGGCGCCTCGCGCATGCCGTTCGAATGGACGGTGAACCCGTACCGCGGCTGCACCCACGCCTGTGTGTACTGCTTCGCCCGCAAGACCCACAGCTACCTGGACCTGGACACGGGCATCGGCTTCGACTCCCAGATCGTCGTCAAGGTCAACGCCCCGGAACTGCTGCGCGGGCACCTCGCGTCCGGACGCTGGGACGGCGCGCACATCGCGATGGGGACCAACGTCGACTGCTACCAGCGGGCGGAGGGCCGCTACCGGCTGATGCCCGGCATCGTCTCGGCCCTGCGCGACCACGCGAACCCGTTCTCGATCCTGACCAAGGGGACACTGATCCTGCGCGACCTCGAACTGCTGCGGCAGGCGGCCGAGGTCACCGACGTCGGCATCTCCGTTTCGGTCGGCTTCGTCGACGAGGGGCTGTGGCGCACCGTGGAACCCGGCACCCCGTCCCCCGCGCGCCGCCTGGACGTCGTGCGCGCCCTGAGCGGGATCGGCATCGACTGCGGAGTACTGATGGCGCCCGTCGTCCCGTTCCTCGGCGACCATCCGGACCAGCTTCGCGCCACGGTCCGGGCGATCGCCGCCGCCGGGGCGACGTCCGTGACCCCGCTCGTGCTCCATCTGCGTCCCGGCGCCCGGGAGTGGTACATGCGGTGGCTGGGACAGCACCACCCGCATCTGGTGCGCCGGTACGAGCGGCTGTACGCGGAGGGGCCGTACGCGCCCAAGTGGTACCAGCGGCGCATCACGCGCCACGTCCACGAGCTGGCGGCCGAGTTCGGCATCGGGCCGTCGCACCGGGGGACGGCCCGCCGGCTGCCCGTGCGCCCCAGGGACACCGCGTGGTCCGACGCCTCCGGACCGACCCAGCTGACCCTGCTCTGACGAACCCGCCCCGAGCCGACGACCCCCGGAACGCCCTTACCAGAAACCCCCGTCACAGGGCAAACGGGTCAACTCTCTCCACAACATGTCCTTCCGGGCATGAATGCGGGGAGCATGCGGCGGAGACCGTGTCACGCACAGCCGCGTTCCCCCGTGTTCCCCACCCCGGGAGGCCATATGACGAAACGTCCAGGAATTCTCGTCGCCGTGGGCGCGACGGTCGCCGGTCTGGTGACCGCGACCCCGTCCCCGGCGGCCGCCGACGCGGAGCCCCGGACCGCCACCGCCCCGCTCCGCTGGACCGACTGCGGCACCGAAGCGCACCCGCGGCTCCAGTGCGCCACGGTCCGCACTCCGCTGGACCATGACGACCCGTCGGGCCGGCACATCACGCTCGCCCTGTCCCGGATCCCGCACACCGCGAAGACCTTCCAGGGCCCCCTGCTCGTCAATCCGGGCGGCCCCGGGGGCAGCGGGCTGCCGATGGCCGGATTCGTCGCTTCCTCGCTGCCGAGGGCGGTGGCCGCGCAGTACGACGTGATCGGCTTCGATCCGCGCGGCGTCGGAAGGAGCAGACCCGCCCTGAACTGCGTCCCCGGGTTCTTCGATCCGCTGCGCCCCGACTCGGTGCCGCACGCGCCCGGGGTCGAAGAGGCCAACCGGAACCGCACCGTCTCCTTCGCGAAGGCGTGCGGCGAGAAGTACCCGGACCTGCTGCCTCACATGGACACGGTCAGCGCCGCCAAGGACCTCGACGTGATCCGCCGGGCGACCGGCGCCCGCCGGCTCAACTACTTCGGCTACTCGTACGGGACGTACCTCGGCGCGGTGTACGCCAAGCTGTTCCCGGAGCGGGTGCGGCGCATGGCGCTCGACTCGAGCGTCGACCCGGAGGGCGTGTGGTACGAGGACAACATCGGCCAGAACTATGCCTTCGACGCCCGCCACAAGGCGTTCGCCGCCTGGGTGGCGAAGCACGACAGCGCGTACGGGCTGGGCGGTGACCCGGCGCGGGTGGAACGCGCCTGGTACACGATGCGCCGGGCGGTCGCGGAGCACCCCGCGGGCGGGAAGGTCGGGGCGAGCGAACTGGAGGACACGTTCCTGCCGGGCGGCTACTACAACGGCTACTGGCCGCACCTGGCCGAGGCGTTCGCGGCCTACGTGAAGGACCGCGACGAGAACGCGCTCGTAAAGGCGTACGAGAAGTTCGGGGCGCTCGACGCGGAGGGCGACAACGGGTACTCCGTCTACACGGCCGTGCAGTGCCGTGACGCCTCGTGGCCCCGCGAGTGGAACACCTGGCGCAACGACGGCTGGCGCGTACAGGCGAAGGCCCCCTTCTCCACCTGGAACAACACCTGGTACAACGCGCCGTGCGCGGACTGGCCGGTGGAGCCGCTGCGTCCGGTGCGGGTGTCCAACAAGAGCCTTCCGCCGGTGCTGCTCTTCCAGGCCACGGACGACGCGGCGACGCCGTACCAGGGCGGCGTGACCATGCACCGCAGGCTGCGCGGTTCCCGCCTGGTCGTCGAGCAGGGCGGCGGCAACCACGGCATCACACTGAGCGACAACGACTGCCTGGACACCTATCTGGCGGACTATCTGGCCAAGGGCACCGTCCCGCGCGGCCGGACCGGCGGGTCCGAGGCGGACGCGGTCTGCGCCAAGTCCCCCGACCCGACGCCTGCGGCCGACAGGGCGACGAAGGCGGCTCGGGCGACCGTCGCCGAGACCAGGGGCGGTGTCCTGCACCGGCTGCTCGGTTTCCGGGGCTGATCGGCGGGCCGGGCGACCGGCCAGGTACCGGCCCGTGCGGGGGCCCGACGCGACGCGCCGGGCCCCCGCACCGTACGCCCCCGCGCCTCGCGCCGCGCACCGAACGCCGCGCTTCGGGCATCCCGTACGACCGACGCCGCGCAGGCCCGCGCGCTCAGCCCGCCCGCAGCCGGTCCAGCGCCTCGCGCGCGGCGCCGGCCAGTCTCGGGTGCGGCAGGGCCGCCTCCAGGAGCGGGCGGGCCCGTTCGTCCGCCAGCCGCCCGAGCCCCTCCACGCAGGCGAGCGCCACCCGCCAGTGCGGATCGCCGGGGTCCAGAAGGCGCTCCAGCGTGGTCATCAGCGCGGGTACGGACTCCGGCGCCCGGAGCACGGTGAGCAGCCGGACCGGGTGAAGGGCGTACGCGGTGCGCAGGGCATTGGTCGCGAGGGCGGCGGCCGCCCGGGGCGTGCGGGGGTCGCCGAGACGCGCCAGGGCGTGGGCGGCACAGACGCAGCGCTCCGGGTCGCGGTGGTTGAGCAGCAGGACCAGCGTCTCGAACGCCCGCCGGTCCCCCGCGCAGCCGAGCCGGAACGCGGCGATCTCCCGTGCCCAGAGCGGGCGTTCGCGCTCCACGAGGACGCGGGCCAGTTCCTCGTCGTCATCGGTGGCGATCAGCCTGCGGAGCGCCTCCGGCTCTCCGGCCGCGTCCGCCTCGTCCGCCAGCCGGTCCGTCAGCGACCGGTACTCCTCGTCCATGATGCTCAGCGTATCGGCGGACACTGTGCGTATCGAGAGGGCCGCCGCATGTGACGTGACGCACGACGCCCCGGGGCTGGCGCGCTCGTTACCAGCGAGTTAATCTCATATGAGCGGGACACGATCCCCGCCGGCTCCGGTGGCCTGGTGACGCAGCCATCCGGAGTGCTCGTCGGTTCGGCAGCTTCGTGAGACGCGACTCCGGGACAGAGTCCGTCGCCCCTTCCGGTCCGGGCGCACCGTCGCCCCCGGGCCGCGCAGCACTCCACACAACTTCCGTGCGCTTCGCGCCGGTTCCTCTTCCGCGCATGCTTCGCGCCGGTCCGTTCCCGTGCGCTCCGCGCGTTCTCACAGTCGTCACTCACCCTCTGGAGTCCCGTGATGGACACCCCGTTCAGCACCATCGCCGTCGTCGGCCTCGGCACCATGGGCACCGGCATCGCCGAGGTCCTCGCCCGCGCCGGTCATGAGGTCGTCGGCATCGACATCGACGGGGCGGCGGCCCGTCGGGCCGTCGCCTCGCTGGAGGCCGCGACCGAGCGCGCCGTGCGGCGCGGCCGGATCACGGAGCGCGAACGCGGCCGGGTGCTCGCCCGGTTCCGCACCCATGACGACCTGCGTGCCGCGGCGGACGCGGAGCTGGTCGTCGAGGTCGTCCCGGAGTCGTACGAGATCAAGCAGCAGGTGTTCCGGGAGCTGGACGCGATCGTCTCCCCGAACGCGGTCCTGGCCACCGGGACCAACGCCCTGTCGGTGACACGGCTGGCGGCCGAGTCGCTGCGCCCCGAGCGCGTGCTCGGGCTGCACTTCTTCAACCCGGCCCCGGCGATGAAGCTGGTCGAGGTGGTCTCCTCGGTGCTGACCGCGCCCCCGGCCGTCGAGGCGGTCACCGCGCTCGCCCGCAGCCTGGGCAAGGAGCCGGTCGCGGTCGGCGACCGGCCGGGCTTCGTCGCCGACGGGCTGCTGTTCGGCTACCTCAACCAGGCCGCGGCGATGTACGAGGCGAACTACGCGTCCCGCGAGGACATCGACGCCGCGATGAGGCTGGGCTGCGGACTCCCGATGGGCCCGCTCGCCCTGCTCGATCTGATCGGGATCGACACCGCGCGCACGGTCCTGGAGGCCATGTACGCCTCGTCGCACGACCGGCTGCACGCCCCGGCGCCGGTCCTCCGCCAGCTCAGCGAGGCGGGGCTGACCGGCCGCAAGGCGGGGCGCGGCTTCTACACGTACGCGGAGCCCGGCAGCCGGACGGTGGTGCCGGACGCACTGACCCCGGGCGAGGGCGCCTCGCCCGTCGCGGGGCGGCCGGTGCGGTCGGTCGGCGTCGCGGGCTCGGGCACGATGGCGTCGGGGATCGCCGAGGTCTTCGCGAAGGCCGGTCACGACGTCGTGCTCGTCGCCCGCGGCCGGGAGAAGGCGGACGCGGCGAAGGCCCGGATCGCCAAGTCCCTGGAGCGTTCCGTGGCCAAGGGGCGGCTGACCGCCGAGGCGCGGGACGGGGCACTGGCCCGGATCACTCCGGCGGGTTCGCCCGACGCCCTCGCCGAGGTCGATCTCGCGGTCGAGGCGGTCGCCGAGGACCTGGCTGTCAAGCAGCAGCTGTTCGCGATGCTGGACAAGGTCTGCAAGCCGGGCGCGGTCCTCGCCACCACCACCTCCTCGCTGCCGGTCGTGGCGATCGCGCGGGCCACCTCGCGTCCGCAGGACGTCGTCGGCATGCACTTCTTCAACCCGGCCCCGGCGATGAAGCTGGTCGAGGTCGTCCGCACGGTGCTCACCGCGGACGACGCCCGCGCCACCGTCCACGAGGTGTGCGGCACGATCCGCAAGCACCCGGTGGACTGCGGGGACCGGGCCGGGTTCATCGTCAACGCGCTGCTGTTCCCGTACCTCAACAACGCGATCAAGATGGTCGAGGAGCACTACGCGAGCCTCGACGACATCGACGCCGCGATGAAGCTGGGCGGCGGCTACCCGATGGGGCCGTTCGAACTCCTGGACGTCGTCGGGCTCGACGTGTCGCTCGCCATCGAGAAGGTGCTGCACGACGAGTTCCGCGACCCGGGACTGGCCCCGGCACCGCTGCTCGAACACCTGGTGGCCGCGGGCTGCCTCGGCCGCAAGACGGGGCGCGGCTTCCGCGAGCATGCCCGGCGCTGAGCGGCCCCCGGTGCCGGGGGCCGGATGGGGCGGGCTGCTCGATCCTCCGGGCGGCCCGCCCCCGCGGGCGCCCTCACCCGCGTCGATGCAGTACGTTCACACCATGTCCCAGCCCGCCAGGTCCCCCCGTGTCTCCGCCGCGTCCGACCCGCAGGAAAGCGCCACCGGCAGTCGCGCCGCCGCCCAACGGCTCAAAATGCGCCGCGAACTCGCCGCGGCGGCGATGGAACTCTTCGCGACGAAGGGGTACGAGGCCACGACGGTCGACGAGATCGCGGGCGCCGCGGGAGTCGCCCGGCGCACCTTCTTCCGGCACTTCCGCTCCAAGGAAGAGGCGATCTTCCCGGACCACGACGACACCCTCGTCAGGGCCGAGGCCGTCCTCAACGCCGCCCCCGCGCACGAGCACCCGCTCGACACCGTCTGCCGCGGCATCAAGGAGGTCATGAAGATGTACGCGGCCAAGCCCGCGGTCTCCGTGGCCCGTTACAAACTGACCCGTGAGGTCCCCACCCTGCGCGAGGCCGAGATCGCCTCGGTGGCCCGCTACGAGCGGCTGTTCACGCGCTATCTGCTGGGTCATTTCGACGAGCGCGACCACGAGGCCGGCAACGACGACCCGCTGCTCGCCGAGGTCGCGGCGTCCGCGGTCGTCACCGCGCACAACCATGTGCTGCGGCGCTGGCTGCGGGCGGGCGGCGAGGGCGACGTGGAGGCCCAGCTCGACCACGCGTTCGCGATCGTACGCAGGACGTTCGGCACGGGCATCGGGGCGGGCCGGATCACCGGCGGCGAACCGGTGGCGCGGCCCGCCGCCTCGGTGGCGTCCGAGGGCGAGGTGCTGGTGGCGGTGGCGCGGACGGACGCGCCGCTCGACGAGGTGATGCGCACGATCCGGCAGGCGCTCCAGGACCGCTGAGCGGACCGTCGGGGCGGCGCCCGGACCCCGGACCCCGGGCCCGCGCGCGCCGCGCCGCGCCGCGCCGCGCCAAATTCGATTGCCCCGCTCGCGCTCCGATGCTGCGGTGTGCGGATGACTCCTGATCGTGATGCACTTCTGACCCTTTTCGACCGCGAGATGCGCGAGCACGCCCGCCCCGACGGCCCCGGTGTCCGGGTCGAGCGCGCCGGTGACGTCGTACGGATGACCGACCCGGCCGAGAACTGGGGCAGCGTCGTCTGGTCGGCCCCGGGCCTCGACGCCCGCCGGGCGGACGCCGCGATCGCCGCGCAGGCGGCGCACTGCGCGGCGATCGGGCCCGACGAGTTCGAGTGGAAGCTGTACGCGCACGACCGGCCGGCGGATCTGGCGGATCGGCTGCTCGCGGCCGGATTCGAGGCGGAGGAGCCGGAGACCCTGATGGTCGCCCCGGCCGTGGACCTCCCGACGGCGGTGGAGCTCCCGGACGGCGTCCGGCTGCGCCCTGTGCGGGACGCGGACGACGTGGAACTGATGGTCCGCGCCCATGAGCGGGCGTTCGGCACGAAAGGGGCGCGGCTGCGGCACCTGGTGTCGACCAGGCTGGCCGAGGACCCCGACCACATCGTCGCCGTCCTCGCCATGGCGGGCGACGAACCGGTGAGCGCGGCCCGCATGGAGCTGTACCCCGGCACCCGCTTCGCCGGGCTGTGGGGCGGCGGCACGGCCCCGGAGTGGCGTGGCAGGGGCATCTACCGGGCGCTGGTCGCCCACCGCGCCCGGATCGCGGCGGAACGCGGCTACGGCTTCCTCCAGGTCGACGCCTCCGCCCTGAGCCGCCCGATCCTCGAACGCCTGGGATTCATGGCCCTGACGACCACGACTCCGTACCTCTACCGCGCTCGTTGATCGATCATCCACCGGGCATATCCACGCGAAACATCCCCGATCCCGCTCATACGTGCCCGGCGGATGACAAGTGAGAGAAATTATTGGCACCGAGTGCCTTGCCACCTGTCACGGAGTGCCATACGTTGAAGTTGTCCGGGCGATCGGCGTACCGGGACCTCGTGTACGCCGGCTGTCCCAGCGGGCCCCCCGTCCGCGCGCCCGGACGCCTGCGTCACAGGCACAGCCTTCTGCTCCACAGAGCAGGCCCCAGCACCACCGGCCGAACCGACGGCACCACCTCCACACCTCAGCTCCCCCTCAGCTCACGAGGACGCCCCGGCGTCCCCTGAGCGACCCATCCGCCGGAGGCACACCGTGAAGGAAATCCTGGACGCGATCCAAGCGCGGACGGAATCGTCAGGCGGTTCCGCCGCGGACCGGGCCGCCGAGTTCGCGGCCCTGCGCATCCCCGAGTCGTACCGCGCGGTGACCGTGCACAAGGACGAGACGGAGATGTTCGCCGGGCTCGCCACCCGCGACAAGGACCCCCGCGCGTCGCTGCACCTGGACGAGGTGCCGGTGCCCGAACTGGGACCCGGCGAGGCCCTGGTCGCCGTCATGGCCAGCTCGGTGAACTACAACTCGGTCTGGACCTCGATCTTCGAACCGCTGCCCACGTTCGGCTTCCTGGAGCGCTACGGGCGGCTCAGCGAGCTCACCCGGCGCCACGACCTGCCGTACCACATCATCGGCTCGGACCTCGCCGGTGTCGTCCTGCGCACCGGGCCCGGCGTCAACGCCTGGCAGCCGGGCGACGAGGTCGTCGCGCACTGCCTCTCCGTCGAGCTGGAGTCCTCGGACGGTCACAACGACACGATGCTCGACCCCGAGCAGCGCATCTGGGGCTTCGAGACCAACTTCGGCGGTCTGGCCGAGATCGCGCTCGTCAAGTCCAACCAGCTGATGCCGAAGCCCCGCCACCTCAGCTGGGAGGAGGCCGCCGCGCCGGGACTGGTGAACTCCACCGCGTACCGGCAGCTGGTCTCGCGCAACGGCGCGGGCATGAAGCAGGGCGACAACGTGCTGATCTGGGGCGCCAGCGGCGGACTCGGTTCGTACGCCACGCAGTTCGCCCTGGCGGGCGGCGCCAATCCGATCTGCGTCGTCTCCAGCAAGCAGAAGGCGGACATCTGCCGGCGGATGGGTGCGACCGCGATCATCGACCGCAGCGCCGAGGGCTACCGGTTCTGGAAGGACGAGCACGAGCAGGACCCGCGCGAGTGGAAGCGGTTCGGCAAGCGCATCCGCGAACTCACCGGCGGCGAGGACGTCGACATCGTCTTCGAGCACCCGGGCCGCGAGACCTTCGGTGCGAGCGTGTACGTGACCCGCAAGGGCGGCACGATCGTCACCTGTGCCTCGACCTCCGGTTACACCCACGAGTACGACAACCGCTACCTGTGGATGTCGCTGAAGCGGATCGTGGGCTCGCACTTCGCCAACTACCGCGAGGCGTGGGAGGCCAACCGGCTGGTCGCCAAGGGGAAGATCCACCCGACGCTGTCGAAGGTCTACCCGCTGGAACAGACCGGCCAGGCCGCGTACGACGTGCACCGCAACCTCCACCAGGGCAAGGTCGGCGTGCTGGCGCTCGCCCCCCGCGAGGGCCTGGGCGTGAGCGACCACGAGCTGCGCGAGAAGCACCTCGACGCCATCAACCTGTTCCGTGACGCGCCGGCGGAACGGACCGACAAGCACAGCCGTGACGCCTCGGCGGAACGGACCGACAAGCACAGCCGTGACACATCGGCGGAACGGACCGACAAGCACAGCCGTGACGCGTCGGCGGAGCGGACCGCCCGAGCCACCCAGAACGCCTGAGGCCCGCGATGAGCGAACGTCAGAAGGACCGCCCGTGGCTCATGCGGACGTACGCCGGCCACTCCACCGCCGAGGCGTCCAACGAGCTCTACCGGCGCAATCTCGCCAAGGGCCAGACCGGCCTGTCCGTCGCCTTCGACCTGCCGACCCAGACCGGCTACGACCCCGATCACGTCCTCGCCCGCGGCGAGGTCGGCCGGGTCGGCGTGCCCGTGTCGCACCTCGGTGACATGCGACGGCTGTTCCAGGACATCCCCCTGGAGCGGATGAACACCTCGATGACGATCAACGCCACCGCGATGTGGCTGCTGGCGCTCTACCAGGTGGTCGCGGAGGAACAGGGCGCCGACATCACCGGGCTCCAGGGCACCACGCAGAACGACATCGTGAAGGAGTACCTCTCGCGCGGGACGCACGTCTTCCCGCCCGGTCCCTCGCTGCGGCTGACCACCGACATGATCGCGTACACGGTCAACCACATCCCGAAGTGGAACCCGATCAACATCTGCAGCTACCACCTCCAGGAGGCCGGGGCCACCCCGGTCCAGGAGATCGCGTACGCCATGTCGACGGCGATCGCGGTGCTGGACGCCGTACGGGACTCCGGGCAGGTGCCGGAAGAGAAGTTCGGCGACGTGGTCGCGCGGATCTCGTTCTTCGTGAACGCGGGTGTCCGCTTCATCGAGGAGATGTGCAAGATGCGCGCCTTCGGCCGCATCTGGGACCGCGTCACCCGCGAGCGGTACGGCGTGGAGAACCCCAAGCAGCGCCGGTTCCGCTACGGCGTCCAGGTCAACTCGCTCGGGCTGACCGAGGCGCAGCCGGAGAACAACGTCCAGCGGATCGTCCTGGAGATGCTGGCCGTCACCCTGTCCAAGGACGCCCGCGCCCGGGCCGTGCAACTGCCCGCGTGGAACGAGGCGTTGGGTCTCCCCCGGCCCTGGGACCAGCAGTGGTCGCTGCGCATCCAGCAGGTGCTGGCCCACGAGAGCGATCTGCTGGAGTACGAGGACATCTTCGCCGGGTCGCACGTCGTCGAGGCCAAGGTGGACGAGCTGGTCACCGCGTCGCTGGCCGAGATGGACCGGATCCAGGAGATGGGCGGCGCCATGGCGGCCGTCGAGTCCGGCTATCTGAAGTCCGAGCTGGTCGCCTCGCACGCCGCCCGCAGGGCCCGGATCGAGAACGGCGAGGAGAAGATCGTCGGCGTCAACGTCCACGAGACGACGGAGCCGAACCCGCTCACCGCGGACCTCGACGGCGCGATCATGACGGTCGACCCGGCCAACGAGGCCAAGGTCGTCGCCGCCCTGCACGCCTGGCGCGACGACCGGGACGAGGCGCGCGCCACCGACGCGCTGGCCGCGCTGAAGAAGGCCGCCGCCGGCCGCGAGAACCTGATGACGGCGACCGTGGAGTGCGCCCGCGCGGGCGTCACCACCGGGGAATGGGCCTGGGCGCTGCGTGACGTCTTCGGCGAGTTCCGGGCCCCGACGGGCGTCTCGTCGGCCCCCGTGGCGGTGACCGCGGAGCCCGGCACTCCGCTCGCCCTGGTCCGGGAGAAGGTCGCCCGGACCGCGGCCGATCTGGGCACCGGGCGACTGCGACTGCTGGTCGGCAAGCCGGGGCTGGACGGGCACTCCAACGGAGCCGAGCAGATCGCCGTGCGGGCCCGTGACGCCGGGTTCGAGGTGGTCTATCAGGGGATCAGGCTGACGCCCGCGCAGATCGTGTCGGCCGCCCTCGCCGAGGACGTGCACTGCGTCGGCCTGTCGATCCTGTCCGGTTCGCACGCGGAGCTCGTACCGGACGTGCTGGCCCGGCTGCGCGAGGCCGGCGCCTCGGACATCCCGGTCATCGCGGGCGGGATCATTCCGCCCGCCGACGCCGCTGCTCTGGTGGGGGCCGGTGTCGCCGCCGTCTTCACCCCGAAGGACTTCGGCATCACGGAGATCATCGGCCGTATCGTCGACGAGATCCGGAAAGCGAACAAGCTCGACCCTCTGGAGGTCCCCGCATGACTGCCGTCAACCGCCCGCCCGTCTCCCACCACCACCCTCAGGCGACGTCCCTGCGGGACGGCACCTCCCGTCTGCGTCCGCGCCGTTCGTGCCTGGCCGTGCCCGGCTCGAACCCCCGGTTCCTGGAGAAGGCCCAGGGCCTCCCGGCCGACCAGGTCTTCCTGGACCTGGAGGACGCGTGCGCGCCGCTCGCCAAGGAGGGCGCCCGGCACACCATCGTCGACGCGCTGAACAAGGGCGACTGGACGGGCAAGACCCGGGTCGTGCGGGTCAACGACTGGACCACGCACTGGACGTACCGCGACGTCGTCACGGTCGTCGAGGGCGCCGGCCAGAATCTCGACTGCCTCATGCTGCCTAAGGTCCAGGACGCCCAGCAGATCGTCGCCCTCGACCTGCTGCTGACCCAGATCGAGAAGACGATGGGCTTCGAGGTCGGGCGGATCGGCATCGAGGCGCAGATCGAGAACGCCAGGGGCCTGGTGAACATCGACGAGATCGCCGCCGCCTCGCCGCGGCTGGAGACGCTCATCTTCGGCCCGGCCGACTTCATGGCCTCGATCAACATGAAGACCCTGGTCGTCGGCCAGCAGCCGCCCGGGTACGACGCGGACGCGTACCACTACATCCTGATGCGCATCCTGATGGCGGCCCGCGCGCACGACCTCCAGGCGATCGACGGCCCCTTCCTCCAGATCCGTGACGTGGACGCCTACCGCGAGGTCGCCGGCCGTGCCGCGGCGCTGGGCTTCGACGGCAAGTGGGTGCTGCACCCGGGTCAGGTCGATGCGGCCAACGAGGTGTTCTCGCCCTCGCAGGAGGACTACGACCACGCGGAGCTGATCCTCGACGCGTACGAGTGGTGCACCTCCGAGGAGGGCGGCAAGAAGGGCTCGGCAATGCTCGGCGACGAGATGATCGACGAGGCGAGCCGCAAGATGGCCCTGGTCGTCGCCGGAAAGGGGCGCGCGGCCGGTCTGCGCCGCACGTCCGAGTTCGAGGCTCCGGAGGTCTGAGATGCAGTTCGGACGCACCTTCGAGGAGTTCGAGGTCGGCGCGGTCTACAAGCACTGGCCCGGGAAGACGGTCACCGAGTACGACGACCACCTCTTCTGTCTGCTGACCATGAATCACCACCCGCTGCACATGGACAGCAATTACGCGGAGCGGACGACGGATTTCGGGAAGAACGTCGTCGTCGGCAATTACGTCTACTCGCTGCTGCTCGGCATGTCGGTCCCGGACGTCTCCGGAAAGGCGATCGCCAATCTGGAGATCGAATCGCTGAAGCACGTCGCGCCGACCTTCCACGGCGACACGATCTACGGCGAGACGACCGTTCTGGACAAGACCCCCTCGAAGTCCCGGAACGACCGCGGAATCGTGTACGTGGAGACCCGGGGATACAAGCAGGACGGAACGCTGGTCTGCGTGTTCCGCCGCAAGGTGATGGTCCCCACGGAGACGTACATCGAGGAGCGCGGCGGCGAGCAGCCCGGCCGCCCCGAGCCGCTCCCGGCCCCGCAGAAGTCCTCCCCGAAGCCCTCGCAGAAGAACGTGGAGAAGTAACCATGACGCGACTCGCCCAGACCTCCGGTCTCACCGATGTCCAGCAGGAGATCGTCTCCACGGTCCGGGATTTCGTCGACAAGGAGATCATTCCGGTCGCGACCGGTCTGGAACACCGCGACGAGTACCCGACCGAGATCGTCGAGGGACTCAAGGAACTCGGTCTGTTCGGGCTGATGATTCCCGAGGAGTACGGGGGTCTGGGCGAGTCGCTGCTCACGTACGCGCTGTGCGTGGAGGAGATCGCCCGCGGCTGGATGAGCGTGTCGGGCATCATCAACACACATTTCATCGTGGCGTACATGCTCAAGCAGCACGGCACCCAGGAACAGAAGGACACCTTTCTCCCGCGCATGGCCCTGGGCGAGGTCAGGGGCGCGTTCTCGATGTCCGAGCCGGGACTGGGCTCGGACGTGTCGGCGATCACCTCCAAGGGCGTCCGGGACGGCGAGGAGTACGTCCTCGACGGCCAGAAGATGTGGCTGACGAACGGCGGTACGTCCACGCTCGTGGCCGTCCTGTGCCGAAGTGACGAAGGCCACCCCGAGGGCACCGCCCCGCACAAGTCGATGACGACGTTCCTGGTCGAGAAGGAGCCCGGATTCGGCGAGGTGCGTCCGGGACTCACCATTCCCGGCAAAATCGACAAAATGGGCTACAAGGGCGTCGATACCACCGAACTCATCATGGACGGACTGCGAATTCCGGCCAACCGGGTCCTGGGTGGCACCACCGGCCGGGGTTTTTACCAAATGATGGACGGCGTCGAGGTCGGCCGGGTGAATGTGGCCGCCCGTGGCTGCGGTGTCGCGCAACGTGCGTTCGAGTTGGGTGTTTCGTACGCCCAGCAGCGCCAGACGTTCGGGAAGCCGATCGCCCAGCACCAGGCCATCCAGTTCAAGCTGGCCGAAATGGCCACCAAGGTGGAGGCCGCCCATGCCATGATGGTGAATGCGGCTCGCAAAAAGGACTCCGGGGAGCGAAACGACCTGGAGGCAGGGATGGCGAAGTACCTCGCCTCCGAGTACTGCAAGGAAGTCGTCGAGGACGCCTTCCGTATCCATGGCGGCTACGGCTTCTCGAAGGAGTACGAGATCGAGCGCCTCTACCGGGAGGCCCCGATGCTGCTGATCGGCGAAGGTACCGCCGAGATCCAGAAAATGATCATTGGGCGCCGGCTCCTCGAGGAGTACCGGTTCCAGGGTTGATTGTCCCTTTAAAGCCGATTTGGCAGCGAAGAAGATCACACCCTGTCATCCTCAGCCGGTGCCTTCCCGCCGTCCGACTCGGCTGCTGGCTTGCCCAGTTGCGGCTCGCAACCGATAACATCGCCGGAAAAGCCGCCGTCCCCCGTTGCCAGCGCGGCATCATCCGCTACGAAGGTCATCCATGCCCGACAGCCAAACCTCTGCACCGCGCGGCGGTGTCCGCCTTGCACGCGGAGCTTCGCCGTGGCTCCTCCCGACCGTCGCCACCGCGGCGCTCAGCCTCACCCGGGCCCGCAGGTCCGGGCGCTGGGCCGCGGTGGCCGTGCCCACCACCGCGCTCGCGGCGGGCATGCTGTGGTTCTTCCGGGACCCCGAGCGCGAGATCACGCAGGGCCGGGTCATCTCCCCGGCCGACGGCGTGGTGCAGAGCATCATGCCGTGGAAGGACGGACGTACCCGCGTCGCGATCTTCATGAGCCCGCTGAACGTCCATGTGAACCGCGCGCCCCTGGCCGGCACCGTGACCTCCGTCGAGCACGTCCCCGGCGGCTTCGTTCCCGCTTTCAACAAGGAGAGCGAGAACAACGAGCGCGTGGTCTGGCACTTCGACACCGAGCTCGGCGACATCGAGATGGTGCAGATCGCGGGCGCGGTCGCACGTCGTATCGTCCCCTACGTCCCGCAGGGTACAAAGGTGGAACAGGGCGAGCGCATCGGTCTGATCCGCTTCGGCTCCCGCGTCGACCTCTACCTGCCGGAGGGTGTCGAGGTCGCGGTCGAGGTCGGCCAGGCCACTACCGCGGGGGTGACTCGAATTGACCGTGATTGATCCTGAGACCCGGACCGGCTGGGTGCCTGAGTCGGAGTCCGAGGAGGACGCCGGCGAGGACATGCCGCTCTCTCTGCGGCTGTCGATAGCGGACACCCTCACGCTGGGCAACGCCACGTGCGGCTTCATGGCGGTGTACTTCACCACCACCGGAATCCTCATTCCGCACCTCACGGGCAGCGACGAGAGCGGCATGGCGCGGCACTCCGCGGCCACTGCCGTGATCCTGATGCTCCTGGCCGCAGTGTTCGACCTCTTCGACGGGCTCGTGGCCCGCAAGCTGCGTTCCTCGCCGATGGGTGCCGAACTGGACAACCTCTCGGACCTGATCAGCTTCGGGCTCGCCCCGGCGTACTTCGTCCTCGTGTACGGCATGGTCGCGGACGACGCGCACCAGCGGGTGTCGGCGCTGGCGGCGATCGTGGTGCTGTTGGCAGTGGTGCTCAGACTCGCCAGATTCTCCTGCGTGACCATGAAGGACGGCATGTTCCAGGGCATGCCGAGCCCCTTCGGAGCGCTCACGGTCGTCTCGATCGTGCTCCTGGAGCTGCCCTTCGTGCCGACGCTCCTCGCGATCGTCGGGGTGGCGTGGCTGATGGTCAGCCGGGTCGAGTACCCGAAGCCGCGGGGCGTCCTCGCGGTGGCGATGCTCAGCTGGATCATCTCCGCGATGGGGCTCCTGGCCGCGTGGGCGCTGGACGCCCCCGGCGGGCAGCTGCTCCTGCAGACCGGCTGTGCGCTCCAGGTGGTCCTCGGCGCGGTCATCCCGCTCTTCGCGACGGCCCGGAGGGTGAACACCTTCCGCGACAACCGGCGCGAGGCACGGGCGGCCCAGCTGCCGTAACCGCACGAGCGCATGTGAGAGGGCCCCGGGTGCTTCCCAGCACCCGGGGCCCTCTCACATGTACGACCGCGTTTCCCACGCGTGCGACCCGGTGGTGCCCGAAGGCCCGGCGTACGCGGCGGTGGCGCGGCTCACGACGAGCGGACGGTGGCTTCGATGGCGAGGACGAGCACGGACAGCTCGTCGTCGAAGATCCGTCCGGGTGCCACGTCGCGCAGGTGGGGAGCGGCGGCGGCGAGCCGCGGATGATCGCCGGTCCGCTCGGCGAGAGCCAGGAGGTCCGCGGTGCGGTGCGGGTCCACGGGGTCGCCGCGCAGCTCGCGGTGGAGGCGGCCCAGGACCAGGTCGGCGAAGACCAGGTAGTGACGGGCCGCCTGCTCCTCGTCGAGGCCGGCGTCGGCCAGGACGTCCAGGGCGCTCTCCACCAGGTGCAGCGCCCCGGGTCCGACGTGCGCCCGCGTCATATGGATGTCCAGGAGCCCCGGGTAGGCGGCGAGCTCGCGGCGCATGGCCTCGGCGAGCCGCCTCAGCCTGTCCTGCCACGGCCCCTCTCCGAGGTCCGGCGGCACGACCTCGTGCTCGGCGATGGCGTCCATGATGAGACCGACCAGCGCGTCCTTGTCCGGCACATGCCGGTACAGGGCCATCCTGGAGGCGCCGAGGTCGGACGCGAGCCGCCGGATCGTCAGGGCCTGCATGCCCTCGTTGCGCGCGATCTCCAGTCCCGCCGCCACGATCTGCGCGCGGCTCAGGCTGCCCCATGCGCGGCGGCGCGGCACCTCGTCTTCTGCTTCGTCGCCGGAAGGACTCATGCGGAGAACCGTACTCGAGCAACTTGCGGACACCTGTCCACAGAGTTAGGTTTGCCTAACCAAAGTACTTGTGTGGCGTGGAGGGGAAATCATGCCTGTGGAATGGTCCGACTGGCCTCTGCTGGAGATCCACGCCGGGGAGCTGCCGCACGACGAGGCCCGCGCACTGGTGGTACGCACGCTGGACGAGGCGCTCGACCGCGCGGAACCCTTCGCGGCCATGGTGCGCATGCCGCCCACCCCCGAGGGACGGGACACGCGCGGCGCGGTCGACCATGTCCGGTCGGTCCGCGAGCTGCGCCCCCGGCTGGCCGAACGCTGTCGCGGCCTGGTGTTCCTGCTGTCCGCCGAGGAGCAGCAGCGGCACGCGAAGATGCTCAGGTCGGGCACGAAGGTGTGGGGCTGCCCGACCGCGGCGGCCGACGCTCCGGAGCTCGGCCGGGCATGGCTCCGCGGCCGGCTGGCCCCCGCGTCGGACGCGTCCTGATGTGGGTCGTCACGGAGCTCACCGCCCTGCCCTCGTCCTGACCGTGCGGCGCGGGTTCCGGGCCCACGCCGAGCACCGTCGGGGGCGGCGCCGACGGACTCGACGGAGCGACCGTGCCCGCGCCGAACGGCTCCCACGACGGTGGCGGCTACGGCTGACGGCGACGGCTGACGGGGCACGAGGTGTCAGCCGGGCACGAGCACCGCGGCCCCGCGCACCCGGTCGGCGGCCAGGTCGGCCAGGGCCCGGTCGGCCTCGCTCAGCGGGTACGGACTCACCGTGACCCGGATGCCGATGCGCCGGGCCAGGGCGAGGAACTCCCGACCGTCCTCACGCGTGTTGGACGTGACGCTGCGCAGGTCGCGCTCCTGGAAGAGATGGCGCTGGTAGTTCAGCACGGGGACGTCCGACAGGTGGATCCCGGCGATCGCGAGCGTTCCCGCCCTGTCCAGGGCCTCCAGCGCCACCGGCACCAGGTCGCCGACGGGTGCGAACAGGATCGCCGAGTCCAGCGGTTCCGGCGGACGGTCGTACGCGTCGCCCGCCGAGGCGGCGCCCAGCTCCAGCGCCAGCGCGCGGGCGCTCGCCGAGCGGGTCAGCACATGGACGGTGGCTCCCTCGGCGAGAGCCACCTGGGCCGCCAGGTGGGCCGAGGCGCCGAAGCCGTAGATGCCCAGCCGTCCGCCCTCGGGGAGCGCACTGCGCCGCAGGGAGCGGTATCCGATGATGCCCGCGCAGAGCAGCGGGGCGAGGTGGGCGGCGTCCTGGTCGTCGGGGAGGCCGTAGGCGAAGCCCTCCGGGACCACCGTGGTCTCCGCGAAGCCGCCGTCGGAGTCCCAGCCGGTGTAGACGGAGCGGGGACAGAGGTTCTCCCTCCCCGCCCGGCAGTACCGGCAGTTCCCGCACGTACCGCGCAGCCAGGCCCCGCCCACCCGGTCGCCGACGCGGAACCGGCCGGTCCCGTCTCCGGCCGCCACGACCCGGCCGACGATCTCGTGTCCGGGGACGGTGCCCGGCCGGTGCGGCGGGAGGTCGCCCTCGGCCAGATGGAGATCCGTACGGCAGACCCCGCACGCCTCCACGTCCAGCAGCAGCTCCCCCGGGCCGGGGACGGGTTCGGGGCGGCGCACACGTGCCAGGGGGCCGGTGCCGATCGGACCGGGTGTCCGGACGGCCCAGCCGCTCCGCTCGGCCATGGCAGGCCCGGGGACAGCCACACGTCCAGACTGCGGCGACCGGGTCGGAGCGGCAACCGGCCCGGGTTGCGCGTCGACCGGCCCGGGTGCGCGGCCCGCCGCCGTCCGCCCTTACCAGACGTCCGGGCCGCATCACGGGAAGCGCACCGGGCCACGCGCGGGTCGAGGCGCCGGATTCACTCCATCGGTCGTGCGAGGCGTGCGTGTCCCCGCGACGAGACGCAGGCTGATGGGCGACGGCACCGCGACGAGGGCTACCGGACGCCGAAGGTCGGGCGGACGGGCGCCGTAAGAGGTGGAGCCATGCCCCGTGTGTCTGCGCATGTCCATGTGTCCCGCCCCGCGGAGGAGATCTTCTCGTTCCTCCGGGATCCACGGAATCTGGCCGTGTGGTCGTCGAGCATAGACCAGGTGCTCGACGGCCCGGTCGCCACTGACCTCGGCGACCAATACCTCTGCAAGTTCCCCGGCAGGCGCCGGGCGCACCGCCTCACCTGCACCGCGAGCACTCCGGTCGAGTACCTGGCCTTCCGCGGCGCGCGGATGTGGACCCCGCTGGGCCGGCATTCGCCGGAACTGGAGTTCCACCTGAGCCCGACCGGAGGGGGAACCCTGGTCCAGTTGTCGGTCAAGCCGCATCTGGACGGCGGCATGATCATCCTTGCCCCGTTCGTGACGATGGCGTGGCGTCGTGACCTGCCGGTGGAGCTGAGGTTCCTGGCGGACCTGCTCGGCGACGGCGAGCGGAGCGACGCGGACACCGAGCCGTACGACGCGCCCGTCGGACCGTCCGACACGGCCCTGCCGTCCGACGCGGCCTCGGCCGCGGGCGCGGCACGGTTCGATCGGGACGGCGCCGCACGGTTCGACGGACACACCGCCGCCGGGTGGTTCGACGCGAACGCCCGCACCGGACGGACCGACACGGAGACGGGGGACGGCCACGGCAGGGCACCGGCCCCCGGGTGACCCGAGGAGGCCGGTGGTCCGAGGAGGGACCCGGGCCGGTGCGGAACGGGCCTCCTCGGCCGCGGAACGCGGGCGGGTACGCAACGGGGCCGGGGGCGAGGCCGCGACCGGCGATGCCCGCGACGGCGCGAACGTCGGGAGGGGCGCCGGGCCGTGGCGTCGAACTGCCGTCGTCCGGCCGGGAGCCGGGCCGTGCGGCGTCCGGTGCGTGCGGGCGCGAGGGCAAAGGATCGTTCTCGTACGTCCCCGTACGAGAACGACTCCGACAACGCGGCGGCGTGCGGACCAGGCGTCGACCGGCGGGTGGCGGTTCGCCGGCACGGCCTACCGCAGGAAGTCGCGCGCGATCGTCTCGGCCGCCCGTTCCAGCAGCGGTCCCGCCTGAGCCATGGAGACGGCCGGGTCCGGTTCGAGGTCCGCGAGCGCGTACGCGCGGCTGATGCCCGCGCCGTTCAGCGCCTCGGGCGTCAGCGCGAGCCGGCCGCAGACCGCCACGACCTCGACGCCCGCCGCGCGGGCGGCCGCGGCCACGCCCGCCGGGGCCTTGCCGTGCAGGGTCTGTTCGTCGAGCGACCCCTCACCGGTGATCACCAGGGTGGCCCGCGCCAGTGCGGGGGCGAAGCCGAGGACGTCGAGCATGACCTCGATGCCGGGCCGGAACCGGGCCCCGAGCGCGACCAGCGCCCCGTAACCGATGCCGCCCGCCGCACCCGCCCCGGGCAGCCCGGCGTGCTCCGGACCGAGGACGGACGCGTAGTGGGCGAGCGCGGCGTCCAGGACCGCGATGTCCTCCTCGGTGGCGCCCTTCTGCCGCCCGTAGACCTCGGGGGCGCCCTTGGGGCCGGTCAGCGGGTTGTCCACGTCGCTGGCGAGGATCAGGTCCACATCGGCCAGGCGCGGGTCGAGGCCGGACAGATCCGCCTCGGCGAGATCGGCGAGGCCGCCGCCACCGGGCCCGACGGGCTTGCCGTCCGCGTCCAGGAAGCGGGCCCCGAGCGCGGCCAGCATTCCCGCGCCGCCGTCCGTCGTCGCGCTGCCGCCCACGCCGAACACGATCGTCCGGGCGCCCGCGTCGAGCGCGGCGGCCAGCAGCTCTCCGGAACCGTACGTCGTGGCCGTCAGCGGGGCGAACACACCCGCGGGAAGGTGCTGGAGGCCCGAGGCCTCGGCCATCTCCACCACCGCGGTGGTGCCGCGCAGCGCGTACGCCGCCGTCACCGCCTCCCCGAGCGGCCCGGTCACCCGCGCCTCACGGCGCTCGAACCCGGCGGCCACCGCCGCCGCCACCGTGCCGTCGCCGCCGTCCGCCACCGGCAGGGTCTCGACCCGCACCCCCGGGACGACGCGGCGCAGCCCGGCCGTCACCCGCCCGGCGACCTGCGCCGCCGTGAGCGAGCCCTTGAACTTGTCCGCCGCGACGAGCACGCTCGCGGTCTCCGTCACTGCTCCGTCCGCCACCTTGAACCCCTTGCTCTTCGAACAGGCAGTCGCGCCGCACCGACCCTATCCGCAGCGCATACCCGCTGCCCAGGGCCGTCCCGGGCCCGTACCGTGCGACTACGCTTCCCCGCGTGACCACCACTGACTACGCCGCTTACATCGCGGGGCTGCCCCGGGTGCTGGCCGCCGCGGCCACCGTGTTCCGGGACGCCCGCGGCCGGGTACTGCTCGTCGAACCGAACTACCGCGAGGGCTGGGCGCTGCCCGGCGGAACCGTCGAGTCCGACGAGGGCGAGAGCCCCCGGCAGGCCGCACGGCGCGAGACGTCCGAGGAGATCGGCCTCGACCTGCCGCCCGGGCGGCTCCTCGCGGTCGACTGGGCGCGCGGCCCGGGGCGCCCGCCGATCGCCGCGTACCTCTACGACGGCGGCGTGCTCGGGGAGCGGGAGCTGAAGGAGATCCGGCTCCAGGAGGAGGAGCTGCTCTCCTGGGAGCTCGTCGAACGCGACGAACTCGACCGCCACCTGCCCGCCGGTCTCGCCCTGCGCCTGAGGGCGGCGCTGGACGTGCTCGACTCGGGCGGCGCCACGGCGGAGCTGGAGGACGGCCGTCCGGTGACCGGCTGACTCGCGGGGCTTGCCCTGACCGGCCGTCAGCCGGTGAGCTGGTGCACGGGCCACCGGGGTGCGGGAGACCGGGGCGGCGGTCGGCGGCTGCCGGACGCGCGAATTCACCCGCCCGTCGTCCGCGGTGCACGCTCGGCCCGCATCATCCGAACTCCACGACAGCGGAGGGGACATGCGCAAGCACACGGGTCTTTTCGGTGGGTTCGCGGCGTCGGTCGTCGCGGCGTTCGTCTGTACCACGTTCTCCTGTACGGCGGTCGCCGCCACGGCGCCGACGGCGACCGCACGGTCGGCACCCGCCCCGACCCCCTCTCGTGACATGCCGTCGTCGGTCGACGGCGGCGCCTGGCGCTCGGGCCACGTCCAGGGCATGGCGATCGACCGTCGCAAGGGCTTCATGTACTTCTCGATGACCGACCTGCTGGTCAAGACCGACCTCAGGGGAAACCCGGTGGGCTCGGTCACCGGCTTCACCGGCCATCTCGGCGATCTGGATTTCGACGAGAAGGACGGCCGGGTGTACGGCTCGCTGGAGTACAAGGAGGCGAAGTCCTTCTCCATCGCGATCCTGGACGTGGACCGCGTCACCCGCATGGACATGGACGCCCGGTCCACAGGCGTCGTCTCGACCGTCCACCTCGAGGAGGTCGTGAAGGACTTCACCGCCGACATGGACGGCGACGGCGTGTTCGACGGAGACACCGCCGACACCCCCGACCACCGCTACGGCTGCAGCGGCATCGACGGCGTCGCGTTCGGCCCGGCGTTCGGAGACCGGCGCGGCAGGCACGCCGAGCGGCGGCTGACGGTCGCGTACGGCGTGTACGCCAACCGGGACCGCACGGACAACGACCACCAGGTGCTGCTCCAGTACGACGTCACGCGGTGGCGGAAGTACGAGCGCCCGCTGACCGAGTCGGCCCCGCACACCAGCGGTCCCGCCCGCGTCGACGGCAAGTTCTTCGTGTACACCGGGAACACCACGTACGGCGTGCAGAACCTGGAGTACGACGGAGACAGCGGCAACTGGCTGATGGCCGTCTACCAGGGCACCAAGCCCGATTTTCCCCATTACTCGGTGTTCGCGCTGGACGGTGCGAGGAAGCCGGTGCGCGGGCTCGTCCGGGGCCAGCGGACACCGGAGCGCGGCCTGCTGCTCCCCCTGCTGCGCGAGGGTGCGCACGACGCGGCGACGGGTACGTACGGATGGCCGGCACCGGGCCGGTACGGGCAGTACGGGCTGGTCTCGCTCGACGACGGACGCTTCTACGTGGCCCGAAGCGGCACCGCCCAGGAGGGAGGCGTCACCAAGCAGACCGCCCGCGCCGAGCTGCACACCTGGACGGGCCGGACCCCGTCACCGTTCCGTCCCGTGGGCCCCGCGGCCTGACGTCCGTCCGGCTCGGTCCTCGACCCTCGTGTCCCCCTCGCCCCGTGCGGTTCGGCCTGTGCGTCGGCCCGTGCGTCGCGGGCGAAATGGCCTCGCGGGCGGCGTCCGGCGCTGCGTACGCTCGTGGCCATGACTCTCGTCGCGATCCTCAGCGGCGCCGGTATCTCCACGGATTCCGGCATCCCCGACTACCGCGGGCCGAACGGGCTCTGGCGCAAGGACCCGGAGGCCGAGAAGCTCGTCACGTACGACTGCTACATGAGCGATCCGGACATCCGCAGGCGTTCGTGGCAGATGCGCCGCACCAGCGCGACCTGGAACGCGCGGCCGAACGCCGCCCACCGCGCGGTGGCCGAGCTGGAGCGGTCCGGCACGCCGGTGCGGGTGATCACGCAGAACGTCGACGGTCTGCACCAGCTGGCCGGTCTCCCCGCCCGCAAGGTCCTGGAACTGCACGGCACGGCGCGCAAGGTGGTCTGCACCCGTTGCCACGCCTGCTCCCCCATGGCCGAGGCCCTGGCCCGGGTCGAGGCGGGCGAGGCCGATCCGCCGTGCACGGTCTGCGGCGGCATCCTGAAGTCGGCGACGATCATGTTCGGCGAACGGCTGGACCCGGTGGTCCTCGGCGAGGCGATGGCGATCGCCAAGGCGTGCGAGGTGTTCATCGCGGTCGGGACGACGCTCCAGGTGCAGCCCGCCGCCTCGCTGGCGGGGATCGCGGTGGAGCACGGGGCACGCCTGATCGTGGTGAACGCCGAGCCCACGCCGTACGACGAACTGGCCGCCGAGACCATTCGTGAACCGATCGGGACGGCCCTTCCCGCACTGCTGAGGCGGCTGACGGCGGCCACGGGCACGGACGGGGCCGGAGACGGAAGCGATGGCGACGGAAACGACGCTGCTGTGGACGGTGGCCGCGGGGACACGGGCTCCCGGGGCTGAGGTCCGGGGGCCGGGCCGACCGGTGCGACCGCGGTGACCCCGAGGCACCTCGCCCCGCGATCCGACGGGCGCTCAGTCCCCCGGTTCTCGCAGTTCCCGCTGGACGCGGCGCGAGGGGCGGAAGGCGTAGAGGTCGAGGATCCCGGGCGGGTCCACCAGCCCCGGCCCGCCCGCCTCGACCCAGGCAGCGATGTCCGTCACGGCGTCCGGGTCGTTGACGAGCCCGAGCCAGACCGGCCGGCCACCGGCCGCGCGCCCCTGAGCCGAGGGCTGCACGACGACGACATTGGCCTGTTCGCAGGCGTCCAGGCAGTCCACGGCGCGGACCGTCGCCACGTCGGCGAGCGTCCGGCGCAGCACGGCGAGCTGACCGGCGTGGTCCACGTCCGGGATCTTCGGGGTTCCGCAGCAGCAGCCGCGGCAGACGCTGACGGTGGGCCGGGAGACGCCCTGTACGGGGGCGGGTTTGCGCGGGCGGCGGCTCATACGGGGACGCCTCCGGAGTCGGCTCGGACGATCACTCGGGGACTGTACCGACCCCGCATCGGATCGAACACCTGCGCACCTCAGGTGGTCGTTGGGGTACAGTGGGCGGCTGCGAAGGGGAGTAGCCCCGCGAACCGGTCGTCGACACACTGGAGCCCTCGGGTTCCCGGTGGCCGGGCCCGTGAGCCCCACGGGCGGGCGAGACCTTCGGTCAGGTATGACGTGCCCGCGACCCGCGGGTGCCGACGTCGTGCCGGGCCGAGTGGTCCTCCGGACAGCCCGAGTGGCGCTTCGCGAAGGCCCGGGGCCCGGCTCTCACAGAAAGCCACCCGGAATGCACCTCGACCCCCTGGCGATCATCACCGCCTTCGGGCTGATCTTCCTCGCCGAACTGCCGGACAAGACGATGTTCGCGTCGCTCGCCATGGGCACCCGCATGCGCCCGCTGTACGTCTGGTTCGGCACGTCGTCCGCGTTCATCGTGCATGTCGCGATCGCCGTCGGGGCGGGCAGCCTGATCGGGCTGCTGCCGGACTGGCTCGTCAAGGTCGTCTCGGCGTCCCTGTTCGCGTTCGGCGCGTTCATGCTGCTGCGTGCCGGCGGCGGCGATGACGAGGAGGAGGACGGCGCCAGGACGGTGACCGGGTTCTGGCCGGTCTACTCGACCGCGTTCATGGCGGTCTTCATCAGCGAGTGGGGCGATCTGACGCAGATCACCACGGCCAATCTGGCCGCGAGCAACGGCACCTGGTCCACGGCGATCGGGTCCGCGGCCGCGCTGATGTCGGTCTCGGCGCTGGCGCTGCTCGCGGGGCAGTTCATCGCGAAGCGGGTGCCGCTCAAGACGGTTCAGCGGATCGGCGGGCTGTGCATGCTGGGCCTGGCGATCTGGACCGTGGTGGAGATCTTCGTCGGCTGACGCCGCACGGGGCTCCCGGCACCGACCGACCGGGCGGACGCACGCCCCCGACCGGGCTCCGGCGCCACCCGGGGCCCGGGATTCCGCCGCCGCCCGGGCCCGGGGCCGACACCATCCGGTCCCGAATCTCCGCCGCCCGGGCTTCCGGCGTCACACGTCCGCCGCGTCGGCCCGGGCGGTGTCACGCGTCCACCCTCCCCGGGAGGCGTCAGGAGCCGGGGAGGCGTCAGAAGAGGGACAGGTCCGGGCCGTCGTCGCGTCCGCCCTTCTCGAAGGCCAGCAGCCGTTGCTTGCGGTCGAGCCCGCCGCCATAGCCGGTGAGGCTGCCGGAGGCACCGATCACGCGGTGGCAGGGGACGATGATGCCCACCGGGTTCTTGCCGTTGGCGAGACCCACCGCACGGGAGGCGCCCGGCTTGCCGAGCGTCTCGGCCAGCTCACCGTACGAGCGGGTCTCGCCGTACGGGATCAGCTGGAGCTGCGCCCAGACACTGCGCTGGAACGGGGTGCCGTCCAGGCACAACGGCAGGTCGAACGCGCGCAGCTCGCCGGCGAAGTAGGCGTCGAGCTGGCGGATCGCCTCCGTGAACGGGCGCGGGTCGGGCTCGCCGAAGGTCTCCTCGGGCGGGCGGTGGCGCTGCTCGGTCATGTAGAGGCCCGAGAGCACGCCGTCGGTGGCGACGAGTGTCAGCGGGCCGTAGGGGCTGTCGACGACGGTGTGCCGCCGGTGGACGGCCGTCCCGGGCCGCCGGGAGGTCGTGGTTGCGGGCGTGGTGGTCATGACGAATCGTCCCAACTGGGTCATGCGGGCAGGTGGTTGATGGGGTGGTCGTCGACGGTCCAGAGGTACTGGACCGCGTACGCGCGCCAGGGCCGCCAGGCCGCCGCGCGGGCGGTGAGCGCGGCGGGGGTCGACGGGAGGCCGAGCTCCGCGGCGGCGCGGCGGATGCCGAGGTCGGTGGGGAGGAAGGCGTCCGGGTCGCCGAGGGCGCGCATCGCGATCACCTCGACGGTCCAGGGGCCGAAGCCGGGGAGGACGGCCAGTTCGGTCCGTGTCCGCTCCCAGTCGCTGTCGGTGCCGAGCCGGAGCGTTCCGCCGGCGAGCACGCCGACCAGCGTGGTGAGCGTGGTGCGGCGGGTACGGGGCAGGGCGAGTCGTTCGGGGTCGAGTCCGGCGAGCGCGTCCGGGGCCGGGAACAGATGGGTGAGGCCGCCGCCCTCCGGGTCGTCGACGGGGACGCCGTGCGCGGCGACCAGGCGCGCCGCGTGGGTACGTGCGGCGGCGGTCGACACCTGCTGCCCGAGCACCGCCCGTACGGCGAACTCCGCGCCGTCGACGGTACGCGGCACCCGTCGTCCGGGGGCCGTGTCGACCAGGGGTGCGAGCAGCGGATCGGCGCGCAGCCGGTCGTCGACGGCCACCGGGTCGGCGTCCAGGTCGAGCAGCCAGCGGCAGCGGCTGATGGCGAGGGTGAGGTCCCGGGGGTCGGTGAGGAACAACCGGCAGCCGATGTGGCCGGGGCGCGGGGTGAGGGAGACGATGCCGTGCCCGTACGGGAGGGTGAGCGTGCGGCGGTAGGCACCGTCGCGCCACTCCTCGACGCCGGGGACCGCGGTGGCGGCGAGGTGTCCGAAGAGGTTGGAAGGGTTCAGCGGTGCCCGGTACGGCAGCCGCAGCGAGATCACCCCCGGGGCGGGTGTCGGTGTCGTGGACCGGGCGGCGCGGCTGCGCAGCTCACCCGGGGCGAGGGCGAAGACCTCGCGCACGGTGTCGTTGAATGTGCGGATCGAGGCGAACCCGGCGGCGAACGCGACCTCTGCCATGGGCAACGAGGTGGTCTCGATGAGCAGGCGCGCGGTCTGGGCCCGTTGGGCGCGGGCCAGGGCGAGCGGGCCCGCACCCAGTTCGGCGAGGAGTTGACGCTCGATCTGCCGGGCGGAGTAGCCGAGTCGGGCGGCGAGCCCGGGAACGCCCTCGCGGTCGACGACACCGTCGCGGATCAGGCGCATGGCGCGGGCGACGGAGTCGGCGCGGGCGTTCCATTCCGGGGAGCCGGGGCTGGTGTCGGGCCGACAGCGCTTGCAGGCCCGGAATCCGGCCTGCTGGCAGGCGGCGGCGCTGGGGTAGAAGGTCATGTTCTCGACCTTGGGCGGCACGACGGGGCAGCTGGGGCGACAGTAGATCCGGGTGGTGAGAACCGCCGTGAAGAACCAGCCGTCGAAGCGGGCGTCCTTCGACTGGACCGCCCGTACGCAGCGCTCGGTGTCCGTGTACATGTCTCCAGCATGGGCCACCGGGCACCCTCGGGCTGGCGAGAATCCGACATCGACCTCGCACTGCCAGGTACTCTCCTCCTCCCGGTCGGGCACCTCCCTCAGTCCCGCGCCGGTCCGACGGGCCGGGCCGTGCCGGTGGTGGACGTCCGGCCGGCATCGGCAGGTGTCCGGCCGGCCTCCCTCCGCCCGCGCAACAGCATCGGGGCACCGGCGAGGCTCACGACGAGGGTGCCGATGCCGGCCAGCGCCAGCGCACCGGCGCCGCCGAGCAGGCTCACCGCCGGGCCGCCGAACGCGGTTCCGGTCAGGTTGGCACCGTTCAGCGCGGCGCCGGAGGACGCGAAGGCCCGCCCGCGCACGTCGGCCGGGACGCGGGCGTGGATCAGGTTGCGGATGGCCAGGGCCTGCAGGGAGTTGGCGGCCCCGGTGAGCACGAAGGCGCCGAGGGCGACGGCGAACACCGGGATCCCGGCGCTCGCGGCCAGCGCGGCCCCCATGAGGACCCCGGCCCCCGCCAGCACGCGCGGCTGCCACGCCACGGGGATCCTCGGAGCGATCAGCGCGGAGGTGAGGAGCATGCCGAGGGTGTGCGCGGTGACGAGGACGCCGTACGCCGTGTCGGACGCCCCGAGGTCGTCACGGATGAAGAACACCCGCGCCACACTCAGCACGGCGGTGAACAGGATGGCCGCAAAGAGCGCCGCGATCGCGGTGCGCAGCAGCCGGTCCGCGCCCAGCACCCCCACTCCTTCGCGCACCTGGACGAGCCAGTTCCCGGAGGTTCCGGCGACGGGTCGGCGCCGGACCCGCAGCCCGAGGAAGGCCACCGCCATGGCGGCGAACGTCGCCGCGTCGCACAGCAGCGCCACGCGGTCGTCGAAGGCGGCCACGAGGAGACCGGCGAGCGCGGGACCGACCACGTTGCCGGCCGAGCGGAAGGTCTCCAACCGGGCGTAGCCCCGGGCCGCGTTCTCCTCGCCGAGGATCTCGGGCACCAGGAGGAGCAGCGCGGGAGAGACCACGGCCGGCCCGACCCCGAGCAGGGCCAGCAGCCCGATGCTCGCCACCACGTCGGTGACGAACGCCAGCCCCAGGGCGATCACGGCCTGGAGGGCCGTCACGACGACGATCAGCCGACCGCTCTCGACCCGGTCGACCAGGGGCGCCGCCAGGGGGCCCACCACCACGAGCGGCAGCACCCCCGCGATGACGAGGGCCGATATCGCGAGACCCGACCGCCCCTGGTCGTGCAACCGGATGGTCAGCGCGAGGAGCGCCATCTGGTCGCCCATCGCGGACAGTCCGTACAGCGCCCCCACGACGGAGAGGACGAGGCCGCGGTTTCGAAGCATCCGCAGATCCTGCCAGCCGCGGAGGGCCGGTACGCGGCAGGGGCATCGAATCCGGCCGGGTCCACGCGGACCGCCCCCGGCCGCGCCGGTCCGGACCGGCCGCCCGCCCCGTACCGGTGCGCATCGCCCGCCCTCACCGCACCGGTCCGCGCTGTCGGCCCGCGACGCACCGCTACGGATGGACCATGCGGTCGAGCCGTCGCGGACCGACCGGGCGGCGGCCTGATCATCCGTACCGGTCGAGGGGGCGGCGGCCGGCCCGTCCCTGCCGGTCGACCGGGCGGCGGCCGGCACCGCTCCCCGGCCGCCGCCCCGAACGACCCCCTCACCAGGAGGACTTGGTGACCCCCGGCAGCAGCCCGGCGTGGGCCTGTTCGCGCACGCGCACGCGGGAGAGCCCGAACTTCCGCAGATGCCCGCGCGGCCGTCCGTCCACCGCGTCGCGGTTCCGCACCCGGGTGGCGCTCGCGTCGCGGGGCTGGCGCCGGAGTTCGTCCGCCGCCGCACGGCGTTCACCGTCCGTACTGGACGGCCGCCGGACGATCTCCTTCAGCTCGGCGCGGCGGGCGGCGTACCGCTCGACGACCGCCTTGCGCCGCTCGTTCCGTGCGATCTTGCTCTTCTTCGCCATCAGACCTTCTCCCCCCTGGCCCGGATGCGGGCGACGGCCGCCTCGACACCGATGGCGTCGACGGTCCTGATCGCCCTGGCGCTGAGCGTCAGCCGGACGCTGCGCCCCTCGCTCGGCAGCCAGTAGCGCTTGCGCTGGATGTTGGGGTCGAAGCGACGCGAGGTGCGCCGGTGCGAGTGGGAGACGCGGTTGCCGAAGCCCGGCCGGGCGCCGGTCAGTTGGCAGTGGGCGGACATGGCACTACTCGTTTCCCGCGGCGGACCGCGTGTTGGAAATGGAAATCATTGCCATATAGTAGCGGCATGGCTCGCACCGAACTGCGCCCCGTCGTCAGGCTCCGCTCCACCGCGGGGACCGGCTACACGTACGTCACCCGCAAGAACCGTCGCAGCGACCCCGAACGCATGGTCCTGCGCAAGTACGACCCGGTCGCCCGCAGGCACGTCGACTTCCGCGAAGAACGCTGACCGACCGCTCCGGACCTCCCGTCCGGGCTCCCCTCCCCGAAGGACCCGCCATGAAGCCAGGAATCCACCCGCCGTACGGCCCCGTCGTCTTCCGCGACAAGGCGGCCGGGTCGGCCTTCCTCACCCGCTCCACCGTGACCAGTGACAAGACGATCGCGTGGGAGGACGGCAACACCTACCCCGTCGTGGATGTCGAGATCTCCTCCGCGAGCCACCCCTTCTACACAGGCACCGCACGCGTACTGGACACCGCCGGACGCGTCGAGCGGTTCGAACGCCGCTACGGCCGGCGCGGGGCGAACTGATGCGGAGCGCGACGCGGTTGCCCGTCGTGATCGTCGGCGGCCTCCATTCCGACGCCCGCAGGGAGGTCGTGGAACGGCTGCTGCGCACCGTCCCCGGCAGCGTCGCCCTGCACCACGATCTGACCGGCGCCGCCAAGGGCACGGTCCGGCGCACCGTGCGGGACTCCTCGGGCGAACTGTCCGGCGCGGACACCCCGCTCGTCGACGACTGCGCCTGCTGCGCACTGCGCGAGGACCTGGTCCCCGAGCTGAGGCGGCTGGCCGACGCCGGACCGGCCGGACCGGCGATCGTCGAGCTGTGGGACTCCGTCGAACCCCGGACGATGGCCGAGGTGATCGTCGCGCACGGCGGTGACGTGCTCGAACTCACCAATGTCATCACCGCCGTCGATCCCGCGCTCGTGCTGCCGTACCTCGGGAACGGCGACGACCTGGCCGAGGCGGGACTCGCGGCGGCGGCGAACGACCGGCGGACCGTGGGCGACACCTGGGCACGTCAACTTGAGTACGCGCCCGTGCTCGCCCTCGTGGACAACGAGGCGGCGGACGACGAGGACCGCGCTCTCCTCGTCCAGCTGCACCCGACGGCCCGTCATGTTCCCGCCGGGTCCACGGAACTGGCCCGCCTCGCCTTCGCCGGCTTCGACGTGGAGTCGGCCGCCGCCGCCCAGCACCCCGCCTGCGCGCTGCTGCCGCAGGAGGCGGACGAGGCCGGTGTCACCACGCTCGTCTGGCACCGCAGCCGCCCCTTCCACCCCGAACGGCTGTACCGGGCGCTGGAGGACCTGTGTTGCGCCGCGGCCCGCAGCCGTGGCCGCTTCTGGCTCGCCGACCGACCCGACACCCTGCTGGCCTGGGACGCGGCGGGCGGCGCGCTCTGCGTGGAGAGCGCGGGTCCGTGGCTGGCTTCGCTGCCGGACGCCGCCTGGGACCTGGTGCCCCCGGTGCGCAGGGCCGCGGCAGCGCTCGACTGGCACCCCGAGCACGGCGACCGCTGCCAGCACCTGGTCTTCACCTCACCGGCCCTGGACCGCGACGGGGTGGTCCGGCTCCTCGACTCCTGCCTCCTCACCGACGCCGAATACGCGGAAGGGCCCGAGGCCTGGAAGCGGCTCCCCGCTCCGTTCGACTCGTTCCTCGACCCGGTCCCCTGACCGCACCCCCACGCCCTCGGACAACACGCCCCTCGGAAAACCACCAGGAGTTCCCATGGCACGAAGCGACGACCAGCGCGCGTCACCGAAGGCCCGGCCCAATCCGCTGGACGCGGCCGGAATCACCTACATCGATTACAAGGACACCGATTTGCTGCGGAAGTTCATCTCGGACCGCGGCAAGATCCGCAGCCGTCGCCTGACCCGCGTCACCGCCCAGCAGCAGCGGCTGCTCGCCCGCGCGATCAGGAACGCCCGCGAAATGGCCCTGCTGCCCACTCCTCACAAGTGACCGCGTACCGCATGGTCTCGGCGTGCACCTCCCCGGCACGCCGAGGCCATGTGGTCCTTCCCCGCGCGACGGCGGTCCCGCTCCGCCGCGCTCAACCGTGCGCCGACAGAACCTCTTCGAACACGGCATACGCCTGCGCGTCGAACAACACGAACCGCACCTCCTCGACCGGCGCGACGGCCTCCGCCAGCACCGTACGGACGGCGATGCGCGCCCCGTCGTCCATGGGCCAGCCGTAGATCCCCGTCGAGATCGCGGGAAACGCCACCGTGCGCGCTCCCAACTCCGCCGCCACGCGCAGTGATTCGCGGTAGCAGGAGGCGAGCAGCTCGGAGCGGTCCTCGCCCCTGCTCCACACCGGCCCCACAGTGTGCACCACCCACCGGGCATCCAGCCTCCCCGCGGTCGTCGCCACCGCCCGCCCCGTGGGCAACCCCTTCCCGTACCGCGAAGCCCGCAGCTCACGGCAGGCGGCCAGGATCTCGGGCCCTCCACGCCGATGCACCGCTCCGTCGACCCCGCCCCCGCCGAGCAGCGAGGAATTCGCCGCGTTGACGATGACATCGACGGACTGCCGAGTGATGTCGCCCCGTACCAGAGTGACGGTGACGGCCTCGGGTTCAGGTGTACTCATACACCCATGATGCCGCGCCCGGGGCGGGCGGCATCTCGCGGCGGTAGCGCGCCGACGGCGAAATCACGCGCTCGCTCCCCGGACGGCGTGACAGTGTGACCGGGTGACGGAATTCAACATCCTTGGTGAAAGTGCCGACTGGCAGAACGACTTCGAGCAGCGGCTGCGCGCCGCGCACACGGCCGCCGGGCTCGGCGAGGCCGCGGTGGCGCGCAGGGTCGAGGAGGTGCGCGCCGACATCCTCGACTGGACGATCGTCGAGATCACCGAGGCCGGTACCCGAGTGGGGCACGTCGCCGTGGTCGTGGCCGACGACCGCGGCACGCCCGCCGGCCGTATCGGCGACCTCCGCGTCGGCGCGTCGCACGCCGGACGGGGGTACGAACGGGCCGCCAGGGACTGGGCCGAGAGCTGGTGCGCGGAGCGTGGAGCGCGCCGGATGGACGTGCGGCTCATAGGGCCCGACGACGGGCCGTTCGACGACTACGGCGTCCGCGGCCAGGTCAGGGCGCGGCCCGTCGCCTCCCCACCGGAACCGCTCGACGGCATCACCGCCCGCCCGATGACTCCGGACGAATTCCCCGAATGGCTCGCCGCGGAGAAGGACTCCTACGTACACGGCATCGTCCGGGCGGGAGCGCTGAGCCCCGAGGACGCCGTACGCAAGTCCGACCGCGACTTCGCGAAGCTGATCCCCGAGGGCCTGGCCACGCCCGACAACACGTTCCTGGTACTTGAAACAGGCGGCGGGAAGATCGGCACCGGCTGGTTGAAGCACGGGTATCTTCCCGGCGTCACCTACGGCTACTCGCTGCACGTCCAGGAGCGGCACCGCGGCAGAGGGTACGGGCGGGCCGCGATGACGGCCGGGGAACGGGCCACGCTCGCGGCGGGCGACTCGGCGCTGATGTTCACCGTGTGGGGCGGCAACGAGGTGGCGATGAACCTGTACACGAGCGCCGGTTACCACGTCGTGGAGGAGAACCGCTCCATCGACCTGCCCCGCCCGGCCTGACGGGCACGCCCCCGGACCTGTCCGCCCCAACGGCCCCGGCACACGAGCGCGTCAGGCGGCGGCTAGGCGCCTGACGCGCCGTCAGTACGCCGTGCGCAGGCGCCTCCACACCGCCTTCGCCGCATGGTGGCCGGACATGCCGTGTACCCCGGGGCCGGGCGGGGTCGCCGAGGAGCACAGGAACACCGCCGGATGGGCCGTCGCGTACGGGACACGCGCCAGCTTGGGCCGGATCACCGTCTGGAGACCGGCGAACGCACCGCACGCGATGTCGCCGTCCACGTAGTTGGCGTTGCGCGCCGCGATCCGGGGCGGACCGGCCACCGCCCTCGCCAGCACCAGATCACGGAACCCGGGGGCGAAACGCTCCAGTTGGCGTTCGATGACCTCGGTGGCATCGCCCTCCCAGCCCGCCGGGACGTGTCCGTACGCCCAGAAGACGTGCCGGCCCTCGGGTGCGCGGGAGGGATCGATCAGGCTGGGCTGCGCGGTGATCAGGAACGGCACGCTCGGGTCGCGGCCCGCCACGGCGGCGCTCAGCGCGGCGTCGATCTCACCGGCCGTGGGACCGATGTGGACCGTCCCGGCCCGGCGCGCCTCCGGAGCGGTCCACGGAACCGGGCCCGACAGCGCGTAATCGATCTTGAAGCAGGACGCCCCGTACCGGTAACCGTTGTACGCGCGGCCCAGACCCGCGATGCGGGCGAGGGCGGAGGGCGAGGTGTCGAAGACGTACGCCCGGGCGGGCGGGAGTTCGTCGAGGCGCCTGACCTCCGTGCCGGTGCGGATCGTGCCGCCCTGTTCTCGCACGTACGAGGCGAGGGCGTCGGAGATGGCCTGCGATCCGCCGCGTGGCACCGGCCAGCCCCTCTCATGCGCGGCCAGGGCGAAGAGCAGGGCGATACCGCCGGTCGCCACCCCGCTGACGGGCGCGATGGCGTGGGCGGCGAGCCCGGCGAACAACCCGCGCGCCTTCTCGCCCCGGAACCGGCGGGAGAGCAGCGTCGCGGGCTGGAGCGCGTCGAGACCGAACCGCACCCAGCGGTACGGGTCACGGGGCAGCCCGTCCCACGGGGTGCGCAGGAAGTCCTCGGCGAGGGTGTCCCAGTGGCCGAGGAACGGGGCGACGAGTCTGCGGTACGCCCCCGCGTCCTGGGCACCGAGCGACATGGCGCTCTCCCCCACGGACCCGGTGAGCACCGCGGCCGACCCGTCCGGGAACGGGTGGGCCAGCGCCAGCTCCGGCTGGAGCCACTCCAGACCGTGCCGGGCGAGCGGCATGGCGGTGAACGCGGGCGAACCGATCCCCAGCGGGTGGACGGCGGAACAGGGATCGTGGCGGAAGCCCGGCAAGGTGAGTTCCTCCGTGCGGGCACCGCCTCCCACGGTGTCGCCCGCCTCGAAGACCTCCACGGCGAAACCGCGCCGGGCCAGTTCGGCCGCGGCGGTCAGTCCATTGGGCCCCGCCCCCACGACGACGGCATCGAGCATCGACGGCACCTTCGGACTCCTTCGTCAGCCGACGGCCAGCACGTCCAGGATATTCCGAGCCTCCGGCGGCGCGGGCGGGGGTAGGGTCACCGTGCGATGAACCCACCGAACTCTGCCGACTCCCACGCTCGGCGGCCGTCTGTGACACGGCAGGTCCCGATCGTGCCCGCCCGGATCGCCGACATGGCGTCCCGGCTCGTCTCGGTGCCCGGTGTCCGTGCGGTCTCCCTGGGCGGCAGTCGGGCCCGGGGCACGCATCGCCCGGACTCCGACTGGGATCTGGGCGTCTACTGTCGCGGCGTCCCCGATGTCGCCGCGCTCACCGCGCTGGCCTCCGAGGTCCAGGGCGCCCCCGCGGAGGTCGCGGGGCCCGGCGGCTGGGGCCCCTGGGTGAACGGCGGGGCCTGGCTGCGCGTGGACGGCACCCCGGTGGACTGGATCCTGCGCGATCTGGACCGGGTGGAGGCGGTGTGGTCGGACTGCCTGGCCGGGCGCTACGAAGTGGGCGTGCAGCCGGGGCATCCGCTCGGTTTCTGGTCCCCCGCCTATCCGGGCGAGGTCGCGCTGTGCCACGTACTCGCCGACCCCCACGGTGATCTGACGGCGCTTCGTCGAGCGACGGCCTACTACCCGCAGCCGCTGCGCGCGGCGCTGGTGGAAGCCGCGTGGGAGGCGGAGTTCCTGGTGGAGTGCACCCGCAAGTCGTCCTCCGCCGGCGACACGCTCCATGTCGCCCTGTGTCTGTCGCGCGCGTTCGGCATCCTCGCCCAGTCGCTCCACGCCCACCACCGCGTGTGGTGCCTGAACGAGAAGGGCGCGCTGGCCGCCGCGGCCGCGCTGCCGGACGCTCCCCCGGACCTCGCCGCGCGAGTCGGTGAGGTGCTGCGGGGACTGGACCCGGCGGCGGTGGAGCGGGCCTCGGAACTGGTACGGAGCGTCCGGTCGGCCCTCGCGTCCGGCGGCGGGGAAGGCCCGGACGGCACGGACGGCCGGCAAGGCGCGGACGGCCGGGAGGGTCCGGACGGCTGAGGGACCTGGGCCCTGACCCGCGGCGGACGGGGCCCGGGCGGCCGGCGGTGGCCGGTCAGGCTCCTTCGCGCAGCGCGCTCAGGACACGTTCGACGGTCGCACCGTCGCGGCCCGCCGTGAACGGCAGGTCATTGCCTCCGGCGATCCGGAAGGGGGCGCCGGAGAGTGTGGCCTGGGCGCCGCCCGTCTCGGCGACCAGCAGCAGACCGGCCGCGTGGTCCCAGGCGTACTCCCAGGTGAAGGCGACCGCGTCGAGCTCCCCGCGCGCGACGGCGAGGTATTCGAGACCGGCCGAGCCACAGGGCCGGGCGTCGATGCCGTCGGTACGCAGGCCGAGCAGTGCCCGCTTCTGTGCGTCGGTGGTGTAGTCGGGGTGCGACGTGGCCACTTCGAGAACGGCGCCGGGGGCGGGCGTGCCGGACCGTATCGGCTGCCCGTTCAGCGTGGCGCCCCGGCCGCGGACCGCGACGGCCATCTGGTCGAGGGCCGGGGCGTAGGTCCACGAGGCGAGGAGTTCGCCGCGGTGTGCGAGGGAGACCAGGGTGCAGAAGCCCGGTTCACCGCGTACGAACTGGCGGGTGCCGTCGACCGGGTCGACGATCCACACCGGAGCGTCACCGTCCAGCGCGTCGTACACCGAAGGGTCGGCGTGGACCGCCTCCTCCCCGACCACGACCGAGCCGGGCAGGAGCCGGGACAGCGAGGCGGTGAGGTGTTCCTCCGCCAGCCGGTCGGCGACGGTGACGAGGTCGTGCGGGCCGTTCTTCTCGACGATCTCGTGCGCGGCGAGCTGCCGGTGGCGGGGCATGATCTCGGCGGCGGCCGCCGCGCGCACCGCTTCCTCGACGTCGTTCAGGCGTCCGGCGGGACCGCCGCCGTCGGTGTCGGTGTTCCCGACGATGCCGGAGATTTCCGCGATTCCGGCGAGAAGTTCATCCATCATGCCCCCAGCCAATCACGACCCGCGGGGAGATCGATGACCCGCCCATGGCGGGAAGGTGGCCGCCAGGTGTACGACGCGCCGGACCGGTGTGGCGCGGGACACATCGGGCCGGACGCTCGAAGTCGTGGTGCTCAGAGCCAGTCGTCCCTCCTCGGCGGCTCGCAGAGCTCGAAGACCACCTCACCGGCGGCCGGATCGCCCCCGGCCAACGGCCGCACCCGTGCACCGACCGCCACGAGGTGCGGTGCGGCGCCCACGACGCGGCAACGGAACACGAATCCCTCGGGAAGCCTGACGAGCGACTCGTTGCGCGCCGCCTCCGTGTAACGGTGCACGACGCCGGACCTCACCACGACGCCCAGACCGTCGCTGTGTTCGGACCTCAGATCACTCGACGCGCACACCGGGCACAGCAGCCTCCGGAACGAGGCGGTGCCGCACCAACGGCAGCGGTGGTAGTGCAGGCCGGTTTCCTCACGCTCCGTCTGCACGGTGTCATTCGACGACTGGGACACGTTCGACCCCTTGCGCTCGGCTCGGATGCGCCATGCGTGCGCGTCGGCGCGTCCGCACCATAGGGCACTGAGTGCCGAGACGTAAAGGCACTCAGTGCCAAGGAGGCGACTTCCGGCGTCAGTCCTGACCGATGACCGACTCGATCTGCTGCACCACGCGCCACATCGGCGCGTTCTTCGCGGCGACCATCACCACCACGTCGCCGTCGGCCGCACCGCCGTCGGCCGAGGGCGGCGACACGTCCCCGGCCGCCGCGCTCCCCCACACCCTCCGCACCAGCCCGAAGGCGTGGTCCACCGCCGTCTCCGCGTCGCCCTCGCCGCCCGAGCGCAGCCAGGAGCGCAGCCCGTTGTTGTGCGCGGCGACCACGGACGCGGCGATCACCTCGGCACGGAGCGCGCCGTCCCGCGCGTCGCCGTAGCGCTCACGGAGGTAGCCGGCCAGCGTCTGTTCGTACCGGCGCACCACGGACAGTTCGTAGGTCCGCAGCCCGGGCACCTCCCGGGTGAGCCGGTAGCGCTGGACGGAGAACTCGGGGTTGGCGGCGTACATGCGCAGCACGAGGCGGGCCGCGTCGCACACCGCGTCGACCGGTTCCATGTCGTCGGCCGCCGCCAGGAACGCGGTCATGTCGGCGAGACACCGCTCGTGGTCCGGGAAGACCGCGTCCTCCTTCGAGGGGAAGTACCGGAAGAACGACCGGCGCCCGACCCCGGCCCGGGCCACGATGTCGTCCACCGTGGTCCGCTCGAAGCCCCGCTCCAGGAAGAGCTGGAAGGCAGCCTCGGCCAGCACCTCCCGCATGGGGGCCTTCTTCGCCGGTCTGCGTGCGTCAGTCATGCGGGGAACGTAGCATCGAAAGACGCTTTCTGGCACTGCGTTCCTTTACAGAGGGTACTGAGTGCCATATTGTCGTCTCTACCAACCGCACCAGGTAGGAGAGCCGGCGTGAGCTTGAGGATCGTTGTCTGTGTGAAGTATGTGCCGGATGCGACGGGTGACCGGCGTTTCTCGGATGATCTGACGGTG